>NZ_JAXGFR010000011.1:0-166690 GCF_041008775.1 Pseudophaeobacter sp. C1-32P7 | reverse complement strand
GTTCGCATCGCCGTGCTGAACGGCTACACCGCGCTCGGCATACCCGTCACTGTGGCCGTAGGATAGGTCCGTCCGGGGAAAGGGGAACCACGCTCAGACCCCGATTTGTGCAACAGCGCCGGTCACTATGCTTATCAATCAATCCCTGAACGCGAATACGCTCTCCCTTTTTGATACCGCAGGGGCAAACCAGGAGAGTATTAAGGCATCAAAAAAACCCACTGGCCGCGCCATCAGGCTCCGATCAGGCCGTGAAAATCGCCCTCAGCAGGATTGCACGTGCTGCCATTGCAGGCGAGTCCGGCGCATCGGCAGACGCAAAAACCGGAATTCCGAAGGAAGGCGGCACCTACGGGATGCAGTATACAGATCCTGCACAGCGCGCCAAAATGTTCGCCGATGCCTATGCAAGACAGGCAGAGTCCGATGCGTTCCAGGCGGAGAACGGATACAAGAACCGTCTGTCTTTGGGGCTCTACACGGCCCATTCCATGGCGAAGGCTCAGCAACCGGGCATGGGGGCTTATGAGACTCGTGAGGACGCAATTTTGGCTGCTGCGACACGGCTGGGTGATATGATCACCGCTGCCAATCAGGCGAACTTCCCTAGAAACAAGTTTGAAGTTCAGCTTGAAGATGCGTCATCAGGGCACTCAGTGGTGTATGCTTCGGCCAACACGCCCCCGGAGATGATCGAAGGCATTGTTGATGGGATGTCTTCGGAAGACATTAGAAAGAATAATGAAAAACAGGCTCACGACCTGAAAGCCACCGGCATGTGGTACGATGTGATTGCGTCGGAATTGACCCGCGACTTTGGTATCACAGTAGAAACCTCGACAAGCTTTGATGAGGACAGTCGCGTCACGTTGAATGACTTCGAGGTCACGCATAGAAAATACGGCAAGCTCGGCGAAGTGAAAGATGGCGTGTTTTATATCGCGACGGAAGATGGGGGGCTTGTGGACCCCGAAGCCTACTACGGCCATAGCTGACACGTGCTGACCTGCCACTGGACATTCAACCAGCCGGAAGCAGAGCCTTGCTGATTGGCGCAGGTGGAGCAATCGACATCCCCGCGGAGCTTTCAGATGGCGCAGCCAGGGTGTCGGTTGCGGCGAACATGTGCTCGGCGAAGGCCTTGGGCGTATGGGAAATGAACGAAAAGAGCATTTCTCTTCGCCCCGCGCATCAGATCAAAGGACACCACTTTTTTCGCGGCGCTGACCTCAGCACCAAATGTGAAATTGCCGCAGTCGATGCTGCATATCTGAACGCCCGGTCTCGCGAAAATTAGATAACGAGGCCGCAGCCGCAGCATAGTGAATGTCGTACCCCATGCGGATGGCGAGTTTGTGCTGCCTGCCGCCCCTCACCCTCTGCGCCTCTCCCTCTGCATGCGTTGCGCATTCAGCGCGATGCGCAGGATGGTGTCGTCCCTCTCGTGCGCCTGGATGTGGCCAAACAAAAGCGGCATCCAGTAGATGCCCAGTACCGCGTTGATGCCGCGGACGCGCCCCTCTCCAAAAGGGTGGGTGCGATGCCATTTCCGTACTTTTGCCATGATCCGGATCAAGGCGTGCAGCTGCAGGTCGGTTCAGAATGCTTTGCGCGCGGAACTGAAAGGGGAAAGGTCATGGAAGCAAAAAGCCTCATCCGACTATTCAGCGTGGTCGCAGCCCTGAGTTTAACCGGGTGCTTGGATACGACCCAGGTCGGTATTCCGAGTGATGCGCAAGCGCAGTATTCAAAAATCGGCCTAGTCACTCAAATCAGTGATAATGTTGTGTCGACTTACTGGGACGCTGCATTCGCCGAGCCACAGCCGATTGACGGCAAATTGGGATGGAACGCCGCATCGACGGCGGGCGGTTTTGTAAGGGAACAACTCACCCCGACAGGCGCAGTCGTCGCAAACGTTCCCTCGCACACTGGCGCAGCGGCGCAGAAGACCGACGCCGTCATCGTACTTCAGCAAACGCCCCTGGATATTCTGGGCCAGAACTACAATCCCGGACGCGACTTCTTTGCCCTCGGCGGCGGGCTATTTGCAATCGGCGCCATCGCAAGTGCTGAAAAAGCCAAAGGTGAAAAATACCAACCGCGTTTTGTCCTGTGGGTTCGCAACCCTGCAGTAAATAAAGCGCTCATTGGGGAGAATGCCTGCACAGTTGGCCTCACCGCATCTCTGGTCGATCCCGCTACTGGCAGTCAAATTGTTGAAGGCAAACAGGTAAGCGGACGATCTGTCATTCCAGGTAACTTGCAAACCAAAGATTGGGCCAATTTTTCGACCAGCGAGAAGCAACTTGTGCGTTCGCATTGTTCATTGGCGCTGCGCAGCGCTGTCTCACAAGCACTTGTGGGGTTGAAGGTCGTGCGCTGAAAGAGGGTGACGTCGGGCTGAAACCTCCCCGAGACGCAGCGCACGCAAGTTAGACATTTTGACAAAGGGTTGCCGGGACATGCAATCGACCCTGTGTATGCCCAGTGCACGTAGGGGCCCGCCTGTTTTTCTTGCCTCGACCCGCAATCCTGATATACGCGCGCTCATGCTGGATTCCGTCACAAACCGCCCCGAACTGCCGCCCGAAATCGCGCGGCGCCGCACCTTTGCGATCATCTCGCACCCGGATGCGGGCAAGACCACTCTGACCGAGAAATTCCTGCTGTATGGCGGCGCGATCCAGATGGCCGGTCAGGTGCGCGCCAAGGGCGAAGCGCGGCGCACGCGCTCAGACTTCATGCAGATGGAAAAGGACCGGGGCATCTCGGTTTCGGCCTCGGCCATGTCGTTCGATTTCGACGGTTTCCGCTTCAACCTGGTGGACACGCCCGGCCACTCGGACTTTTCCGAGGACACCTACCGGACGCTGACGGCGGTGGATGCGGCGGTGATGGTGATTGACGGCGCCAAAGGTGTCGAGAGCCAGACGCAGAAACTGTTCGAAGTCTGCCGCCTGCGCGATCTGCCGATCCTGACCTTCTGTAACAAGATGGACCGGGAAAGCCGCGACACGTTTGAGATCATTGACGAAATCCAGGAAATGCTGGCGATTGACGTGACCCCCGCCAGCTGGCCCATCGGAGTCGGGCGCGATTTCATCGGCTGCTATGACCTGTTGCGTGACCGGCTGGAGCTGATGGACCGCGCCGACCGCAACAAGGTTGCCGAGAGCATCTCGATCGAAGGGCTGGACGATCCGCAACTGGCAGAACACGTGCCTGCGCATCTGCTTGAGAAGTTCCTTGAAGAGGTGGAGATGGCCAAGGAGCTGTTGCCGACCCTTGACCCGCAATCGGTGCTGGAGGGTCACATGACCCCGATCTGGTTCGGCTCTGCGATCAACTCCTTCGGGGTGAAGGAGTTGATGGATGGCATTGGCCGATACGGCCCCGAGCCGCAGCCGCAAAAGGCCAGCCCGCGCCAGGTCTGCCCGGAGGAAAAGAAGGTCGTCGGCTTCGTCTTCAAGGTACAGGCCAATATGGACCCCAAGCACCGCGACCGCGTCGCCTTCGTGCGCATGGCCTCGGGCCATTTCAAACGCGGCATGAAGCTGACCCACGTGCGCACCAAGAAGCCCATGGCGATCTCGAACCCGGTGCTGTTCCTGGCTTCGGACCGGGAACTGGCGGAAGAGGCATGGGCGGGTGACATCATCGGTATTCCGAACCACGGCCAGCTGCGCATTGGTGATACGCTGACCGAAGGCGAGGCCCTGCGGGCGACCGGTATCCCCTCCTTTGCGCCGGAACTGCTGCAGACCGTGCGGGCGGGCGATCCGATGAAAGCGAAGCATCTGGAAAAGGCGCTGATGCAATTCGCAGAGGAAGGCGCCGCCAAGGTCTTCAAACCCTCCTTCGGCTCCGGCTTCATCGTCGGCGTTGTGGGGGCTTTGCAGTTCGAAGTGCTCGCCAGCCGGATCGAGATGGAATACGGCCTGCCGGTGCGTTTTGAGCCCTCTCAGTTTACCTCGGCCCGCTGGGTCTCCGGGGAAAAACCGGCGGTGGAGAAATTCATCAACGCCAACAAGCAGCATATCGCGACAGACCATGACGGCGACACCGTCTACCTGACGCGGCTGCAATGGGACATCGACCGGGTGGAGCGGGATTATCCGGACTTGAAACTGACGGCGACCAAGGAAATGATGGTCTAACACCATCAATGCCCGGGCGGTTCAACATGGCCCGGGCGCGTTTCCAGACCGGCGGTGATCTGGAGACGACCGTGGACTGCGCCGTCCTGCTGAACCGCCGTTCTGAGAGGCCGCCCTGACACATTCGCCGACACAGACATGGGGTATCGTCAGCACCATCAAGGCCCAGGCCAAGGATGTGCTGAACTTTGCCGCCTATCATCTGGACGCAGGCGCGCATCGGCTTTTCCTCTATCTTGATGCCCCCTGCCCCGAGGCACGCGATCTCTTGGCGCAGCACCCAAAGATCCGGGTTTTCGACTGCGATGATGCCTCCTGGGCGCAGCGGCGCAAGGGCGGCAAACCTGACAAGCACCAGGTCCGGCAAACCCTGAATGCCACCCGCGCCTACAGACGTCAGAGCAAGGGGCTGGATTGGCTGATCCATATGGATGTGGATGAATTCCTCTGGTCCAAAGAGCCCTTGTCACAGGTGCTGGCGCGCCAGCCCGAAACGGCTCTCTGCGCGCGCGCGTACCCGATTGAAAGCCTGGCCGGAGGCGACGGCTCTGCCTTCAAGACGCAAATCCCCCGTGGTAGCGACAGAGGTGCCCGGGCCGGGCAGCTTTATCCCACCTATGGCGAGCATCTGCTCAGCGGCTTTCTCAGCCATACCCAAGGCAAGCTTTTCGTCCGCCCCGGCATGGAAGAGGGCAAGCTGCGCATCCACAATTTCTTCGTGGACGGGGAGGAAAATCCCAGCCAAGTGGTCCTGCCGGATGTCGACTTGTGCCATCTTCACGCCCGCGATTGGGACAGCTGGCTGTCGCATTACAGCTACCGGCTGAGGCAGGGCTCCTACCGATCCGAGCTGAAACCGGCCCGGCCCCGCGACAAGGGCGGTATCAATCTGCACGAACTCCTCTCGGCCATCGAAGCGGAACAGGGTACCGACGGTCTGCGCGATTTTTTTGAGGAGACCTGCGCCGACAGCGCGGACCTGCGGGCGCGGCTTGAGCAGGAAGGCTGCCTGCGAATCCGTGAACTGCGCCTCGCGGAGAAACGCGCCAAACATTTTCCAAAATTCGCCTAAAGGGCGATAAACTCTGCAAATATGCACCGAAAGAGCGCGAAAAACCGCGTTTTCTCCTGCAAAATCAGGCTTCAATTGACGGTGCACCCGTATTTTGCTAAGTCCGCCCCGAAGCCGGAAGCTGCCAAACCGCATGACCTTGCGAAACCGGCTGACTCACACTCGCGCGGGCCTGGTCAGTGTCCGCAAAACGGACGCATATGACAAAATTCACCGATCTGAACTTGAACCCCAAGGTCCTCAAGGCAATTGAGGAAGCCGGGTATGAATCCCCCACCCCGATCCAGGCCGGAGCCATTCCGCCTGCGCTGGAGGGACGCGACGTTCTGGGGATCGCCCAGACCGGCACCGGGAAGACCGCTTCTTTCACCCTGCCGATGATCACCATGCTCGCACGCGGACGCGCCCGCGCACGGATGCCGCGCAGCCTGGTGCTCTGCCCCACGCGCGA
Source organism: Pseudophaeobacter sp. C1-32P7 (assembly GCF_041008775.1). Lineage (NCBI taxonomy): Bacteria > Pseudomonadati > Pseudomonadota > Alphaproteobacteria > Rhodobacterales > Roseobacteraceae > Pseudophaeobacter > Pseudophaeobacter sp. C1-32P7. The sequence continues at coordinate 161,007 of NZ_JAXGFR010000011.1, read as the reverse complement.
GCTGGCAGCACAAGTTGCTGAAAACTTTGACACCTACACCAAGCACCTGAAACTGACCAAAGCCCTGCTGATTGGCGGCGTCAGCTTCAAGGAACAGGACCAACTGATTGATAAGGGCGTCGACGTTTTGATCGCAACGCCCGGTCGCCTGCTTGACCATTTCGAACGTGGCAAGCTGATCCTCTCTGATGTGAAGGTCATGGTGGTGGACGAAGCCGACCGGATGCTCGACATGGGCTTTATCCCCGATATCGAACGCATCTTTGGCCTGACGCCCTTTACCCGCCAGACCCTGTTCTTCTCGGCCACCATGGCGCCAGAAATCGAGCGGATTACCAACACCTTCCTGTCTAACCCCGAGCGGATCGAGATTGCCCGTCAGGCGACGACTTCGGAAACCATCGAACAGGCCGTTGTGGAATTCAAAGCCTCCCGCAAGGATCGCGAAGGCAGCGAAAAGCGCAAAGTACTGCGCGCGCTGATCGATCAGGAAGGCGAAAAGCTGACCAATGCGATCATCTTCTGCAACCGCAAGATGGACGTGGATGTGGTGGCAAAGTCGCTGAAGAAATACGGCTATGACGCCGCGCCCATTCACGGCGATCTGGACCAAAGCCAGCGGACCAAGACCCTTGATGGGTTCCGCGAGGGCCAGTTGCGCATACTGGTGGCTTCGGACGTGGCTGCGCGTGGTCTCGACGTGCCCAGCGTCAGCCATGTGTTCAACTACGACGTTCCTGGCCATGCCGAGGACTACGTGCACCGGATTGGCCGCACCGGCCGCGCCGGCCGTGAGGGCAAGGCGATTACCATCTGTACCCCGCGCGATGAAAAGGCGCTGGATGCAGTCGAAAGCCTGGTTCAAAAGACCATCGCCCGCCTGGAAAACCCTGTTAAAAAGGCACCCAGCCGCAAATCCACCGAAGATGCTGGGGACGCAGGCAAGGATGATACCGCCGCAAGCAAGCCCAAGCCGACCCGCAGCCGTCGTGGCAAATCGGCGGACAAGGGTCAGGACGCGCCCAAGGATGCAAAGGCAGATCAGGCAGCAGACGCGGATACGGACACTGCAACCGCGCCAAAATCCCAGTCCCGCTCTGGCGACAAATCGGCCAATGCTGAAAAGCCAGCGAAACAATCGCGTGGTGGCCGTGGAGGCAAGCAGGACCGCCGCGACGACCGCAAGGTTGTCGGCATGGGCGATCACATGCCCAGCTTTATTGCGCTGTCCTTTGACGAACGCCGCGCTAGCTGACGCATCAGCACTTTGACAGTTTTGACGGCTGCATCCTGAATGGGATGCAGCCGTTTTTCGTTCTCCCCTACGGCGCCTGCCATCCAATCATTCGCGGTTTGGTGACTTGCTTTGCACCTGCAGCATGGCGGCATTGATCATTTGACCGGATGTCAAACCCGCCGCAGGGGACTATGTCACCCGCAAGCAAGAAAGACACATCTCATAGGTTGAAAAGTTAAATGACCCAGTTCGACAACACCCCGCTCACCGCACAGGACATCCAGGCCATCGAGCAACGCGCCCATGCAATGCGCAGCGCGGCAATGGGCAACATGCTGCGCGCCGTGGTGGCACGCATCGGCGGCGCCGTCCACAAGATCACCGCACTGGTGCACCGCCCGCGCCACGCCTGATCGCACTTTCGAATACCACCACTCAAAAAAAAACGCCCTGACTGATCCAGTCAGGGCGTTTTCGTTTTCAGTCTTTGACAAGTAGGGATCAGCGCATACGGCTGATCACCACTGTTACTTCAGGCTTCTTGCCGATCTCGTTGTTCGCTGTTTGACGCGCCACGCGGCGCAACTCGCCTTCCAGCTTGTCATCGTCGCGCAGGGTCTTGGCACCGGCGCGCATCAGGAACTGATTCAGGTCCTCTTCGATCACCTCAGCCAGCGCCGCATCGGATGTTCCGGTCTCCGCTAGGCCTTTGATGTCGCACCAGGGCTCTCCCAGCGGTTCGTCTTCTTCATCAAGGATCACCGTGATCACCACGTGGCCGTTCAGCGCCATGCGGATCCGGTCACGCACGATGCCATCCAGCGCGCCGATCTTGACCGATCCATCCAGATAGGTCCGGCCGGTGTCCACATAGTCGACGATCTTCGGCCCCTGATCACCGGAAAGATCCAGCATGGTGCCGTTCACCGCCACAACGCTGGCATAGCCTTTTTCCTCGGCGATGCGCGCATGCTGGCGCAGGTGGCGGTGTTCGCCGTGCATCGGCACCAGGATCTTCGGTTTGACCAGCGCGTGCAGCTGTTCAAGGTCGGGACGGTTGGCGTGGCCCGACACGTGGTACAGGCCCGAGCTGTCATCTACGACGTCGACGCCGCGCTCCGAGAATTGGTTCATGATGCGGATCACGCCCTTCTCGTTGCCCGGAATGGTTTTCGAGGAGAACAGGAACAGATCACCGGCCTTCAGCTCAAGCCCGCGATACTTACCGCGTGCCATCTGCGCGGTTGCCGCCCGGCGTTCGCCTTGGCTACCGGTAGTGATCAGCATCACGTTGTCACGCGGCAGTTCCTGCGCGTCCTCAGGCTGGATCACCTTGGGGAAATCCTTCAGCACACCGGTTTCCACGGCGGCCTCAACCATGCGCAGCATGGCACGGCCCAAGAGGACGATGGACCGCCCTGCCCGCTCGCCCGCTTCGGCAAGGGTTTTCACTCGCGCAACGTTGGAGGCAAAGGTGGTGGCAGCAACCATGCCGGTTGCGCTCTCGATCAGTTTGGTGATCTCCGGCGCCAGTTCGGATTCAGAGCGCCCCGGATGAGCCGAGAAGACGTTGGTGGAATCGCAGACCATCGCCTGCACGCCGTCCTTGGCGATTTCGGTCCACATCTGCGGATCGAAAGCCTCACCGACCAACGGGTTCGGGTCCAGTTTGAAATCGCCGGTGTGCACGATCCGCCCGGCCGGGCTGTCGATCACCAATGCGCCGCTTTCGGGGATGGAGTGGGACATCGGCGCGACACCAACGGTGAAGGGACCAAGTTTGGTCACTTCGGGCCAGGCCGAAACGGTCTGCACCACCTTGGGATCGTGGCCGCGCTCTTCCATCTTGCGGCGGGCGAGGTTGGCGGTAAAGGCACGCGCATAGACCGGCACCCGCAGATCCCCATAAAGATGCGAGACCGCCCCGATGTGGTCCTCGTGACCATGGGTGATGAAAATCGCCTCTAGCTGGTCGGCGCGTTCCTTCAGCCAGGTGATGTCGGGCATGATCAGGTCCACGCCCGGGCTGGTCTCCATATCCGGAAAGGCTACGCCAAGATCCACCAGGATCAGCCGTTCCTTGCCCGGTTTGCCATAGCCATAGACATAGGCGTTCATGCCAATTTCACCTGCCCCGCCAAGGGGCAGATAGATCAATCGTTCAGTGCTCATTCGGAGTACCGTTATCCTTATTGTATTTATGGATGACCTGTAGACCGTGCATCGTGAGGTTGTCCTCGAATGCGTCAAACAGATCCGCCGTTTGCTGGAACAAAGGCGCCAGCCCGCCTGTTGATATGATTTTCATAGGCACACCGCGCTCTTCCTTGATGCGGGTGCATATCTCTCGCACCAGCCCCACGTAGCCCCAGAACACGCCAGATTGCATGCAGGCCACGGTATTGGTGCCAATGACTTTTTGCGGTTTAGAGATGTCCACATGTGGCAGCGCAGCGGCCGCCTGATGCAGAGCCTCAAGACTGAGGTTCACGCCGGGGGCGATCACGCCGCCGACATAGGCGCCATCCTCGGCCACCACGTCAAAGGTGGTCGCGGTGCCGAAATCCACCATCACCAGATTGCCACCGTAGTGATCGAAGCCGGCCACCGTATTGACCAGCCGGTCCGGCCCCACGGCGGTGCCTTCATCCACGCGTACTTCGACCGGCAGCAGGCAATCGGGCTTGCCAACCACAAGGGGCCGGGTGTTGAAATAGCGGTCCGCCAGAACACGGAGGTTGAACACCACCCGCGGCACAGTAGAGGAGATGATCATGTCGGTGATATCCGCCTCGATCCCCTGCAGTCGCATAAGCGTGTTGAGCCAGACGTAATACTGATCTGCGGTGCGTTTCCAATCGGTGGCGGTGCGCCACATGCCGATGAACTGCTCTCCGTCATAGATCGAGAAGACAGTATTGGTATTGCCACAATCGACGGCCAGAAGCATGGGCTTGTCCTTCCTAGAAATAGACATCCGCGGCCGGGATCGAAATGCGGCCTTTGGCGGTGTTTAGGACAAGGTTGCCACTGGCGTCCACCGTTTCGAACGTGCCTTCGGTTTCCGACGTTGCGGTGCGTGCCGTGATAACCTCACCCAGCTTGGCGGCGCGGGCCAGCCAGGCGGTCCGGATCGGTTCAAACCCGTAGGTTACGAATTGCTCCTCGTATCGGGCAAAGGCCGCAGCCAGCGCCTCAAGGAAATCCTCGGGCGCGACCTGAATACCGGTTTCCGACAGCAGCGAGACCGGCCACACGGCGCCGGGTTCCAGCCATTCCTTCATCGGGGTTTCCATCAGGTTCACCCCGATCCCGATGGACAGGTGGCTAACACCTGTGCCTTGTCCGACGCTTTCCAACAGGATACCGGCCAGCTTGCCACCGTTCAGGAGCACATCATTGGGCCATTTCAGCGCCAGTCCTTCCCTGCGCCCCGTCAGGGACTCGCATGCGTCATAGACCGCCAGAGAGGCTACGAAGCTGCGCAACGCCACCTGCGACGCCGGACCTTCGGGACGGATCACCAGCGTGGCTGCGAAATTGCCCTTGGGATCTTTCCAGTCGCGGCCACGGCGGGCGCGACCCTTGGTCTGGCGCAGCGCCAGGATCCACTCGGGGCCCTGAAGCTCACCAACGATCCGCGCTGCCTCGTCCAGGGTGCTGTCCACCTCGGGCAGAACCCGTTTCCCATATCCCGTCGGCCAGGTCATCAAACGCCTCCACCTTTACGCACAAAAGGCCCGGTCATGCGACCGGGCCTTCCGAGACTGTCTGAACGACAGATCAATTTACAAGCGTTGCGGCGGCAGCCGCTGCTGCCCCGTCGATACCGAACTGGTAGACCACCCCGATCAGCATCAGCGCAGCCGATCCCATCAGCGCCAGCGTCAGCACCGGAGAGCCTTTGATCTCGACTTCACCTTCGCCGGAGCCGAAGTACATGTAAAAGACGATCCGCAGGTAGTAGAAGGCACCGATAACCGAGGCGACAGCCGAGGCCACAACCAGCCCCATCAGGCCCGCATCAACACCCGCCTGCCACACGCCCAGCTTGGCAAAGAAGCCCAGCATCGGCGGAACACCGGCCAGCGAGAACATCAGGATCAGCACCGCCAGCGCCTTGCCCGGCTCGCGCGATGCGAACTGGTTCAGGGCCTTGATATCGGTGACCGGTGTGCCGTCTTTTTCCAGCATCAGGATGAAGGAGAAGGTGCCGATGTTCATGGTGACGTAGATGGCCAGGTAAACCAGCATCGCGGTTACGCCCTGTTCGGTACCCGCTGCCAGACCGATCATCGCATACCCCATATGCGCGACCGAGGAGAAGGCCATCAGGCGTTTGATGTTGGTCTGTCCAATGGCGGCAATGGCGCCGAGGAACATCGACAGTACCGACAGAACCACGATTACCTGCTGCCAGTCGGTAACCGCACCGCCGAATGCATCATGCAGCACCCGTGCGAACAGACCCATCGCAGCAACCTTGGGCGCGGTGGCAAAGAAGGCGGTCACCGGCGTCGGCGAACCTTCGTAAACGTCCGGGGTCCACATGTGGAACGGAACGGCCGAGACCTTGAACGCCATGCCCGAGATCAGGAAGACGAGGCCGAACAGCATGCCCAGCGACATGTGGTTATGCTCTGCCACCTGAATGATACCAGCGAATTTCGTGGTACCGGCAAAACCGTAGACCAGCGAGGCGCCATAGAGCAGCAGACCGGAAGACAGAGCGCCCAGCACGAAGTACTTGAGGCCCGCTTCGGTCGATTTCACGCTGTCGCGGCGCAAGGCTGCAACCACATAAAGCGCGAGCGATTGCAGCTCCAGCCCCATGTAAAGCGCCATCAGGTCGCCCGCCGACACCATGACCATCATCCCCACGGTGCTGAGCGCAACCAGGATCGGATACTCAAAGGGCAGCATGCCGCGGCGCGACATGTACTCTTGTCCCATCACGAGCACGGCTGCGGCGCCGATCAGAACCAGAACCTTGGCAAAGCGGGCAAAGCCATCATCGACGAACATACCGCCGAAGGCCTCGTGCGTGCCATTGCCGCCGGTTGCGATCCAGACCGCCAGGGCGACCATCAGGGCTGCGGTGGACCAGACCAGCGTCGCGGCCAGCTTGTCCTTGCCCGTGTAAACCGCCGCCAGCAGCGCCAGCATTGCGTAAACAGCCAGAATAATCTCTGGCAGGACGACGGAGAGATCAGCTTGGATCATCTGCCTTGGCTCCCTTAGTGCGAAGCAATCTGGGTCGCCGACGAGGTGTCAGCGGCAGCCAGAGAATGGTTGAAATTCGAGATCAAAGCCTCAGTCGACGGGCCGATGATATCGGTGACAAGCGACGGGTAGACGCCCAGAAGGATCGTCATCACCACCAGCGGCGCAAAGATGAACCGCTCGCGGGCATCCATGTCCTTGATGGTCTTGAGGCTCTCCTTGATCAGATCGCCAAAGACCACACGGCGATAGAGCCACAGCGCATAGCCTGCCGAGAAGATCACGCCAGTGGCAGCAACAGCCGCAACCCAGGTGTTCTTCTGGAAGGTGCCCATCAGGGTCAGGAATTCACCGATGAAGCCCGAAGTGCCCGGCAGGCCGACGTTGCCCATGGTGAAGAACATGAAGACCAGCGCATAGGCAGGCATCCGGATCACAAGGCCGCCGTAGGCGTCGATGTCACGGGTATGCATACGGTCGTAGATCACGCCAACGCAAAGGAACAGGGCAGCCGAGATGAAGCCGTGGCTCAGCATCTGGAAAATCGCACCGTCTACGCCCTGTTGGTTGGCCGCAAAGATACCCATGGTCACAAAACCCATGTGCGCAACCGACGAGTAGGCGATCAGCTTCTTCATATCCTCCTGCACCATCGCCACCAGCGAGGTATAGACAACCGCGATGGCGGACATCCAGAGCACCAGATCAGTCATCACGTCCGATCCGACCGGGAACATCGGCAGGGAGAAGCGCAGGAAGCCATAGCCGCCCATCTTCAGCATGATCGCTGCCAGCACGACCGAGCCTGCGGTCGGCGCCTGAACGTGCGCATCCGGCAGCCAGGTATGCACCGGCCACATCGGCATCTTCACCGCGAAGGAGGCGAAGAAGGCGAGGAACATCAGCGTCTGCATGCCGCCCACCACATGGATACCCAGCACGTCAAAGCTCGCGGCCGAGAAGCTGTGGGTCAGCAGGGTCTCGATGTCGGTGGTGCCCGCGTCAGCGTACATCGCCACCATGGCCACTAGCATCAGAACCGAACCGAAGAAGGTGTAGAGGAAGAACTTGAAGGAAGCGTAGATACGCTCCTTGCCGCCCCAGATACCGATGATCAGGAACATCGGGATCAGGCCCGCTTCGAAGAACAGGTAGAAGAGTACCAGATCCAGAGCCATGAAGACGCCCAGCATCAGGGTTTCAAGCAGCAGGAAGGCCACCATGTATTCCTTGACGCGCACCGTGACGTTCCAGCTGGCCAGAATGGTCAGCGGCATCACGAATGTGGTCAGCAGCACGAAGAGTACCGAGATACCGTCGACACCCATCTTGTACTTCAGACCAAAGATCCAGTCGGCCTCTTCCACGAACTGGAAGCCCGTGTTGGCGGCGTCAAAGTTCACATAGATATAGAGCGACGCCATGAAGGTGATCGTTGTCGCCAGAAGCGCGATCCATTTGGCGTTGCGCTGACCCGCTTCATCCTCTCCCCGGAGCAACAGGGCCATCAGGCCCGCTGCAAATGCCGGGATAAAGGTGATAATAGAAAGGATGTTGTCCATCAGTGCGCTCCTCCGCCGATCGACATCCAGGTGACAAGGGCGGCAATGCCCAGCACCATCCAAAAGGCATAGGTAAAGATGAAGCCGGACTGGGCCCGGCCAGCGAGACGGGTGAAGAAGGGCACGATGCCCAAGGCCACACCGTTCAGGAAACCGTCAACCGTCTTGCCGTCGCCCTTCTTCCAGAAGAAGCGGCCAATCGCCAGGGCCGGTTTGACAAAGATCGCATCGTACAGCTCGTCAAAGTACCACTTGTTCTTGAGGAACAGGTACAGCGGGCGCTGGTTCGCGGCCAGACGGGCCGGAAGCGAGGGGTTCCAGATATAGAACCACAGCGCCATGATCAGACCGCCCATCATCGCGATGAAAGGAGAGACCTTTACCAGCCAGTGAACCTTGTGCGCATCGTCCAGCACGGTGTTGTCCGGAGCGAAGTAAAGCGCGCCCTCGCCCGGCTTGCCGGTGAAGACATAGTGATGTTCGCCCTTTGCAGCCTCGCCATGGTCGTCCGTGGCTTCACCGTGTCCTTCAGCCGAGGCTTCAGCGTAGGGAATGCCATAGAACTTGCCCACGGTGTCAGCATGACCGAAGAAGCTGTTGTACCAAATCATGCCGGAGAACACCGCACCCAGAGCTAAAACGCCCAGCGGGATCAACATGACCATCGGGCTTTCATGCGCGTGATCATGGGTGTGCTTGTCGCCGCGCGGCTTGCCGTAGAAGGTCAGGAAGATCAGGCGCCAGCTGTAGAAGGAGGTCATCGCAGCAGCGATTACCAGCAGCCAGAAGCCATACATGGAGCCACCTGCATAGGCGCTTTCGATGATCGCATCCTTGGACAGGAAGCCTGCAAAACCGAAATGCGTGAGCGGAATACCAACACCGGTGATGGCCAGCGTACCGATCATCATCGCAGCAAAGGTGTAGGGGATCTTTTTGCGCAGACCACCATAGTTCGTCATGTCCTGCTCGTGGTGCATCGCGTGGATCACGGAGCCCGCGCCAAGGAACAGCATCGCCTTGAAGAAGGCGTGGGTGAACAGGTGGAACATCGCTGCCGAATACATGCCCACGCCAGCGGCCACGAACATGTAGCCAAGCTGCGAACAGGTCGAATAGGCGATGACGCGTTTGATATCGGTCTGAACCAGACCCACGGTGGCGGCAAAGAAGGCCGTCGTGGCGCCCAGCACGGTGATGAACATGGTCGCCTGCGGCGCCACTTCCATCAGCGGCGACATGCGGCAGACCAGGAAGACACCAGCAGTCACCATGGTCGCGGCGTGGATCAGGGCCGACACCGGGGTCGGGCCTTCCATCGCGTCCGGCAGCCAGGTGTGCAGGATCAGCTGCGCCGATTTACCCATGGCGCCGATGAAGAGCAGGATCGCGATCAGGTTTGCAGCGTTCCACTCGCCCCAGAGAAAGCTGAGCTGTGTTTCCGCAATCTCGGGCGTGGCCGCAAAGATCTCGTTAAAGCTGATGCTGTCGGTCAGGAAGAACAGACCGAAGATACCCAGCGCAAAACCGAAGTCCCCGACACGGTTGACGATGAACGCCTTCATCGCAGCGGCATTGGCCGAAGGCTTGCGGTAGTAGAAACCGATCAGAAGGTAAGAGGCAACGCCCACGCCTTCCCAGCCAAAGAACATCTGAACCAGGTTGTCCGAGGTCACCAGCATCAGCATCGCGAAGGTAAAGAACGACAGGTAGGCAAAGAAGCGCGGTTTGTAGCTTTCGCCATCTTTCCACTGCGGATCATGGGCCATGTAGCCGAACGAATAGAGATGCACGAGGCTGGAGACCGTAGTCACCACGATCAGCATGATCGCGGTCAGCCGGTCCAGCCGGATGCCCCAGGAGGTCGAAAGCGAACCGCTTTCGATCCAGCGCATGATTTCGATGTGCTGCGTGGTCCCGTCAAAGGACAGGAAGGTGATCCAGGACAGGATCGCCGAGAAGAACAGCAGGCCCGTCGCCGTGATGGTGGCGGCCTTTTCGCCGATGAACTTCCAGCCAAAGCCGCAGATCACCGCCCCGACCAGCGGGGCAAAGAGAAGGATGGTTTCCATGACGCTTTAGCCCTTCATCACGTTGATGTCTTCCACGGCGATGGTGCCGCGGTTGCGGAAGAAGCAAACCAGGATCGCCAGGCCAATGGCGGCCTCAGCGGCGGCCACGGTCAGCACGAACAGGGTAAAGACCTGCCCCACCAGATCCCCAAGGAAGCTGGAGAAGGCCACAAGGTTGATGTTCACCGCGAGGAGCATCAATTCGATGCTCATCAGCAGGATGATCACGTTCTTGCGGTTCAGGAACAGTCCGAAGATGCCGATGACGAACAGTGTCGCCGCGACGGTGAGATAATGTTCAAGTCCGATCATTGCCTTACAGCCCCTGCCCCGGTTTGATGTCCTTGAGTTCCATCGCCTTGGCCGGGTCACGCATCATCTGTGCGACGATGTCCTGACGCTTCACGTCCTTGCGATGGCGCAGGGTCAGCACGATGGCGCCGATCATGGCCACCAGCAGGATCAGGCCCGCCAGCTGGAACAGAAGGAAATATTGGTCATAAATGATGAGGCCAAGCGCCTCGGTGTTGTGGGTATCCGTCGGTGTCGGCTGCGCCAGCAGCTCGGATGCCAGCGGCGCGCTTTCCCAGGCGCCATAGGCCATGACGAACTGCATCAGGATGACAAGACCGATCAGCAGCGCGACAGGCATGTACCTCGCCATTTCCGCTTTCAGCTCGGCGAAATCCACATCCAGCATCATCACCACGAAGAGGAACAGAACAGCGACCGCCCCCACGTAGACGATGACCAGCAGCATGGCGACGAACTCCGCCCCCAGCAGCACGAACAACCCGGCCGAGGAAATAAAGGCCAGGATCAGCCACAGCACCGAGTGTACCGGCTGGCGACTGATCACAGTGAACAGCCCGCCGGTGATGGCGCTGATGGCGAAGAGGTAGAAGGCAAAAACGCTCATGTCTCATCGTCCCTTTTGTCGTCCAGGACCTCCTGCGCCAGCTCGAGCGCGCGGGTCATGGCCGGAATGCCGGCAAAGACCGACATCTGTCCGATCGTTTCAACGATCTCTTGTTTCTTCGCGCCCGCCTCGAGTGCGTGGCGCACGGTCTGGCGCACGGCGGTATCCGCCTGCGCGCCCTGCATGGTCAGCCCGGCCAGCGTCAGAAGCAGCCGGGTCTTGGCGTCCAGACCGTCCTTGTTGACGGTCCTGCCGAACATCAGTTCCATCGCCTCTTTGGGCATGGTCGGCCAAAGCGCCTCGAACCCCTTGGGCGAGAAATGCTCAAGGCCGGGATTGAGAGCCCGGGCCATCTCGTGGGCCTGGGCCATCATGGCCTCAAAGGGGTTCTTGGTTTCGCTCATCTCTCATTCACCGGTACGGGGCGTCAATTTCCAGGTTGCGGGCGATCTCGGCTTCCCAGCGCTCCCCGTTCGAAAGCAGCTTTTCCTTGTCGTAGAACAGCTCTTCGCGGGTTTCGGTGGCGAATTCGAAATTCGGCCCTTCCACGATCGCATCCACCGGACAGGCTTCCTGACAGAAACCGCAGTAGATGCATTTGGTCATGTCGATGTCGTAACGCGTGGTGCGGCGGCTGCCGTCTTCACGCGGTTCGGCATCGATGGTGATCGCCTGAGCGGGGCAAACCGCCTCGCAGAGTTTGCAGGCGATGCAGCGTTCTTCGCCGTTGGGATAACGGCGCAGCGCGTGTTCTCCGCGGAAACGGGGCGACAGCGGCCCCTTTTCGTGCGGGTAATTGAGGGTGGCCTTGGGCGCGAAGAAGTACTTCAGGCCCAGTTTCATGCCTTGCCAGAAATCCTGCAGCAGGAAGTATTTGGCGGCGCGGGTGTAATCGATCTGCGTCATGATCAGCCCCCAGTTGTCCAGCGTGCGAAGGCACCCCAGAACCAGTCGAATTTTGCAGCGAAGGAGACAAAGACCACCCAGACCAGCGAGAAGGGGAGGAAGACCTTCCAGCCAAGGCGCATCAGCTGGTCATAGCGGTAGCGCGGGGTGATCGCCTTTACCATCGCAAAGAGGAAGAAGAAGAAGGCCATCTTGCCAACCATCCAAAGGACGCCATCAGGCAGACCCGGAATCGGGGACAGCCAGCCGCCAAAGAACAGCAGCGTGGTCAGCGCGCACATCAGGAAGATGGCAATGTATTCACCGGCCATGAACAAGAGGAACGGCGTGGCCGAATATTCAACCTGATAACCCGCAACCAGTTCCGATTCCGCTTCGGGAAGGTCGAACGGCGGGCGGTTGGTTTCAGCCAGGGCCGAGATGAAGAACAGGAAGACCATCGGGAAGTGCGGCAGCCAGTACCAGTTGAACAGGCCTGCGTTGCCATCCTGTGCACGCACGATTTCGCTGAAGTTCATCGAACCGGTCGAGATGATGACACCAACGATGATCAGGCCAATCGACACCTCGTAAGAAATCATCTGCGCGGCAGAGCGCAGGGAGCCAAGGAACGGGTATTTCGAGTTCGAGGCCCAGCCGCCCATGATGACGCCGTAAACCTCAAGGCTGGACACCGCGAAGACATACAGGATCGCCACGTTGATATCCGAAAGGACCCAGCCGTCGTTGAACGGGATCACCGCCCAGGCGATCATCGCCAGGACGAAGGATGTCAGCGGCGCCAGAATGAAGACGCTGCGGTCCGCCCCCGCCGGAATGACGACCTCTTTGACGACGTACTTCAGCGCGTCGGCCACCGACTGCAGCAGGCCGTAGACGCCCACCACGTTGGGGCCCCGGCGCATCTGCACCGCCGCCCAGATCTTGCGGTCCCCGTAGACGAGGAACAAAAGCGAAATCATGACAAAGGCAACAACTGCAAGCACTTGCGCCAGTATCAGAATGGCGATGCCGCCTGGGGTGTTAAAGAATTCAGCCATAGGTCCTCACACCGTGGGTATTCCGTTTGCCTCACAGTCGGCGACCACGACTTCAGCGTCGATGGTGCGCAGACCGCGCGGGAGGGAGGGCGAGATGGTGTAGACAGCATCTGCAGTCTGAACGCCACCCTCTTGTTTCATTTTTGTGCGCACGTGACGCGCGAAGCCGTAGCCCCGGATCAGCGCATATTGCGCGGCCGCACATTCGGCATAGTCATCCAGGTCCGCCTCGGAGCGGGCACCGGACATAGCAACGTTGAAACGCACCAGATCGCCGTTCAGTAGGCTGGTCTCGACCCCTTTGTATTCAGGGGTGGACCGGTCTGCCGCGCCGGAACCGGGCACCTGCGCGCAGGCCCCCAGCAGCAAGGACGATATGAGCGCCGCGCGGATCACTCGGCCGCGATCTTGTCTGTCTTGCGGGCTTTTGCTGCGGCCGAGAGTTCGGCCATCAGCTGCGATGCACGTGCAATCGGGTTGGTCAGGTAGAAGTCCTTCACCGCAGGCAGGAAGTCGGCCTTGCCCAGCGGTTCGCCTTCGAGCGCGACAACCTCGTTTTCGATAACCTCACCCACTTTCGCCAGATGCGGAACTTCGCCGATCATCGCCTGACGCAGCTGCGCCAGCGAGTCGTAGGGCAGTTTCGCGTCCAGCTCAGCGCTCAGCGCGCGCAGGATGGCCCAGTTTTCCTTCGCCTCGCCCGGTGCGAACCCAGCGCGGAAGGTCAGCTGCGGCCGACCTTCGGTATTGACGAAAAGACCGTTTTCTTCGGTATAGGCTGCGCCCGGCAGGATCACGTCGGCGCGGTGTGCGCCGCGGTCACCGTGGCTGCCCTGATAGACAACGAAGGCACCCGGATCGATTTCGACTTCATCCGCCCCCAGGTTGTAGATCACCTCGGCGCCATCGATGGCTGCGGCCATACCGCCTTCGGTCACGGCGCCGATGTCCATCGCGCCAACACGGGCTGCGGCGGTGTGCAGTACCAGAACCTTGGCGCCGGATTTGGCGGCGAGCTCCTGAACCTTGGCCATCACGGCCAGACCGTCCGCCTCACGCAGGGCGCCCTGCCCCACGATGATGACCGGCGCCTTATCCGCAATGTCATGGGCGTTTGCCACAGCAGCGTCCAACGCAGCGCGGTCGGTGCCGATGTGTTCGTAATCATAGGTCAGATCCGCAGCGGCGCCGATCAGCCCCACATTGGCACCCTTCAGCCAGGCCTTGCGGATACGGGCGTTCAGAACCGGCGCTTCGTCGCGCGGGTTGGTGCCGACCAGCAGGATCGCCTGCGCCACATCGATATCCTCAATCGCCGCAGTGCCCACATAGGTCGAGCGGTTGCCAATGGCGAGGCGGGCATTGTCGGTGCGGCATTCCACCGAACCGCCCAGACCTTCGATGAGTTGTTTCAGGGCAAAGGCCGCCTCGACCGGGACCAGATCGCCGATCAGACCGGCAACTTTCTTGCCCTTCATGGCCGTTGCCACGGCGTCCAGCGCCTCGGGCCATGTGGCGGGGCGCAGTTTGCCATCAACGCGCACATAGGGCTTGTCCAGACGCTGGCGACGCAGACCGTCCCAGACGAACCGGGTCTTGTCCGAAATCCACTCTTCGTTCACGCCGTCGTGGTTGCGCGGCAGGATCCGCATCACTTCGCGACCCTTAGTGTCCACACGGATGTTCGAGCCAAGCGCGTCCATCACGTCGATGGTTTCGGTCTTGGTCAGCTCCCAGGGGCGGGCGGTAAACGCATAGGGTTTCGAGGTCAGCGCACCAACCGGGCAAAGATCGATGATATTGCCCTGCAGGTTCGAATCCAGCGTCTCGTTCAGGTAGGAGGTGATCTCCGCATCTTCGCCGCGACCGGTCTGACCCATCTGAGTGATGCCGGCGACTTCAGTGGTGAAACGCACGCAGCGGGTGCAGGAAATGCAGCGGGTCATGGCGGTGCCGACCAGCGGTCCCAGATCCAGATCATCCACGGCACGCTTGGCTTCACGGAAGCGGGAGAAGTCGACGCCATAGGCCATCGCCTGATCCTGCAGGTCGCATTCGCCGCCCTGGTCACAGATCGGGCAATCGAGCGGGTGGTTGATCAGGAGGAACTCCATCACGCCTTCGCGCGCCTTCTTCACCATCGGTGAATTGGTCTTCACCACCGGTGCCTGACCCTCGGGGCCGGGGCGCAGATCGCGGACCTGCATGGCGCAGGAGGCTGCGGGTTTGGGCGGGCCGCCAACGACTTCGACCAGGCACATACGGCAGTTGCCGGCGATGGACAGGCGTTCGTGATAACAGAAACGCGGGATCTCTACCCCGGCCTCCTCGCACGCCTGGATCAGGGTCATGGCCCCGTCCACCTCAATCTCGGTTCCGTCAATGTTGATCTTGCGGAGGTCAGACATGGTCTATTTCGCCCTCAGTAAAACGCCGATCGCGCTGTTGTTCTTAATTTCCGTACGTCCGAACGCACAGAAGGATTCCGGTTTTCCGTATGAGACGCCACGGCTTGCAAACAGCGTCTCTCCCTTTGCCCGCATCCGGGCCTTTTCCCTGTCCGAGCCAATGTAGGCGCGGATTTCAGTGTCCGAATAGCCAAGGTCATTGGCCAGCGCGCGCAGGCGTCGCAACTCTCCGACGCCCTTCCAGAATCGCGCGCTGAGGCTGTCGCAGTGATCGGCGATCTCTTTGGCGACAGCGACAGCAAACAGCGGTTCTTCGATTTCCGCGACCGAGCGCAGCGGCGGCTTCGCCAGCAGCGACGATGGCACCAGCGCCAGCGCGACAGCGGACACAAATGACAGAACAACCCGTTTCACATGACTCTCCTTATTTGCGGAGCGCCAATGGAACGGGGAGCTTGCGTCGTTATGCAATAACGCCGGGCCAGGATATGAGGCCATACCGATCACGTGTCGCAGGTCCCGTGGAAAATCGCGGTGTCGCCATCAAGGCGCAGCTCGGACTCGGGGTCGTAGGGATCCACGTCCCAGATGATGTCGGAAGTGCCGTAACCGGCTTCACTCAGGCAATAGGTGACGCCAGCGTGATGCGCAGCCATACGCGCGCCCTTGAAGGATTGCGACGCCTTGGAGACCTCAACGCGGAAATCCGCGCGCGTGACCTTCTTGTCCACCGGTTTTGCCTTCGCCTTGAACGCCACGCCATCATAAAGCGTGCGGTCGCTGAACGAGCTGCCACAGCCAGCCAGAACCGCCGCCGACAGCAACAGGACACCTGCGGATTTCAGTTTCCGGTTCATCGTGCCCCCTCCCCGTCGTAGCTGCACAGACCCCATGCCCCCAGACAAAGCACAGCCGCCCGGGCAGAAACGCCTGCCTGGCTGGATGTCATTGTGAGGGTAAAATTGCTCATCATGGGATCTGCTATCTGCCTGTCTTTTATTATTATTCAGCCGCCATCGCGCCCATGCGGCCCGACTTTTGCGCCTTGATGCGGTCTTCGATCTCTTCGCGGAAGTTGCGGATCAGGCCCTGGATCGGCCATGCAGCCGCGTCGCCAAGGGCGCAGATGGTGTGGCCTTCGACCTGCTTGGTCACATCCCACAACATGTCGATTTCTTCCGGTTCCGCCTGGCCTTTGACCAGACGATCCATCACGCGCATCATCCAGCCTGTGCCTTCACGGCAGGGCGTGCACTGGCCGCAGCTTTCGTGCTTGTAGAACTTGGACAGGCGCCAGATCGCCTTGATGATGTCGGTCTGCTTGTCCATCACGATCACCGCCGCAGTGCCAAGGCCGGAGCCCAGTTCGCCGCGCAGGTAATCAAAATCCATGATCGCATCGCGCATGTTTTCACCGCGCACACAAGGCACCGAGGAACCCCCCGGGATCACCGCAAGGAGGTTGTCCCAGCCGCCGCGAATGCCGCCGCAATGCTTTTCAATCAGCTCTTCAAAAGAGATCGACATCGCCTCTTCGACAACGCAGGGGTTGTTGACGTGCCCCGAGATCGCGAACAGCTTGGTGCCCGCGTTGTTGGGGCGACCAAAGCCCGCAAACCATTCAGCGCCGCGGCGCAGGATGGTGGGAACGACGGCGATGGATTCGACGTTGTTCACCGTGGTCGGGCAGCCATAAAGACCCGCGCCCGCCGGGAACGGTGGCTTCATGCGGGGCATGCCCTTCTTGCCTTCAAGGCTTTCGATCAGGGCGGTTTCCTCGCCGCAGATATAGGCGCCGGCACCGTGGTGCAGGAAGACGTCAAAGTCCCAACCGGATCCGGCCGCGTTCTTGCCCAGAAGACCTTTGTCGTAGCATTCGTCGATGGCCGCCTGCAGGGCCTCGCGCTCGCGGATGTATTCGCCGCGAAGATAGATATAGCAGGTGTGGGCGTTCATCGCGAAAGACGCGATCAGCGCACCTTCGATCAGCGTATGCGGATCGTGGCGCATGATTTCGCGGTCTTTGCAGGTGCCAGGCTCGGATTCATCCGCGTTGATCACCAGATAGGCCGGGCGACCATCGCTTTCCTTGGGCATGAAGGACCATTTGAGGCCAGTGGGGAAGCCCGCACCGCCGCGACCACGCAGACCGGAGTCCTTCATGGTCTGGATGATCCAGTCACGCCCCTTTTCGATCAGACCGGCGGTGCCATCCCAGTGGCCGCGCGCCTGAGCGCCTTTGAGCGTCCGCTCATGCATACCGTACAGGTTGGTAAAGATCCGGTCCTGGTCCTTCAGCATGTCTGCCTACCTTTGGTTGTCCTGACGCATGCGCCAGAGTTGAACGATGTTGACCCCTGCATAGATCATCCCCGCCAGCGCGAGAAAATCGAACAGAAGCGCGTAACGGCCTGGCAATCCCATCGCCGGACCAATGATCAGGGACAAAGCGAGCCATGCGAGCATGGTTCCGGCAATCACCAGGGCGATGTGGCGCCCCTTGGCTGCGATGGCTTTGTCCTGTTCAGCGCTCATTGGGTCCCAATGTCTGCTCCCCCGCCCCCGGTTCAGAGGCGGAAGACGGGTTAATCTTCGTAGCGGCCGTCGTCTTTGGCCTTCTTGGCGAACTCGGTCTCTTCACCAGCGGCGAGCTGTTTGGATTGCTCGATCCAGCCATCGCGTTCGATGCGGCCCTTGAACTTTAAGCGGCTGTCGACCCATGCGATTTCGGCTTCGGTCCATTTGGCGATCTGGTCAAAGTGGAAGAAGCCGAGTTCATTCAGCGTCTCTTCCAGCTTGGGACCAACGCCTTTCAGCATCTTCAGATCGTCGGCCTTGCCACCGCGGGCTTCGCTCAGCGTCTCAGGCGCGCTTTCTTCAACCGATTTGGCGGCTGCCCCTTCGGGCGACGCAGGCTCAGCGGCTTTCTTGGCCGGAGCTTTCTTCGGTGCGGGCTTAGCCTCGGCAGCCTGTTTGGCAGCCGGTTTAGCCGCTTCGGGCGCCTTCGGAGGCTGACCTTCGGCAGCGCGGCCAGCGACGACGCCGTCCTTGCCAACCCAAGGGGTCAAGATAGGAACTTCATCGCCCTGAATGCGCTTGACGCTGTCACCCAGATCCACGGCCAGCTGCACAGACGCGTTATACTGCGTCTTGCCACTGTCGTATTCGGTGAGCGACGTCAGGCCCGATTTCGGCTCGGCCGCGTAACGCCCGTTCTGCGGCCCCGGAACAACCGGATTGCCTGCTGCCAGATCATCGAGGATCTTGGTGAAGCTTTCGGTGGTCAGATCCTCGAAGTAATCCTTGCCGATCTGCGCCATCGGCGCGTTGGTGCAGGACCCGAGGCATTCCACCTCTTCCCAGGAGAACTTGCCATCGGCGGACACGGTGTGCGGCTTCGGCGCAATCTTTTCCTTGCAGACCGCGATCAGATCCTCGGCGCCGCAGATCATGCAGGAAGTGGTGCCACAGACCTGCACGTGGGCAACGGATCCGGTCGGGACCAGCTGGAACATGAAGTAAAAGGAGGCAACTTCAAGAACGCGGATATAGGCCATGCCCAGCATATCCGCGATATATTCAATCGCGGGCTTGGTGACCCAGCCTTCCTGCTCCTGGGCACGCCACAGCAGCGGAATAACCGCAGAGGCCTGACGCCCCTCGGGGTATTTGGTGAGTTGCGCTTCGGCCCACTTCTGGTTGTCGGGCGTGAAGGCAAAGCTTTCGGGTTGTTCGGAATGCAGACGACGAAGCATTAGCGGTCAATCTCTCCAAATACGACGTCCATGGTGCCGATGATGGCAGCCACGTCGGCAAGTTGGTGACCCTTGGCCACATGGTCCATGGCTTGCAGGTGCAGGAAGCCCGGCGCGCGCAGCTTGGCGCGGTAGGGTTTGTTGCTCCCGTCCGCCACAAGATAGACGCCGAATTCACCCTTGGGCGCTTCGACAGCGGCGTAGACTTCGCCCTCGGGCACGTGGAACCCTTCGGTGTAAAGCTTGAAGTGGTGGATCAGGCTTTCCATCGAGGTTTTCATGTCGCCGCGCTTCGGCGGGGTCAGCTTGCCACGGGCCAGCACATCGCCGGTGGCTTCGCGCAGCTTGTGGATGGCCTGACGAATGATCGACAGCGACTGGCGCATCTCCTCCATACGGACGAGGTAGCGATCATAGCAGTCACCATTCTTACCGACCGGGATCTGGAACTCGAACTCGTCATAGCATTCATAGGGCTGCGCACGGCGCAGGTCCCATGCAAGGCCGGAGCCGCGTACCATGACGCCAGAGAAACCGTAGTCCTGGATCTCCTGCTCGTTCACCACGCCAATGTCGCAGTTACGCTGCTTGAAAATGCGGTTTTCGGTCAGAAGCCCGTCGATATCAGCCAGAACTTTGGGGAATTCAATCGCCCATTCCTCGATATCGTCGATCAGTTCATCCGGCAGATCCTGATGCACACCGCCGGGACGGAAATACGCCGCGTGAAGGCGGGCACCACAGGCGCGCTCGTAGAAGATCATCAGCTTCTCGCGCTCTTCAAAGCCCCACAGCGGCGGGGTCAGCGCACCAACGTCCATCGCCTGCGTCGTGACGTTCAGAAGGTGGTTCAGGATACGGCCGATTTCCGAGTACAAGACCCGGATCAGCGAGGCACGGCGGGGCACTTCGACACCGCAAAGCTTTTCGATGGCTAGACACCATGCATGTTCCTGGTTCATCGGCGCCACATAGTCGAGGCGGTCGAAATACGGCAGGTTCTGCAGGTAGGTGCGGCTTTCCATCAGCTTTTCGGTGCCACGGTGCAACAGGCCGATGTGAGGATCGCAGCGTTCAACGATCTCACCGTCCAGTTCCAGTACCAGACGCAGCACGCCGTGCGCCGCCGGGTGCTGCGGACCGAAGTTGATGTTGAAGTTGCGGATCTTCTGTTCGCCCGTCAGGGCGTCTTCGAAACCTTTGGAGCCGTCCATCATTTCGCCCCCTCTTTTTCATCGCCGGGCAGGATGTATTCGGCACCCTCCCACGGGGACATGAAGTCAAACTGGCGGTATTCCTGAACCAGGCTTACGGGTTCGTAGACAACACGCTTTTGCGCCTCGTCATAGCGGACCTCGGTATAGCCGGTGGTCGGGAAATCCTTGCGCAGCGGATGGCCACGGAAGCCATAGTCCGTCAGGATCCGGCGCAGGTCGGGGTGACCGGTGAACAGGATCCCGAACATGTCGAAGACCTCGCGCTCGAACCAGTTGGCCGAGGGGTGCAGATCGACAATCGAGGGGACCATTTCATCTTCGCGTACGGAAACCCGCAGGCGGATACGCTGGTTCTGATACATCGACAGGAAGTGATAGACCACGTCGAACCGCTTGGTCCGCTCGGGGTAATCGACTGCCGTAATATCGACCAGGGTGGAAAACTTGCAGGTCGCATCCGCTTTCAGAAAGTCGACCAGCGCCGCGATATTCGCAGGCGCCACGTCCACGTTCAGCTCACCATGGGACACATCCCAGGACAGCACGCATTCGGGGCGCTTGGCCGCGATCTGGGTCCCGAGTTCGTTCAGTGCTTCAGTCATCATCAATTCTCCAACCAAAGCCGATCAGCGGACTAGGGTGCCGGTGCGGCGGATTTTGCGCTGCAGCTGCATCAGACCATAGAGCAGAGCCTCTGCGGTCGGCGGGCAGCCGGGCACATAGACGTCGACCGGAACGATGCGGTCGCAACCGCGCACAACCGAGTAGCTGTAGTGATAGTACCCACCGCCGTTGGCACAGGAGCCCATCGAGATCACGTAACGCGGCTCGGGCATCTGGTCGTAAACCTTGCGCAGTGCCGGGGCCATCTTGTTGGTCAGCGTGCCCGCAACGATCATCACATCCGACTGACGCGGAGAGGCGCGCGGCGCGATACCGAAGCGTTCGGCGTCGTAGCGCGGCATCGAGGTATGCATCATCTCAACGGCGCAGCAGGCCAAACCAAAGGTCATCCAGTGCAGCGACCCGGTGCGGGCCCAGTTGATGATGTCCTCGGCCGAGGTCAGCAGGAAGCCTTTGTCCTGCAGTTCGGCGTTCAGGGCCTGGGTGACGACTTCCTTGTCGACGCCCGCCGTATTGGCTCCGGTCATCACTCCCATTCCAGGGCCCCCTTCTTCCATTCATAGGCAAAGCCGGCTGTCAGCACGCCCAGGAACACCATCATCGACCAGAAGCCTGCGTCGCTCATGTCCTTGAAGCCGACGGCCCAAGGAAACAGGAAGGCGATTTCCAGATCGAAAATGATGAACAGAATCGACACCAGGTAAAAGCGCACATCGAATTTCATACGGGCGTCATCGAAGGCGTTGAAACCACATTCGTAAGCACTTACTTTTTCCGGGTCGGGATTGCGTACGGCGAGCACAACTGCTGCCAGAATAAGAACAATTCCAAGGCCGATAGCGACGGCCAGAAACACCAGGATCGGGAGGTATTCCCGCAACATCTCTTCCACGAGTGGCTCCTTTCCGCGCGCGCGGATTCTCGCGCGCCGTCAATTGGCGTGTTGACTTGGGGCCGTGTCTACTCCCCTGCCCCCCGACCGTCAACACAGGCATTTGGTTTGGCTAAAGCTTCCTTTAACAGCGCGGCGTGGGCACATCACATGGCCCGCAAACGCATATAAATATGCATATTTTTCTATGTATAAGAAAAGAACAGCGCGCCCAAAATTTGGGCGCGCCTGAGGGAAATACTCGATCTTTGGCAAGGCCGCGAAACCGCCTTTAAACCCGTGTCTGAGGCCCCTCTCAGACCCGTTTCAGACCTGCCAGCTGGGTTTGCGTTTGTCGAAGAACGCCGCGATGCCCTCGGAGGCTTCGCCGCCTTCCCAGCGGTCAACCAGCGCCTTGATGGTGTGGTCGATGGTGGCGTCGTCCAGACGCGGGCCCAGATCGCGGGTCAGTTTTTTCGCTGCGGCGACCGCGCCCGGGGCGCAAGCCATGTAGGGGGCGACCTCTGCCTCGACCGCTTCGGCCAGTTGATCGGCCGGAACGATTCTGGCGAGCAGCCCCAGATCGACGGCCTCGGCTGCGCCAAACAGACGGGCCGACATGAAGACACGGCGCGCGCACGCTTCGCCCATGCGGGCAATCACATAGGGGCCGATGGTGGCCGGGATCAGGCCCAGTTTGGTTTCCGTCAGCCCCATCTTCAGATGATCGACACCAATCGCCACATCGCAGACCGAGGCCATCCCGACACCGCCGCCAAAGGCATTGCCCTGAATCGCTCCGATTAGCGGCTTGGGCAGGGTATTGAGAAGCATCAACATTTCCGCCAGCACCCGTGCCTCTTTCGCGCGGGTTTCCGCGTCCGCTGTCATCTGCGCCTGCATCCAGCCAAGATCGCCGCCGGCGCAAAAGCTTTTTCCCGCGCCGGTCAGTACCACGACGCGGACCTTGTCATCGGCGGCAAGGTCCTGTGCGGCCTGTTTCAGCTCCAGCAGCATCTCGCCGGACATGGCGTTGTGCTTCTCGGGCCGGTTCAGGGTCAGAGTCGCCACGCCGCGCGCATCGGTCTCAAGGGTAATCGTGTTGAACATCGTATCGCTCTCTTTTCAAAATTCGCGCTATCAGACCACGCCGCGCATGGCGCGAGCCACCTCGGCAGCCTCATCCAGCACCCGCGCATCGAGCCCGGTGTCATATCCCAGCGCCGTCAGATGCGCATGCACTGTTTCCGTCGCCACATTTCCCGCAGCGCCCGGCGCATAGGGGCAGCCGCCCAGCCCACCGACGGCGGCATCAAACACCCGCACGCCCTGCGCAAGCGAGGCGTCGATATTGGCAATCGCCCGCCCGGCGGTGTCATGATAATGTCCCGCCAGTTTCTCGACAGGCACACGTGCCTTTACGGCCTCTAGCATTTTCGTGATCGTTTCCGGCGTCCCCTGTCCGATGGTGTCGCCCAAAGAGACCTCATAGCAGCCGAGTTCAAACAACCGCTCAGCCACTTCTGCCACCTTTTCCGGCGGGGTTGCGCCATCATAGGGGCAATCGGTCACGCAGGAGACATAGCCCCGCACCGGCAGGTCGATCTTCTTTGCCGCCTCAAGGATGGGCACGAAGCGCTCGATGCTCTCGGCAATGCTGGCGTTGATATTGGCTTTGGAAAACCCTTCGGAGGCCGAGGCAAAGACGGCGATTTCATCCGCCTTGGCCGCCACCGCGTCCTCGTATCCCCGCATGTTGGGCGTCAGCGCCGCATAAGAAACCCCGGGCGCGCGTTTGATACCCGCCAGAACCTCACCGCTACCAGCCATCTGCGGCACCCATTTGGGGGAGACGAAGCTTGCCACCTCGATCCGCCGGAAGCCCGCGCGTGACAGGCAATCCACCAGGGCAATCTTTTCCGCCACCGGAATCGCCCGCTTTTCATTCTGAAGCCCGTCACGCGGGCCCATTTCGAAAATTTCAACGCTTTGCGTCATGGCGCGCCCTCCCCTGGCGATCCTGCCAACGTTATCCAGTCGCATTGGCAGCCCCCTGCCGCCAACGCAGTTTCTTTACGAGTACCGATTAGTCTTCGGCCTCCTCCAGCCGCACCAGCGCGGCACCGGCCTCGACCTGATCGCCAGCGGCGGCCAGAACTTCTGCCACGGTACCATCACGGGCAGCCAGCAGCGAATGCTCCATTTTCATGGCTTCGAGAATGGCGAGCCGGTCGCCCTCTTTCACCGCCTGCCCCGCCTCGGCAAAGACCGCCTTGACCAGCCCCGGCATCGGCGCCTCGATCAAGTTCATGTCACCCCCGGCGGCAGAGGCCCGGTCGAGCGGATCGATCACCTCGAACTGGATCCCGTAGCCGTCGAAAACGGTGATCGTATTCCCGGCCTGCGCCATTGGCGGCAGCCGGTCGCCGCCCAGAACCCAGGCACCTCCGATACGGTTTGCCACGACCTGATCCTCGCCGATGGCCCAGATCTGGCGATCCGGCCCGTCCACCTCGACCATGGCTTCGAACTCTTCGCCCTGATGGCTGAGATGGACCGAACGGTGCATGTCGGACCACAGGGTAAAACCGGTGTCCCAGTCGGTGTTGGTCAGTCCCAGCGCCTGCATCCCGGCAGCGGCCTTGTGCTCGGGTTTGACCATGGGTGCCTGCACCAGTTGATCCAGATCCCGCGCGATGAGGCCGGTATCGACATCACCCGCAGAGAAGCCGTCGTGTGCGGCCAATGCGCCAAGGAAGGCAAGGTTGGTCACCGTACCGCCGACCTCGGTTTCCGCCAAAGCCTGCGACAGGCGCGACAGGGCCACTGCGCGGGTGGGGCCATGCACGATCACCTTGGAGATCATCGGATCATACCAGGGGCTGATGGTGTCCCCGGCCCGCACACCACTGTCGGCGCGGCAGCTTTCGGGGAATTGCAGATGCGTCAGCGTGCCGGTTGCGGGCAGGAACCCCTTTGGCACGTCTTCGGCATAAAGCCGCGCTTCAAAGGCGTGACCGGTGATCATCAGCTCGCCTTGCTGTTTCGGCAGGCTTTCACCCGAGGCCACGCGCAGCTGCCATTCCACCAGATCGACGCCGGTGATCAGCTCCGTCACCGGATGTTCCACCTGCAGGCGGGTGTTCATTTCCATGAACCAGAACCCGTCGGGGCGCAGCCCGTTGGAGCCATCGACGATGAATTCCACCGTACCGGCGCCTTTATAGCCAATCGCCTCGGCCGCGCGCACACCTGCGCGGCCCATGGCCTCGCGCATTTCCTCGGTCATACCGGGCGCAGGTGCCTCTTCGATGACCTTCTGGTGACGACGCTGGAGAGAACAGTCCCGCTCGAACAGGTGCACCGCTGTGGTGCCATCGCCAAAGACCTGCACCTCGATATGGCGGGGCTGCTGGATGTATTTCTCGATCAAGACATCCGGGTTGCCAAAGGCCGTGGTGGCTTCGCTCTGCGCGCTTTTCAACGCCTCGTCAAAATCCTTGGGATCCTCGACCAGACGCATACCCTTGCCGCCGCCACCGGCGACCGCCTTGATCAGGACGGGATAGCCGATGGTATCAGCCGCGCCCGACAGGTGCTCGGGGTCCTGGTTCTTGCCGTGATAGCCGGGAACAACAGGCACGCCCGCCTCTTCCATCAGCGCCTTGGCCGCGTCTTTCAGGCCCATCTTGCGGATCGCATCCGCCGAAGGACCGATGAACACAAGGCCAGCCGCCTCTACCGCATCCACGAACTCGGGGTTTTCCGACAGGAAGCCATAGCCCGGGTGGATCGCCTTGGCACCGGTCGCCTTGGCAATGGCGATGATCTCATCCCCCAGAAGGTAGCTGTCGGCGGGCGCAGAGCCGGTGCCGATGTGGACTGCCTCATCCGCCATGGCCACATGTTTCGCCGCGCGGTCGGCGTCCGAATAAATGGCGACGGTTTTCACGCCCATGGCGCGGGCGGTTTCCATGACACGGCAGGCGATCTCGCCCCGGTTTGCTATCAGAATCTTGTCAAACATCTTTGTGGTCTCCGAAATCACGGACCAGACGAAAGGTCTCAACCATCATCGGTGCGTTTTGGTGAAAGCGGCCCGTACGGGTCAGGTAGCTTTCGTACCCCGCCCGCCAGTGCTCCAAGTCTTTGAATTCTCCCTGAGGCGGAACCATCTCTGCCGTTACGTCGCAAAAGCGGACCTTGTCCACCTTCACGGTTTCGGTGGCACAGGCGGCCGTTCCATCCCAGTTCAACACGATATCCACGCGCCCCGCCTCGGGAAAACTTTCCAGGCCATGGTCGAAGACCGACCAAGCCTCGCAGCTGACGGTCTTTGCGCCCGAGCGGATCAGGCCGATGATTTCGGCATTCAAGGCAGATGAATCGCCGGGGCGATAGCTTTGCGCAACGGGAAATGCTGCGAGGGCCTCTTCGAGGGGGATCATCGTTGCCTTACCTCACATCCGGAACACGCCAAAGCGCGTGTCTTCAATCGGTGCATTCAAAGCGGCGCTCAGCGACAGGGCCAGCACCTCGCGGGATTTGCGCGGGTCGATGATGCCATCGTCCCAAAGCCGCGCCGAGGCATAGAGCGGATGGCTCTGCTCCTCGAACATCTCGATGGTGGGGCGCTTGAACTCGGCCTCTTCCTCGGCGCTCCAAGAGCCGCCCTGGCGTTCGATGGCGTCGCGTTTCACGGTCGCAAGAACGCCAGCCGCCTGTTCGCCGCCCATCACGGAAATGCGCGAATTCGGCCAGGTCCACAGGAAGCGCGGCTGATAGGCGCGCCCCGACATGCCGTAGTTACCGGCCCCGAATGAGCCGCCCACCAGCATCGTCACCTTGGGCACATTTGTCGTCGCCACCGCCGTCACCATCTTGGCGCCGTGGCGGGCGATGCCTTCGTTCTCGTACTTGCGGCCCACCATGAAGCCGGTGATGTTCTGCAGGAAGACCAACGGGATCTTGCGCTGGCTGCACAGTTCAACGAAATGCGCGCCTTTCTGTGCGGCCTCGGAGAAGAGAACCCCGTTGTTGGCGATGATGCCCACCGGGCAGCCCTTCACATGGGCAAAGCCGGTGACCAGCGTCTCACCAAAGCGCGGCTTGAACTCGTCAAAGCGCGAGCCATCCACCAGACGCGCAATCACCTCGCGGATGTCATAAGGCGTGCGCAGATCGCCCGGCACCACGCCAAGGATTTCCTCGGGATCATAGGCGGGCTCTTCCGGGCTGGCCCAGTTGACGCCCAGCGGTTTGGTGATGTTGAGCGACTGCACTGCACGGCGCGCCAGTGCCAGCGCGTGGGTATCATCCTCGGCCAGGTAATCCGCAACACCAGAGAGGCGCGTGTGCACATCGCCGCCGCCCAGGTCTTCGGCGCTGACCACCTCACCCGTTGCGGCCTTCACCAGCGGCGGGCCAGCAAGGAAGATGGTGCCCTGTTCCTTGACGATGATGGTCACATCCGACATCGCAGGCACATAGGCGCCGCCTGCGGTGCACGATCCCATGACCACGGCGATCTGCGGGATGCCTTTTGCGGACATACGCGCCTGATTGTAGAAGATGCGGCCAAAGTGGTCGCGATCCGGGAAGACCTCGTCCTGGTTGGGCAGGTTGGCCCCGCCGCTGTCCACCAGATAGATGCACGGCAGGCGGTTTTCCTCGGCGATCTCCTGCGCGCGCAGGTGTTTCTTGACCGTCATCGGATAGTAGGTGCCGCCCTTCACGGTGGCATCGTTGCAAACCACCATGACCTCTTGCCCATGCACCCGGCCAATGCCCGCGATGACGCCCGCAGCCGGGGCCGCGCCGTCATACATGCCATGGGCCGCCGTCGCGCCGACCTCAAGGAAGGGAGAGCCCGGATCCAGAAGGTTCGCAACCCTGCGGCGCGGCAGCATCTTGCCCCGGCTTTCGTGACGGGCGCGGGATTTCTCCCCGCCGCCCAGACGTGCGGCCTCTGCTGCCTCGTTGATCTGCGCCAGCGCCTCCAGATGCGCCTCGCGGTTCTGCTTGAAGCCTTCGGAGGAAGGCATTGCCTTGGATTGAAGTTTCATACGGAAGACTCCTGTTCAGCGGCCGCACGGGCCTTCAACTCTTTGCGGATCACCTTGCCGGTCACGGTCATCGGCAGGGCGTCCAGAAATGCGATTTCGCGGGGGTAGGAATAATGGGCCAGACGGTCCTTGACGTAGTCCTGCAACTCTTTCTCGGTGGCCGCAGCGCCCTCTTTCAGCACCACATAGGCCTTGACGATCTCGGTGCGCATCGGGTCGGGCTTGCCGACAACACCAACGGTGGCGACGCTTGGATGGGTGAGCAGGCAATCCTCGATCTCGGCCGGGCCGATCCGATAGCCGGACGAGGTGATCACATCATCCTCACGGCCCACGAACCGGAGGTAGTCGCCCTCCCAGATGCCGCGATCACCTGTGATCAGCCATTCACCGTGGAATTTCTCGGCCGTCTCCTTGGGCCGGTTCCAGTACTCCAGCATCATCGAGGCAGAGCCACGCCGCACCGCAACATCGCCCTCCTGATCAGTGGGATTGCCATCGGCGTCGATCACGGCGACCTCATGCCCCGGCACCGCCTTCCCGATGCAGCCCGGACGGGCCGGGTAATCCACGCCGCAAGAGGAGGCGACCATGTTGCATTCGGTCTGCCCGTAGAATTCGTTGATCGTAAGACCAAAAGCCTCCTGCCCCCAGGCCAGCATCTCGGCCCCCAAGGGTTCGCCACCCGATGCGACCGAGCGCAGGCCCGGCACCGCCTTCCCGGCGGCCTTCAGCATACGCAGCGCGGTTGGCGGGAAGAAGATGTTGCGTACGTCTCCGCGCGTGATCAGATCGACGCAGGCCTCAGGCGTGAATTTGTCGAGCCGCGCCGCGACGACCGGCACGCCCAGCGCAAGACCGGGCATCAAGACATCGAACAACCCGCCAATCCAGGCCCAGTCCGCCGGGGTCCAGATGCAATCGCCCGGCTGGCCCAGGTGATCGTGGCTGATGGCCACGCCCGGCAAGTGACCGGTCAGCACCCGGTGGGCGTGCAGCGCGCCCTTGGGGCTGCCGGTGGTGCCGGAGGTATATATAAGGACAGCCGGGGTTTCCGGGCCGGTCGCGGCAAAGGGCACCGGGGCGCCGTCAATGCCTGCGTCCCGCACCATCACCGCCTCGGCCAGATCACCCAGCAGCAGAGCCCCCTCGGGATCGGTCAGCACGAAACGCACCCCCGCATCCCCGGCGCGCGA
This sequence comes from Pseudophaeobacter sp. C1-32P7, assembly GCF_041008775.1. Taxonomy (NCBI): domain Bacteria; kingdom Pseudomonadati; phylum Pseudomonadota; class Alphaproteobacteria; order Rhodobacterales; family Roseobacteraceae; genus Pseudophaeobacter; species Pseudophaeobacter sp. C1-32P7. The sequence continues at coordinate 131,912 of NZ_JAXGFR010000011.1, read as the reverse complement.
GGCCAGCGCATCGTGCTGAAACAGCTTGAACAAGGGCACCGAAATGGCGCCGACCTTCCAAATCGCCAGATGCGCGGCAGCACACCAGGGCGACTGGCTGAGCAGCACACCCACCCGGTCGCCCGGCTGGATCCGCGACAGAAGATAGCGCGCCAGACCATCGACCATCGCCGCCAGTTCCCCATGGGAAATGTCGCGCCGCGCGGCGCCGGTCAGATCGATCAGCGCCAGCGCATCTGCCGGGTGATCCATGGCCTGTGCCGCCATATTGAGCCGCTCTGGCAGATCCCAGCGACCATCGGGCGTCAGCCCCGGAATGCTACTGTAGTCCTGCATAGTCAGATCTTCCTAAAACGCATGGCAGGCATGCGCGTTTTGTGGTGCATTTCAAAGGCTCGGCACAAACCTGCTTGATCCAGATCAGAGACGTTTTCGCCTCCATCGCGCATGATCCCGGCGTACTCGAAAGAAAAGGGATCTTCCCCATGAAACGCATCGTTTCCGCCCTCGCCCTCTCTGCTGCATGCGCCGCCTTTGCGGCCCCGGCCCTTGCCCAGTCGCAAGGCGACTGGACCTTCGGTGCAGGGATCGCCAACGTGAACCCCAAATCGAACAACGGCACGTTGGCCGGGGGTGCCGCAACGGTCAGCGATGAAACGCAACTGTCGCTGACAGTTGAATATTTCATCCGCGACAACCTTGGCATCGAACTCTTGGCCGCGACCCCGTTCGAGCATGACGTCACCATCGCCGGTGTCGGCTATGCCGGTTCGACCAAGCAGTTGCCGCCGACCCTGTCGCTGAACTACCACTTCCCGACCAACAGCAAGATCACGCCCTTCGTCGGCATTGGTGTGAACTACACCACCTTCTTTGAAGAAAGCTCGCCGCTTGGCGTGCTGAACCTTGATGACAGCTGGGGTCTTGCGCTCAACGCTGGTGCGGACTGGCAAGTGTCGGACAACGGTGCGCTGCGTCTGAACGTGCGCTACATGGATATCGAGACCGACGCCTTCCTGAACGGTGCCGCGATCGGTACCGCCGAGATTGATCCGGTTGTTGTGGGTGTTGCCTACGTCCACCGCTTCTGACCCTCTGATCCGGTTTCCCGGGCGGGCGCTGCCGCCTGCCCGGACCACAGACAAGCCCGCGTGCCTTCCCTCGGTCACGCGGGCTTTCTGCTTTTACATGGTTGCCATCAGCTCGCGGCCGATCAGCATACGGCGGATTTCCGAAGTACCCGCGCCGATTTCCATCAGCTTGGCATCGCGGAAGATCCGGCCCACCGGATTGTCAGACAGATAACCGGCACCGCCAAAGGCCTGCACCGCCTGGTGCGCCTGCACCATTGCCTGCTCAGAGGCATAAAGGCAGCACGCCGCCGCGTCCTGGCGCGTCACCGTGCCATTGTCGCAGGCCTTGGCCACTTCGTAGATGTAGGCGCGCGAGGAATTCATCGCCGTGTACATATCGGCGATCTTGCCCTGCATCAGCTGGAAGCTTCCGATCGGCTTGCCGAACTGCTTGCGCTCTTTCATGTATGGCATCATCTCGTCCATGCAGGCGGCGATGATACCGCTGCCGATGCCCGCCAGAACCACGCGTTCGTAATCAAGGCCGGACATCAGAACCTGAACGCCCTTGCCCTCTTCACCCAGCACGTTCTCAAACGGCACTTCGCAGTCCTCAAAGATCAGCTCGCCGGTGTTGGAGCCGCGCATGCCCAGCTTGTCGAAATGCACCGAGGTCGAGAAACCTTTGAACTCTTTCTCGATCAGGAAGGCGGTGATGCCCTTGGAGCCTGCTTCTGGATCGGTCTTGGCGTAGACCACCAGCGTGTCGGCATCGGGGCCGTTGGTGATCCAGTATTTGTTGCCGTTGAGGCGATAGTGATCGTTGCGCTTTTCGGCACGCAGGGACATCGACACAACGTCAGAGCCAGCGCCCGCTTCGGACATGGCCAGCGCGCCGACGTGTTCACCCGAAATCAGCCGGGGCAGGTATTTCTTCTTCTGCTCGGCATTGCCGTTCAGCTTGATCTGGTTGACGCAGAGGTTGGAATGCGCGCCATAGGACAAGGACACCGAGGCGCTGGCGCGGGCAATTTCCTCGACCGCGATGGTATGGGCCAGATAGGACATCCCGGCTCCGCCGAATTCCTCGGGGACGGTGATACCCAGAAGACCGAGCTCACCCATCTCCTGCCACAGCTCGGCAGGGAATTCGTTCTTCTGATCGATCTCCTGCGCCATCGGCTTGACGCGCTCTTGCGCCCAGCGGTGCACCATGTCGCGCAGGGCGTTTACATCTTCGCCCAGATCAAAAGTCATGCTTGCGTTGAACATCTCGCGTCTCCTCCCGAGTCATCGCGAATTATTTGAACATGTGTTCATTTATTGCCGGCAAGCCATCACAGGTCAAGAGGTCACGTGGGGACACGAAAAGGCCGGACCCTGTCGGGGCCCGGCCAGTCGGAGTTGATTGGTTCTGAAAACAGCCTCTGCTGTGGTTCAGGCGCCCTGAAACACTGCACCGACCTCGGCGCGGATGATGCGGGCGATCTGGGCGCAGTCCTCAAGGCTGAAAGTCAGCGGCACCCGCATATCGACGATCCCCGCCAGAATGCGATCACTTTTGGGCAGTGACGGCGTCTCGGCGTAGCGCCAGCTGTCATAGCGGGAGGTAAAGGCCACGGGTTGCGGTTCACCAAACCACTTCAGCTCAACCCCTCGGGCGGCGCAGCGGCGCAGGACTTCCTGCACCCGGTCCGCAGCCCAATCCAGCAACAGAAACTGGATAGAGGAACCGACATAGGTTTCGGCTGCCAGGCGCTCCACAACGGTCAGGCCCGGCGTACCGCGCACCCCGGTTTCGACCTCCCTGTAGCGTTCATTCCAGCGGGCGACCTGCGCCTCCAGATCGCGCAGTTGGGGCCGCAGGATCGCCGCCCGCAGATTGTCCATCCGCCCGGAGATATTCGGGGTTTCGTATTTCACCCGTTCGAACACCTCTGGCCCTGGCGCGGCCAGATGACGGCCATAGAGCATGTAGGATCCGGACAGGATGATGGCACGCGCAGCGACCTCCTCGTCATCGGTGATCAGCAATCCGCCCTCGCCCGAGTTCACGTGCTTGTAGGTCTGGCAGGAATAGCAGCCCACCGTGCCATGCCGTCCCGAAAGCGTGCCATTCCAGGCCGCCCCCATGGTGTGGGCGCAATCCTCGATTACGGTGATCCCGGCGTCGCTGCAGATCTCCATCAGCCGGTCCATGTCACACAGATGCCCGCGCATATGGCTCAGCATCAGCACATCCGCCTGATCAGCCTTGGCGGTCAGATCCTCCAGATCGATGGTCAGATCCTCGGTCACATCCACATAGACCGGCGTGGCGCCGACAGCTGCGATGGAGCCCGGCACCGGCGCGAGGGTAAAGGCATTGGTCAGCACCCGGTCGCCATGTTTCACGCCAACCGCTCTTAGCGCGGTGGCCAGTGCGTAGCCGCCCGAAGCAACCGCCAGACAGTATTTCGCCCCCATCTGATCGGCGAATTCGCGCTCCAGCAGCGCGGTCTCTCCGGCCTCGTCGCCCGCAACATTGTAGCGGTGCAGACGGCCATGGCGCAGTACCTCCATCGCGGCGGAAATCGCCTCTTCTGGGATGGGTTCCTGCTGGGTGAAACTGCCAGTGAAAATCTCGCTCATGGCCTGTTTGTGAGCGCGGCCAGCTGCGGGGTCAAGGGGGAAGCCGCTGTCGCGCCCGGTTTCAGACGCGCGCGGAAGGCCATCAGATCATCAGGGCAGCAATTCCGCCACCACCCCGGGCAGATCTTCATACCGGTGCAGCAGCGCCTCGGGTTTCAGCGCCGCCATGTCATCGCCTGCAGGACCGAAGGTGACGAGAACCGAGGGCACGCCCGCAGCGGCGGATGTATTGCGGTCGGTATCACTGTCGCCAATCAGAACGGTGCGCGCGGGGTCACCGCCCGCGCGGCGGGCCGCTTCGAACAACGGCGCGGGATCGGGTTTGCGCACCGGCAGCGTATCGGCACCGACAAGCGAGGCAAAGGCACCGCGCACGCCAAGGGATTGCATCAGTTGCTCGGCCAGCGCCTCGGGCTTGTTGGTGCAGATGCCCACACCATATCCCGCCAGTTTCAACGCCTCGACGGCATCCATCGCGCCGGGATACAGAACGGTGTGGTGATCGATTGCGGCTTTATACGCCTCCAGCAGCACGGGATAAAAGGCTTCGACGGTAGCGTCGTCGTATTCATTGACCCGCTTCAGCCCCTCGGTCAGCATCCGCTTGCCGCCGCGCAGGGCAATCGCCGCGTCGCCCGGACGGGTCAGCAGATCACCATGGCCCATCTGGCGGAAACAGGCATTGGCCGCTGCCAGCAAATCCCCCGACGTGTCCGCCAGAGTACCATCCAGATCAAAGATCACTGTCCGCATATCGTCCCCTTTCGGCGCATTTCCGCCGCATGATGTTGCAAGCCGCAACCTAGTTTGATGGCGCAATGGCTTGCGCACCCACTGTTAGCGGATAAAACGGGGGCGCTGAAAAGACAAAGAGAAACATAACATGAGCACAGCCCTCGTCATCCTGGCCGCAGGCAAAGGCACGCGGATGAATTCGGATCTGCCTAAGGTCCTGCATCCCATCGCCCAGGCCCCTATGCTGGAACACGCCATGTCCGCCGGGCGCGCTTTGGAGCCGGAACGGATCGTCGTGGTTGCCGGTCATGGCGCCGAAGCCGTGCGCGCCGCCGTGGCCGACATCGACGAGAGCGCCGAGGTTGTGCTGCAAGAGGAACAGCTGGGCACAGGTCACGCAGTGGATCAGGCAAGGGAGGCGCTGGCCGGGTTTGATGGCGATGCGGTGGTTCTTTATGGCGACACGCCTTTTGTCAGCGGCGAGACCATCACCCGCATGATCGAAGCGCGCGCCAAGGCCGATCTGGTGGTTCTGGGTTTCGAGGCTGCTGACCCTGGCCGCTATGGGCGGCTTGTGATGGACGGCGACAGCCTGGAGCGGATCGTCGAGTTCAAGGACGCGAGCGAGACCGAACGCGCAATCACCTTCTGCAATTCCGGCCTGATGGCCTGCGCATCGCAGCTGATGTTCGACCTGATCGCCGAGATCGGCAACGACAACGCGGCGGGCGAATACTACCTCACCGATTTGGTGGAACTGGCCCGCGCCAAGGGCCTGCGCGTCACCGCCGTAGCCTGCGACGAGGCTGAAACGCTGGGTATCAACAGCCGCGCGGAACTGGCCCAGGCCGATGCGCTGTTCCAGAGCCGCGCCCGCGCCGAGGCGCTGGAAAATGGCGTCACCCTGATGGCGCCGGAAACCGTCTATTTCGCCTTTGACACCGTGGTCGGCCGCGATGCGGTCATCGAACCCAACGTGGTGTTCGGCCCCGGCGTTACGGTGGAAAGCGGCGCGTTGATCCGCGCCTTTTCGCATCTCGAAGGCTGCCACGTCAGCCGCGGCTCCAAGGTCGGCCCCTATGCCCGCCTGCGCCCCGGCGCCGAACTGGCAGAAGACACCCATATCGGCAACTTCGTCGAGATCAAGAACGCCGAAATCGCTGCTGGCGCCAAGGTCAATCATCTCTCTTACGTGGGCGATGCCTCGGTCGGCGAAGCCACCAATATCGGGGCCGGCACAATCACCTGCAACTATGATGGCGTAATGAAGCACCGGACCGAAATCGGCGCCCGCAGCTTCATCGGCTCCAACACCCTTCTGGTGGCACCGGTGCGCGTCGGCAATGAGGCGATGACCGCCAGCGGCACCGTGGTGACAAAGAACGTCGACGATGGTGATCTGGCAATCTCGCGCAGCGCCCAGGAAAACAAACCCGGCCGCGCGCGAAAACTGATGGACATGCTGCGCGCCAAGAAGGCCCGCAAGGCAAAAGGAGGCGCGTAATGTGCGGAATCGTCGGAGTTCTTGGCAATCATGAAGCCGCGCCCCTGCTGGTGGAGGCGCTGAAGCGGCTGGAATACCGCGGCTATGACAGTGCGGGTATTGCCACCGTCAACGACGGCAAGCTGGAACGCCGCCGCGCTGTCGGCAAGCTGGTCAACCTCAGCGACCTGCTGGTGCATGAGCCGCTGGCGGGAAAATCCGGCATCGGCCACACCCGCTGGGCCACCCACGGCGAACCTTCGGTCAACAACGCGCACCCGCATCGTGCCGGCGCCGTGGCCGTCGTGCACAATGGCATCATCGAAAACTACCGCGACCTGCGGGCGGAACTGGCCAAAGAAGGGATCGAGTTTCAGACCGAAACCGATACCGAAACCGTCGCGCTGATGACAGAGCGCTACATGCGCGGTGGGCTGTCCGCCGCCGAGGCCGCACAGAAAACCCTGTCACGGCTGGAGGGCGCCTTTGCCCTCGCCTTCCTGTTCGACGGCGAAGAGGATTTGATGGTGGCCGCCCGCAAGGGCTCGCCCTTGGCCATCGGACATGGCACCCGCGAAATGTTCGTCGGCAGCGATGCCATCGCCCTGGCGCCGCTTACGGATAAGATCACCTATCTTGAGGAAGGCGACTGCGCCGTCCTGACCCGCAGCAGCCTGGAGATCCGCGACGCAAACGGGGATCTGGCGAACCGCGAAATGCGCACCATTCAGATAGACGCAGCACAGGTCGACAAGGCCGGACACAAGCATTTCATGGCCAAGGAAATCGCCGAACAGCCCACGGTCATTGCCGAAGCTATCCGCCACTACCTGCCAGTCGGCGAAGACGCGGTGCACCTGCCAGGAGACGGGATCGATTTCACAAAAATCGACCGGCTAACACTGGTCGCCTGTGGCACCGCCTTTTATGCCTGCCTCACTGCGAAATACTGGTTCGAAAAACTGGCCCGCATTCCGGTCGAGGTCGATATCGCCTCCGAATTCCGCTATCGCGAACCACCGATCCCCGGTCGCACAGCCGCACTGTTTGTTTCCCAATCGGGCGAGACCGCAGATACCCTCGCCGCCCTGCGCTATTGCAAGGACAAGGCCGATCAGATCTTGTCGGTGGTCAATGTCCCCGAAAGCTCCATCGCCCGCGAGAGCGATCTGGCCCTGCCGATCCATGCTGGCGTCGAAATCGGGGTCGCCTCGACCAAAGCCTTTACCTGCCAGTTGAGCGTGCTGTTGATGCTGGCCCTCAAGGCCGCAACCGACCGGGGCGAAATCGGCGAAGAGGAACTGCAGGCCCATGTCTCCGCTCTGCGCGGGCTTCCGAACGTCATGTCTGCTGCACTGGAGCAGAACGAGGCGATCCGTCAGGCCTCCCTGAAGCTCAGCGAAGCGCGGGATGTGCTGTTCCTGGGCCGGGGGTTGATGTTCCCGCTGGCGCTCGAAGGCGCATTGAAACTGAAGGAAATCAGCTACATCCACGCCGAAGCCTATGCCTCGGGGGAATTGAAACACGGCCCCATCGCGCTCATCGACAACAACATGCCGGTCGTGGTTCTCGCCCCGCGGGACGATCTTTTCGACAAATCGGTCTCCAACATGCAGGAAGTCATGGCGCGCAAGGGCAAGGTGATGCTGGTCTCGGATGCCGAAGGGCTTGCCGAGGCGGGTGACGAGGTCTGGCAGGCAATCCGCATGCCGCAGGTCCACGACAGCCTGTCGCCGATCCTTTACGCCCTGCCCGCGCAGATGCTGGCCTATCACACCGCCGTGGCCAAGGGCACCGATGTGGACCAGCCGCGCAACCTCGCCAAATCCGTGACGGTGGAATGATCCGATGACGCTGGACGAGGCGCTGGCGCAGCTGCGCGCCCTGATCGAACCGGGCCGCGCCGAGCAGATGGCGGCCTATCACAAGCAGAACCGGGAGGTTCTGGGTATCCCGAACCCGGCGCTCAACGAGCTGACCAAGGGTTGGCGGCAGAGCCTCACGGTGGAAGAGCGCGTCGCCCTTGCCGATGCCCTGTGGCAGACGGATATCTTCGAGGCGCGCCTCGCTGCCGCCAAACTGCTAACCCAGGCCCGGATCAAGGGCGACGACGCCGCCTGGGCGTTGATCTGTTCCTGGGTGCCACAGTTCGATAGCTGGGCCATCGCCGACCATGCCTGCATGGCGGCGCAGAAACGGCTGGTGGCGGATCCCGCCCGGCTGGACGATGTTGAGACCTGGACGCAGTCCGAACATATGTGGACCCGCCGGGCCGCATTGGTCGCCACCCTGCCCTGGGCCAAAATGAACAATCTCAAACCCGCCGATCAGGCCCGGCGGGCGCGGATCATCACATGGGCGGCAGGCTATGTGCCAGACCGCGACTGGTTCATTCAGAAAGCCATCGCTTGGTGGCTGCGCGATCTTAGCAAACACGATGCAGAGGCCACCCGTATCTTTCTGGCGACCCATGGCGATGCGATGAAACCCTTTGCCCGCAAGGAAGCCGGGAAATACCTTCGAGACGAGGCGCCCAAGGCAGGCTAATCCACTGGTTTAGTTCACCGGTCAGTTGGCCCGTCAGTTGGCCGGGCGCACCTGTAGCTCAACCAGCTCGGTCAAAGGCAAACCAAGCGCCCGCATTGCAGCGATGGACACCCGGGCGCTTCCCCCGTTTGCCGCCGGTTTCAGCGTCACCTGCACCTCTGCACCGCTGGCGCTGCGCAATACCGCCTGTTGCTCGGTGCCGACCAAAGAGGTTTCCATCCACAGTCCCGGAACCGCCGGATCCCCCAGCGAGGCGACCACCTGCTCGGTGCCGGTGAAGATTGAGGACGCCGCAGGCGCCTCAGCCTCGGACACCATATCCTCCTCCACAGCATCCGGCACCGTCAGGGCGCCACCGGTTGCATCCAGCGGCGCGCCGGTCACGGGCGCTGCGGTCGGCGCCGGGGTGCTGCTTGCGGCCTGTCCACGCAGGTCGGGAAAGTCCAAATTCCCGCAACCGGCAAGCAGCAGCAGGGACAGGGACAATGGCAGGGCGGCGGAGCATGAGACTGTGATACGCATGGCCGCAAATCTATTGGCGCGCACAGATCTTTACCAGCAGGAAAATGCACTCCCCTCTTGTCGCAGGCAAGGAGCCGCTTTACCTATGCAGTCATGACTGCTCCGCTGATCGATCCCTTCGCCCGCGCCATCACATACCTGCGCGTCTCGGTTACTGACCGTTGTGACTTCCGTTGCGTCTATTGCATGTCGGAAAACATGACCTTTCTGCCCAAGAAAGAACTGCTGACGCTGGAGGAACTGGACCGGCTGTGTTCGACCTTTGTCGGCATGGGCGTGGAAAAGCTACGCATCACCGGCGGTGAGCCTCTGGTGCGGCGCGATATCATGACCTTCTTCCGCGGCATGACCCGGCATCTGGACAGCGGCGCCCTCAAGGAACTGACGCTGACCACCAACGGCTCGCAGCTAGAGAAATACGCCCAGGATCTGTTTGATGCCGGGGTGCGCCGGGTCAATATCTCGCTTGATACGCTGGACGAGCAGAAATTCGCGGCAGTCACCCGCTGGGGCCGCCTGCCGCAGGTCATGCGTGGCATCGATGCGGCGCAAAAAGCGGGCCTCAGGGTCAAGATCAACGCCGTGGCGCTGAAAGGTTTTAACGAACCGGAGCTGCCCGAGATCACGCGCTGGTGCGCCTCGCGTGATATTGATCTCACCTGGATCGAGGTCATGCCGATGGGCGACATCGGCAATGAGGACCGCCTGGACCAATACTGGTCGCTCAAGGACGTGCGGCGCGAATACGAAAATCACTATACCGCGACCGATCTGGCGGAACGCAGCGGCGGCCCGGCCCGCTATGTGCGGCTGGAAGAGACCGGTCAGAAGATCGGTTTTATCACCCCGCTTAGCCATAATTTCTGCGAAAGCTGCAACCGGGTGCGCCTGACCTGCACCGGCGAGCTTTACATGTGCCTGGGTCAGGAAGACATGGCCGATCTGCGCGCGCCCCTGCGCGACCACCCGGACAGCGAGGCCCCGCTCGAAGAGGCGATCCGCGCCGCGATCAACCTCAAACCCAAGGGCCATGATTTCGATTACTCCCGGCAGACGCCCGGCGGCCAGATGTCCCGCCACATGAGCCACACCGGCGGCTGAGATGACCAGCCAAGGTTCTGGCGGCAAGGCGACGGCTCTGTTTCACGCCTACCGGGCCGTCACCGCGCTGATTGCACCCTTTGCCTACCGCAAGGTTGCCGCAAAACTGGCGGCGCAGGGTGTGTCCCCGCAGCGCCAGCGCGAGCGTCTGGGCCATGCCAGCGTGTCGCGCCCCACCCTGCCCTCCGGTGCGCCGCTGATCTGGTTTCACGGCGCCTCGGTCGGGGAGAGCCTGGCCGCGATCACCCTGATCAACCGGCTCGCGGAAAAACGCAGCGACGCGCGCTTCCTTCTGACCTCGGGCACCGCCACCTCGGCTGCGGTGGCAGAAAAGCGGCTGCCAAAGGGCGCGATACATCAGTTCGCCCCACTGGATGCGGCCGGACCGGTGCGCAGGTTCCTCGATCACTGGCGGCCCGATGCCGGGATCTTCGTCGAAAGCGAACTCTGGCCTGTCACCCTCAGCGCCGCTCATAAGCGCGGAACCCGGCTGGCTCTGGTCAATGCCCGCCTGTCCGACCGCTCGGTCCGCAGCTGGCAGAAGCGCGCCGCTACCGCCCGTTTCATCCTATCGCGTTTCGATCTGCTGCTGAGCCAGAACGATCACATGGCACAGAACCTGATCACGCTTGGCGCCGATACCGCGCGGGTGCAGCCCGGTGGCAACCTCAAGGCCGGGGCTGCCGCCCTGCCGATTGACGCGGCGGCGCTGGAGGCGCTGCGATCCGAGGTCGGCGCGCGGCCGGTGTGGATCGCTTCTTCGACCCATGACGGCGAGGAAGAGACTATTCTTGCAGCGCATCGCACCCTGCTGGACCGTTTTCCCGAGTTGTGCCTGGTGCTGATCCCGCGCCACCCGGAACGCAGCGACAAGGTTGCCGAACTCATCCGCGACGCCGAGTTGACCTTCGCGCGGCGCAGCAAGGGAGAAGCGATCACCCCGCAGACGCAGGTCTATCTGGCCGACACGCTGGGCGAGCTGGGCACATTCTACGCGCTGTCTCCGTTGGTGTTTCTGGGAGGCTCTCTGCGACCTATTGGCGGGCATAATCCGTTTGAAGTGGCACAGGCAGGCGCCGCCGTGATCACCGGTCCCGGCACCAGTAATTTCACCGAGACCTTCCCGCCGCTGATCGCCGCTGGCGGTGCGGTTGAAGTGCAGGACGCACCCGGACTTGCGCATGCCGTACAGCACTGGCTGGAAGAGCCCGAAGCTCTGCACGCTGCCTGCGCGGCCGCCTCGGGCTTTGCCAGATCGCAAGCGCAGGAGCTGGATGGCGTGGCGGATCTTCTGATCGACCGGCTGGGGCTTGGGGCCAAAGGGACACATCCCGATGCCTGAGCTCTTCGTCACCAATTTCAACCGTAATTTCACCGGGGTTTCGGCCACCGCCGCCAATGTGATCCGCCAGCAGGCAAACACCCATGATCTGCGGCTGGTGGGTCGCCCCCTGCCCGGCTGCCAAGCCCCGGTTACCACGGCCGAGGCGCGGCGCCTGTGCAGAAACGCCCCGGAAGGCAAACCCTTCGCCATCTGGCACGTGCGACGCAATACGGAAATGCGCGCGGCGATCTGGGCGCGGGATGTGCTGCGCCTTCCGATCCGCATCGTCTTTACCTCGGCGGCGCAGCGGCGGCATTCGGCCCTGCCGCGCTGGCTGATCAGCCGGATGGATGCGGTGGTGGCGACCACGGACAAGGCTGCTGAATTCGTACCGCACGTGCGCGCGGTGGTGCCGCATGGGGTAGACACCGATCTGTTCCAGCCAGCAGACAACCGCGACACCGCCTGGGCGGCGCTGGGATATGGCGGAACCCGCGGCATCGCTACGGTTGGCCGTATCCGCCCGGAAAAGGGCACCGATGTTTTTGTCGATGCGATGATCGACCTCCTGCCCACCCTGCCCGGCGCGGTCGCGCTGGTGATTGGCCGCGCGGCGCGCGAACATCAGGGATTTCTAAAGGATCTGAAATCCCGCATCGCTGCTGCGGGTCTAGGTGATCGTATCCTGCTTCCCGGCGAAATCCCCGCCGCAGATCTGCCGCCGCTGATGCGGGCGTTGTCACTGGTGATGCAACTGCCCCGCTACGAAGGCTACGGCATGGCTCCGCTGGAAGGTATGGCCAGCGGTGTGCCCTTTGTGGGGACCGAGGCTGGGTACTACCGCGCCTTTTCGGCCCAGGGCAAAAGCGGGTTGATCGTACCGCTTGAGGCCGCGCAAGCCGCAGCCGAAGCTGCCCGCGCGATCCTGAGCGATCCGGCGCGCCATGCCCAGATGGCACGGGATGCCCGCGACATCGCCCTGCACAGTTTCAGCGCCCGGACTGAAGCAGATGGGATCGAGGCGGTCTATCAGGCGCTCTGGTCCGAAGGCTGAACATGAAAAAGGCCCGACGATCTGCCGGGCCTTCTTCTTTCAAAAATGTCAGCCTCTATCAGGCGGCGGGCATGCGCTGCTCGACGATACCGGCCCACCAGCTGCAACCAGCCGGAATGGCCTCGTCGTTGAAGTTGTACTCCGGGTGGTGCACATCGGCGCTGTCGCCGTTGCCAACCAGAATATAGGCGCCCGGACGCTCTTCCAGCATATAGGCGAAGTCTTCGCCGCCCATGACCAGCGGCGCTTCATCGCAGTTGCCGGAGATATCGGACGCAACCTTGGCTGCGAATTCGGTCTGCTCTTCGTGGTTCACCATGACCGGATAACCGCGGTTGTAGGTGACGTCGGCCGTGCCGCCAAAGGTCGCTGCAACGCCTGCGCAGATTTCCTTGATCCGCTTTTCGGCCAGATCGCGCATCTCTTTCGACATGGTGCGCACGGTGCCTTTGATCTGAACCCGCTGCGGGATCACGTTGAATGCCTTGGAAGAGGTTTCGAATGAGGTCACCGAGACAACCACGCGATCCACCGGGTCGGCATTGCGCGATGCGATGGTCTGCAGCGCCAGAACCGCCTGAGCGGTCATCACGGTGGTGTCGATGGTCTCATGCGGTTTCGCCGCATGGCCGCCGCGTCCCTCAAAGGTGATGTCAAAGGTGTCGGTCGCGGCAAAAAAGGCACCGGGGCGGATCGAGAAGCTGCCGATCGGTTTACCCGGCCAGTTGTGCATGCCGTAGACTTCCTGGATGTTCCAGCGCTCCATCATGCCGTCGTCGCACATCTCCTTTCCGCCGCCGCCGCCTTCTTCGGCGGGCTGGAAGATCACCACAACGGTGCCATCAAAGTTGCGGGTCTCTGACAGGTATTTGGCAGCGCCCAGCAGCATCGCGGTGTGGCCGTCATGGCCGCAGGCGTGCATGGCATTGGCGGTTTTGGAGGCATACTCAAGCCCGGTCTGCTCGTGGATCGGCAGCGCGTCCATATCGGCGCGCAACCCGATGACCTTGCCCGAGGTGTCGGACTTGCCCTTGATCACGCCGACAACGCCGGTACGGCCGATGCCGGTGACAATCTCGTCGCAGCCGAATTCCTTCAGCTTGTCTGCCACCAGCGCCGAAGTGCGGTGGGTTTCGAACAGGATTTCGGGGTTCTCGTGAAGATCACGGCGCCAGGCGGTGATTTCCTCCTGAAGCTCGGCAAAACGGTTCTTGACCGGCATAGTGTCACTCCTTGTTTTTATCATGTGCGGCGCCACATGCGCCGCCGGGTTTGCTGTCGCAGGCGCCATAGGCACCCGCGAGGGTCCGTGGCCGGATCAGGCCGCGGGCATTCTGCCTTCGACGATTTCCGCGAACCAGCTGATGCCGGCCGGGATGATCTCGTCGTTGAAATCGTATTCTGGGTGATGCAGGCCCGCGCTGGGGCCGTTGCCCAGACGGATCATCGCCCCGGGGCGCTCCTGCAGCATAAAGGAAAAGTCCTCACCGCCCATCAGGATCGGCACATCCTCGCAGATACCAACCGCCTGCGCCGCAGCGCGGGCGTATTCCGTGGCCGCATCATCGTTGATGGTAACCGGCACGCCGATGCGCATTTCCAGCTCGACCGAGCCGCCAAAGGTCGCCGCCACGCCTTCGGCGATTTCCTTGATCCGCTTTGGGATCATCGCGCGCACGTCTTCGGAGTGGGTGCGGATGGTGCCGCGGACCTCTGCCTTGTCGGGGATCACGTTGAACGCCTTGGAAGAGGTCTCGGCGCTGGTCAGCGACATTACCGCCTTCTCCACCGGATCCATGTTGCGCGACACGATGGTCTGCAACGCGGTGATCATATGGCACATCATCACCGTGGTATCGACGGTCATGTTGGGTTTGGCGCCGTGGCCGCCGCGCCCGCTCAGATGCAGGGTGAATTCGTCGACCGAGGCCAGGATCGGCCCGGGACGGATGGCGAACGTGCCTGCCTCGATACCGGGGCTGTTGTGGATTGCATAGACTTCGTCGATGCCGAAACGCTCCATCATCCCGTCTTTGACCATGGCCTCGCCGCCATTGCCGCCTTCTTCGGCGGGCTGGAAGATCATCACGGCGGTACCATCGAAATTGCGGGTCTCCGCAAGGTATTTGGCTGCCCCCAGCAGCATGGCGGTGTGACCGTCATGGCCGCAGGCGTGCATCGCATTGGGGATCTTGGAGGCATGCGGCAGGCCGGTCTGTTCCTGCATTGGCAGCGCGTCCATATCGGCGCGCAGACCGATGGCACGCCCCTTGCTGTCGCTCTTGCCGCGGATCAACGCAACGACGCCGGTGCGGCCGATCCCTGTCACGACCTCATCACAGCCAAATTCTTTCAGCTTTTCCGCCACCAGGGCAGAGGTGCGGTGGGTGTCGTAAAGGATCTCGGGGTTTTCGTGGATGTCGCGGCGCCAAGCTGCGACCTCTTTCTGAAACTCTGCGGCGCGGTTCTTGACTGGCATTCTCGATCTCCTCAGGCGGCGGGCATACGTCGTTCGACCAGTTCGGCGAACCAGCTGCACCCCAGCGGGATGGCATTGTCGTCAAACACATAGGCCGGGTGGTGGCACATGGCGGTGTCGCCATTGCCGAGGAACATATAGGCGCCGGGGCGCTCCTCCAGCATATAGGCGAAATCCTCGGACGGCATGATCGGGTCGGTGTTGTCGACCACATCGGCAGAGACTGCACGGGCAGCTTCGACGGCGTAACCTGTCTCTTCCTCGGTGTTGATGGTGACGGGATAGCCCGGCGACCATTCGACCTTTGCCTCGGCGCCATAGGCGGCAGCGACGTTTTCCGCGATCTGGCGCACCCAGCCTTCGGCCTGCTGGCGATACTCAGTATCGAGGGTGCGCACGGTGCCCTGCAGCCGGGCGGTATGCGCAATAACGTTCGACGCGGTGCTGTCGGTTTCAAAGGTGCCGACGGTCAGGACCACGCGTTTCACCGGGTTCACGTTGCGCGACACGATGGAATGCAGCGACACCACGATCTGCGACGCCACCAAAGTCGTGTCGATGGCATCATGCGGCGCCGCCGCATGGCCGCCCTTGCCGGTCACGGTGATTTCGAATTCATCCGAGGACGCCAGCAGGGCCCCGGGGCGGATAGCAAACTGCCCGACGGGCAGGCCCGGCATATTGTGGAGACCATAGACCTCCTGAATACCCCAACGCTCCATCAGCCCGTCATCGCACATCGCCTTGCCGCCAGCGCCACCTTCTTCGGCAGGCTGGAAGATCAGCACGACCTTGCCATCAAAGTTGCGCGTCTCGGACAGGTATTTCGCTGCCCCCAGCAGGATCGAGGTGTGACCATCGTGGCCACAGGCGTGCATCACGCCCGGCGTTTTCGAGGCATAGTCGACACCCGAGGCTTCGGTGATGGGCAGCGCGTCCATATCCGCGCGCAACCCGATCACCCGTCCCGAGGTGTTGGTCTTGCCTTCGATCACCGCGACGACGCCGGTGCGGCCGATGCCGGTGGTGATATCTGTGAGACCGAATTCCTTCAGCCGTTCCTCCACAAATCCGGCGGTCTTGTGAACCTCGTACATCAGTTCCGGATTCTCATGCAGGTGGCGGCGCCATTTGGTGATTTCATCCTGCAAATCGGCAAAACGGTTTTTGACTGGCATCCTGTTCCTCTTGCGTTGTGCCCGCACGGCTGCGGTTCCGGGGCACTGTCAGTCAATTAAGTTGCGTTAGCAAGTATCACAAGCAGACGAGCTGCCATGCAAAACGCGTCAAAGCGAACCAATTTTGGCCTCCAAAAATTCCCCCCAATAAATTCAGCACATTAGGCCGAACCAATTTGCATTTTCCTGCATCCACACCGGACAGGTGTGGAAAAAATATTTGTATCTGCACAAAATAATGGCCCCGCAGCCGAGCAAGTAAAAACGGGCTGCATCGCCCTGCGATACAGCCCGTCCTTGGTCTGGTTTTGCTTCAGGCCCCGTGTGCCCAGCCATTCGAGTCAGGTCATTCCTTTCAGGCCGCCAGCCGGTCCACCAACTGCCGCATAAAATCGTGACCGGCGTTGAACTGGGCGACGGTGATGAATTCATTCGGCTGATGCGCCTGGGCAATGTCGCCGGGACCGCAGATGACAGCGGAATAGCCCGCTTCCTGGAATTGCCCCGCTTCGGTGCCATAGCTGACCACGTGGGTGCCATTGTCCCCGGTGATCATCCGCACCAGCGTTTCCGCTGCGCCCTCCTGTTCGGGGACGAGGCCCGGAACGTTGAACTTCTTTTCGATCTCGATTCGCGCCTCCGGGTGCACTGCCTGCATCTCGGCTTCGACGCGGCGCACTTCGGCCAGATAAGCCTCTTCCCAGTCGGCCGCGTTTTCGCCAGGCACCACGCGGAAATCCATCACGAACCGGCAATCCTTGGCGGTGATGTTATGCGCCGTGCCACCTTCGATCATGCCGACGTGGCAGGTGGTATAGGGCGGCGTGAACATCGCCGGGATCTCTTCCGGCTCGGCAGCCGCATTTTCCGCATTACGGTGGTTAGCCCAGTCGATCAACCGCGCCCCCTGCATCACCGCGCTGACCCCGGTGTGCATCAGCGAGCTGTGCACCTCAAAGCCGATCAGATGCGTGTCATAGCCGATACCGCCCTTATGGCCGGTCACCGCCTTCATCATCGACGGCTCGCCGACGATGACCGCGCCGCCCTTGGGCAGCACGGGCTGCATGGCCTCGATCATCGGCGGGGCGCCGGTACAGCCAATTTCCTCGTCAAAGGAAAGCGCCAACTGCAGCGGACGATTTACGCCGCGCCGGTGCGCATCGACCAGAGCCCAGATCGCCAGCGCGTCGAAGCCTTTCATGTCGCAGCAGCCGCGCCCGTAGTATTTGCCGTCACGCTCCACCACGGTGAAAGGATCGCTGTCCCAGGGCTGGCCGTCGACCGGCACCACATCGGTATGGCCGGACAGGACCACCGCCCCTTCGACCATCGGTCCGGCATGGGCAAAGACCGCCGCCTTGTGCGGCTGATCGGGATCGACCCAGCGGTGCGGCGTGATGCCATGGCTGCTCAGGTATTCTTCGACCCAATCGACCAGCGGCAGATTCGTGTCCCGGCTGACGGTGGGAAAGGAAACCAGTTTCTCCATCAGCTCCAGCGGCGTCAGAATATCAGCCACAGGATCAATACCCACTGTCGGTGGTCAGAACGAAATGGCCCGGCTCAAGCTCAAGGTACTCTGACGGCTCCGGCTTGTAATCCGTGCCGTGAATGGGCGAGGGAATCGGTTTGAAGTTCAGATCCTTCTCGCTCTTACGCTTGCGCGGATCGGCGATAGGCACGGCCTTCATCAGCGCCTGGGTATAGGCGTGCAGCGGGTTGGCAAAGACACGGTCGCGCGGGCCGATTTCAACGATCCGGCCCAGATACATCACGCCCACCTGATGGCTGACGCGTTCGACGACGGCCATGTCGTGGCTGATGAACAGGAAGGACAGCCCCAATTCGGCCTGCAGTTCCATCATCAGGTTCAGAACCTGCGCCTGCACCGACACGTCCAGCGCCGAGACCGCCTCGTCCGCGACGATCAGTTTGGGATTGAGCGCCAGCGCCCGGGCAATGGCGATTCGTTGCCGCTGACCACCGGACATTTCATGCGGATAGCGGCGCATGAAGCTGCGCGGCAGGTGCACACGGTCAAACAGCGAGGCAACGCGATCCTGCAGTTCCGAGCCCGAGGCAAGCCCGTAGTTACGCATCGGTTCAGCCACCTGATCCAAGAGCTGCATCTGCGGATTGAGCGAGGCAAAGGGATCCTGGAAGATCATCTGCATGTCGAGACGCGCCTTGTGCATCTGCGAGTTGCTGAGCCCCAGAATATCGCGCCCCTCGAAATTTACCTGCCCCGACATGGGTTCGACCAGACGGAGAATCGAGCGTCCGGCGCTGGATTTACCACAACCGGATTCGCCGACCAGCGACAGGGTCTGGCCCTTGAACACCTTGAACGAGACGTCCTCGACCGCGTGCACATTGGCAACGGTACGGCGCAGCACCCCGCCTTTGACCGGGAAACGGGTGGTCAGGTTCTTAACCTCAAGAAGCACCTCATCGGTGCCCTTGATCGGTTCGATCTTCTGGTCCTCGACGCCCATCAGTTTCATCGGTTCGGGATAGTCCTTACCGATCATTTCGCCAAGTTTTGGCACGGCGGCCAGCAGGGCGCGGGTATAGTCGTGCTGCGGGTTTTCAAAGATCTCGGTGACGGTGCCTTCTTCGACCTTGTTGCCGCGGAACATAACCACCACGCGGTCCGCCATTTGCGCCACAACCGCCATATCGTGGGTGATAAACATCACCGCAGTGCCGGTTTCCCGCTTCAGCCGGTCCATCAGGGCCAGAATTTCGGCCTGAATGGTCACATCAAGCGCGGTGGTCGGCTCATCCGCAATAAGAAGGCGCGGCTCACAGGCCATCGCCATCGCGATCACCACACGCTGACGCATACCGCCGGACAGCTCATGCGGGTATTGCTTCAGGCGCCGTTCGGGTTCGGGGATGCGCACCTGACGCAAAAGTTCCAGCGCCCGCTCTTCTGCCTGTTTTTTAGTCATGTTCTTGTGGATGCGCAGACCTTCGGTCAGTTGGCGCCCCACAGTGAACACCGGATTGAGCGCAGTCATCGGCTCCTGGAAGATCATTCCGATCTCGTTGCCGCGAATCTGCTTCATCATCTCCTGTTCGGCCTTGGCCAGGTCGGTGGTTTCACCGCCACGGCCATTGAACAGCAGTTCCCCACCCGCGATTTCGCCGCCGCCGAACTCGACGAGACGCATCAGGGAGAGGGAAGAAACCGATTTCCCCGAACCGGATTCGCCCACGATACAAACGGTTTCGCCCGGGTTGACGTCAAACGAGACATCCTCAACCCCGACGACCGGGCCGTCCTTGGTCTGAAATTCGACCCGCAAGCCCTTAATTTGTGCAATTGGTTGGTCCAGCACCCCAGTCGTCCCCTTATCGGTAAATCGTTATCCGCTGCATCGTTGGCAGTCTTTCAAGGCCGAGATGTAAGCTGATCATTGAAGCTTCGTCAAACCAATGGGCGGCGTTAAGCGAAATTTTGGATCCGAAGGCTTGCAATTTCCGCAAACTCTGTTTCGATACCTCCCAGTGTCTGCCCGGGCAATCTGGCGCGCAGGACCGGCCATGGCCGAAGCTGGCGCATTAGATTTCAATCGTTTAACGCGTGGGGCGGAACGACAAACCATCCGCAATCTTGCGGCAACAGGCTGGGCCACGCATCGCCCGGCCGCAAAAAGACACAAGAACACCGTTTCTGTGCTCGACAAGGAGAGTGTGAAAATGAAACTCAAGACCCTTTTGATGGGGGCTATTGCTTCTGCAGCGCTTGCTCCGGCAGCGTTTGCCGAGCGCGGCGCCGACGGTCAGGTGAACATCATCTACTGGCAGGCGCCCTCGATCATGAACCCGTTCCTGTCGGGCGGCACCAAAGACGTTGAAGCCTCCTCGCTGGTCATCGAACCTCTGGCGCGCTACGACCCCAACGGTGCAATGGTTCCCTTCCTGGCCGAAGAGATCCCGACCGTCGCCAATGGCGGTGTGAGCGAGGACCTGACTTCCATCACCTGGAAGATCAAGGCGGGCCTCACCTGGTCTGATGGCACCCCCTTCACCTCCAAAGACGTGAAGTTCACCTACGACTACTGCACCCATCCCGAAGGCGGCTGCGCGCAGGTCACCAAATTCGAAGGCGTGACCTCGGTCGAAACCCCCGACGATCTGACCGTCAAGGTCACTTTCGAAGGCCCGACCCCCTTCCCTTACGGCCCCTTCGTTGGCGGTGAAAGCCCGATCATCCAGGCCGCTCAGTTCGCCGAATGCCTGGGCGCCAAAGCCCCCGAGTGCACCGAGGCCAACTTCAGCCCGATCGGCACCGGTCCCTTCGTGGTCGACGAGTTCAAACCGAACGACGTGATCACCCTGTCGGCCAACCCGAACTACCGTGACCCGGCCAAACCGGCCTTCGCCAAGGTGCTGTTCAAAGGTGGCGGCGACGCAACCGCGGCCGGTCGTGCCGTGATGGAAACCGGCGAATTCGATTACGCCTGGAACCTGCAGCTGGCACCCGATGTGATTGCCCAGATGGAAGCAGGCGGCAAAGGCGTTGCTGTGGCAGGCTTTGGCCCGCTGGTTGAGCGCATCATGCTGAACAACACCAACCCTGATCCGGCGCTTGGCCCGGACGAGCGTTCGGTTGTACGCCCGCATCCCTTCCTGAGCGATCCTGCGGTTTACAAAGCCATGTCCATGGCGATCGACCGCCCGCTGCTGGTTGAAATCGGTTACGGCAAAGCCGGTAAAGTGACCTGTAACTGGGTTCCCGCACCTGCCGTCTACGCAGCAGATATTGCTGGCTGTGACGTTCAGGACATCGCTGGCGCCAACAAGATGCTGGACGAAGCAGGCTACAAAGACACCAACGGTGACGGCGTTCGCGAAACTCCGGATGGCAAGCCGATGAAGGTTCTGTACCAGACTTCGACCAACGCCGTGCGTCAGGACTTCCAGGCCCTGATCAAACAGTGGTGGAGCGAGATCGGTATCGAAACCGAACTGCGTAACGTCAACGCATCCGTCTTCTTCGGTGGCGACCCGGGTTCCCCGGACACCTTCCAGAAGTTCTACGCGGACGTGGAAATGTACGCCAACACCTTCAACGGCACCGACCCGCAGTCCTACTTCGGCAACGGCCTGTGCGACAAGGCGCCGACTCCGGCATCCCAGTGGCAGGGTGAGAACATCTCCCGCTTCTGTGACGAAGAGTTCGACGCTCTGCATGCTGAGCTGACCAAGACTGCCGATGCAGGCAAGCGCGCCGAAATCGGTCAGCAGCTGAACACGATGATCTTCGAAAAAGGTGGCATGATCCCGCTGGTTCACCGTGGTCGTCTGTCCGGTCAATCCAACACCCTGGGTGGCCACGTCCTGAACGTCTGGGACAGCGAACTCTGGGATGCGGCTGACTGGTACCGCATCAAGTAAGGCAGGCTAGCCTCTCCTGAGGCCCCGGTGTTCCACCGGGGCCTCTTGCCATTTACGCCCAGATCCGCTTTAGCGCGCGGGCATAATGGACCCGAGGCCTCCGGCCCTGCTTCCTAATTCTGAAATCGAACATCAAAGGCGCCCACCTGATGCTGACCTTTACAATCAGGCGACTGATCCTATCGGTTCCGACGCTGCTGTTCATCAGCCTCGTGATTTTCCTGCTGCTGGAGCTCGCCCCTGGCGATCCCATGGCGCAGGTCCCGCTGACCGTCCCCCCCGAAGTAAAAGAAAAGATGCGCGAGGCCCTTGGCCTTGGCCAACCCGCCCATATCCGGTTCTGGAAGTGGCTTGTGCAGTTCTTCTGGATCGAGCCGCAGGTCATGATTGACTACTACTTCGGCTCCAATTTTTCCGAAGGCGATCTGCGCGTGATCTCCTGGCAGACCCGCTCGCCTGTCATGGACATCGTGATCCAGCGTATGCCGCAGACCCTGTGGGTTGTCGGTACCGCCTATGTGGTTGCAATCCTGATCGCCCTGCCCATCGGGATCTACTCGGCCTACCGCCAATACAGCTGGTTCGACCAGATGGGCACCTTCGTGTCCATGGTCGGCTTCTCCGTGCCGCCGTTCTTCTCTGGCGTGCTGGTCATCGTGATCTTCTCGGTGCAGCTTGGATGGTTCCCGTCGATCTATGACACCACCCTGGTCGTTGACAGCTGGGACGCCTTTGTCAAACAGCTGCAACAGATGATCATGCCAGTCATGGTGCTGGCACTGCAGATCACCGCCCAGCTGAGCCGCTTCATGCGGGCCTCGATGCTGGACAACCTCAATCAGGACTACGTGCGCACCGCCCGTGCCAAGGGTCTGAGCGAATATACCGTGGTCATGGTGCACGTGCTGCGCAACTCGATGATCCCGGTTGTCACTGTGATCGCACTGGGGATCCCAGCGATCTTCGGCGGCGCCATCATCACCGAGCAGGTGTTCAAGGTGAACGGAATCGGTCAGCTACTGATCGGCGCCATTCAGGCCAACGACCTGCCGATGGTGCAGACCCTGACCTTCATCTTCGCGGTGCTGATCGTGATGTTCAATCTGATCGCCGACGTACTGTACGGCATTCTTGACCCAAGGATCCGCTATGACTGAGCTGAGCAATCCTGTCCCGAGCAACCCGCCGCGCAGCCAATGGCTGGACGTGTGGGATCAGTTCAAATCTCACCGTGGCGCCCTGATGGGCGGGGCGCTGTTCCTGTTCATCATTCTGGCCGTGTATCTAGGCCCCATGTTCTGGGATATCGAAGCCACCAGGATCGATATCCGCGCGCGGAACCAGGGTCCAAGCTGGGCGCATCCCTTCGGCACCGACCAATTGGGCCGCGATATGCTGGCCCGGATGATGGCCGGTGGATCGACCTCCGTTTCGGTGGGTCTGACGGCCATGCTGCTGGCGCTGTTCCTGGGCTCCTTCGTGGGTGTTGTCGCGGGCTTTTTCAAGAAGCTGGACGGGCCGCTGATGCGTCTCACCGACCTGTTCCTTGCGCTGCCCCTGCTGCCGCTTCTTCTGGTGATGATGCTGTTGTTCCGCGAACCGCTGAACGCGGCCTTTGGCCCCGAACAGGGGATCTTCATCCTGATCGTGACCTCGATCGGCGTGACCAGCTGGATGCCCACGGCGCGGATCGTGCGCGGCGATGTGCTGGCCATCAAGGAGCGTGAATTCGTTCTGGCGGCCCGCTCCATCGGTACCTCGGATGGCAAGCTTATCACCCGACACATCCTGCCGAACGTGCTGTCGCCGATCATGGTCTCCGCGACGCTGGGGATCGCCACCGCGATCATCACCGAAAGCTCGCTGTCGTTCCTTGGTCTTGGCTTCCCGCCGGACTTCCCAACCTGGGGCCGTCTGCTGTTTGATGCCACCGACTATCTGCAGCAGTACCCTGAGCGCGTGTTCTGGCCCGGTATGGCGATCTCGCTGACCGTTCTCAGCGTCAACTATCTGGGTGACGGCCTGCGTGATGCGCTGGATCCGCGTATCCGGGGCCGCTGAGCCGCAAGTCAGACGGGACACACCCGCACATATTCAAATAAGAACATAACCACCGGCCGCCCCAACAGGGCGGCCGGTTTGTTTTGGGGCACCCCGCCCCATCTGGATTCATTTTCTGCCAGCACTCCGCTACCTGGAACTTTGTCCTGCAGATCCCCATCGACAACTGCGATACTGGCCTTGCTCGCTTGGATATTTCGCGCCATTTCGGGAAAAAGTTCCGATTTCCGGTATGGAGAGTATCATGTTCGAAACGTTCGGTTTTGAAGAGACCACCGCACGCCAGGCTTCTGTCCTGTTCGCCTTGGGGCTGGGCCTTGTCTTTGGCGCGCTGGCGCAATTGACCCGGTTCTGCCTGCGGCGCACCATCGACGGCAGTGACCGCCGCGAAGCCGCTGGCGTCTGGGCTATGGCGCTGGCCATTGCTGTGCTCGGCACCCAGGCCGCTGTCCTGCAGGGCTGGATCAGCTTTGACGATCACCGCCTACTCGCCGCAGATCTGCCGGTGCTGGCCGTCATCGCCGGTGGTCTGATGTTCGGTGCCGGCATGATCCTGACCCGGGGCTGCGTGTCCCGGCTGATGGTTCTCAGCGGCAGTGGCAACCTGCGCGCCCTGCTGGTCATCTCGGTCTTTGCGATCACCGCCCATGCCACGCTGAAGGGTGTTCTGGCGCCACTGCGCACCAGCCTTGGCGCCGTCACTGTTCCGCTTGGCGATTACGCCACGCTGGCGGCCCTGCCCGGCGGCGCGCTCGTCTGGGGCCTGCTGATTGCGCTCGCCGCACTTGCCATTGCCCTGCGCTCTGGCAACCGTATCCCTGTGCTGGTTGGCGCGGCTGTGATTGGCCTGCTGGTCCCGCTGGCCTGGGTCGGCACTGGCTTTGTGCTGTTTGACGAATTCGATCCCATCGCGATGGAAAGCCTGTCCTTCACCGCGCCGTCTGCTGACACCCTGTTTTACGTCGTCGCCTCCAGCGCCGTCTCCGGCAGCTTTGGCACCGGTCTGGTGGGTGGCGTTCTGGTCGGCGCACTTGTTGCGGCCCTGCTGACCGGACAGTTCAAGTGGCAGAGCTTTGAAAGCCCCGCCCAGACAGGACGCTATCTGGCAGGTGCCGTGCTAATGGGCATCGGCGGCGTGCTGGCCGGTGGCTGCACCGTTGGCGCCGGTCTGGCCGGGGTTCCCACCCTTGGCGTGGCTGCCCTGCTGGCGATCTTGTCGATCCTGCTGGGCGGCAGCCTCACCCAAGCGCTGCTCAGTGCAGACCCTTCCGGATCCGCCGGACGGCAAGCCACACCAGCCCCACAACCGGCAGAGTAATCACCGCGGTCATCATCCCCTTGCTGAGCCCCAGCGGTCCGGCAAGGGGATAAAGCGCATAGGACGCCAGCGACACCGCATAGTAGCTGATTGCCACCACAGACAGCCCCTCGACCGTATGCTGAAGCCGCAGCGCCATATCGGCGCGGCGGTCCATGCTTTCCAGCAAGGCCTGATTCTGCGCGCTGCGCTCCACATCCACCCGGGTGCGCAAAAGCTCCCCCGCCCTGCGTGCCCGATCGGCCAGCGTCACCAGCCGCTTTTCGGTGGACTTCACCGTACGCATGGCCGGCTCATAGCGGCGCAGCATGAATTCCGCGAAGGTCTGGAAGCCTTCCAGACGTTCCTCCCGCAATAGCCTGATCCGCTGGTTCACCAGCGCCTCATAAGCGCCGGTGGCGCCAAAGCGGAAGGCCGCGCGGGCGGCCATCGCCTCCAGCTCGGCCGAGACCGTCAGAAGGTGCGACAGAGTCTGTTCTGCCGGAACGCTGCTGCCGGTCATTTCCGCCATAATTTCACTCAGATGGGTGTCAAGCCCGCCGATGGTGGGCGACAGTCCCCGGGCACGGGAAAAGCCCAGCATCGACATGGCGCGATAGGTCTCGATCTCACACAAGCGCTGCACGATGCGGCCAATCCTGCGGCTGCCGGTTTCGCGGTTCACGAAGGCAGCAAACCGCATGTGCCCCGCCGGATCGATCCGGAAATCCCCGGCCACCACCGCATTGTCGTCCAGCACCTGCGACACGGCCATGCTTTCGGGCACCAGCCAGTCCTGCAGCTTTGATTTGATCTCCGCCGTGTCCGGACGTGGCAGGACACGGAGCATCAGTGAGGTGATCCGCTGCCCCGGCGCCTGTTCCAGCCAATCGCCAGGCAGCACCTCGAAATCAACCGGGTCAAAGGGCCTTTCGCTGACACCGTCACTGTAGAGCGTGTAGCTGACGAATTCGGTGTGCTGTTCCCACTTCAGGGTGTGGCGCCCCAGCTGGGCCGCATGATGGGTGGCGCCCGGTTTCGGGTGCGGCGCGCCGTGGCGGTCCAGCAGATCGATCAGATGCGCAAGATCCAAGCCGCGGTCCCGGTGCACGGCTTCCTCGGGCTGTTTCACCGCCAGATAGATCACGGTGCTTGGGCTTTTCATGGTCGGAAAAGGACGCGCGTGCAGCTCATTGGCAAGCTGATAGCGCAACGGGTGATCCTGGATCGGGGGCATCACGGTCTCCACTGGTACAGGGCGACCATAGCCAAAACCACAAGACCTGTAAAGAATGTATGTAATTCAATACCTTAGCAGGATACAACAGTATACAACGCGGCCGCATGCAGCACAGGCTAGCCGCAGAATGCAGAAAAGGCGCCCCACAAGAGGCGCCTTTTCCGAGTGTTACAGCCCGCGGGCCTGCGGAGCTGATCAGCTGATCTTGGTCAGCAGATCGTCCAGCGATTTCTTCGCATCGCCGTAGAACATCCGGGTGTTCTCTTTGTAGAACAGCGGGTTCTCGATGCCCGAGTAACCGGTGCCCTGGCCACGCTTGGACACGAAGACCTGTTTCGCCTTCCAGCACTCCAGAACCGGCATACCGGCGATGGGGCTGTTGGGGTCTTCCTGTGCAGCAGGGTTCACGATGTCATTCGAACCAATAACGATGGCCACATCGGTCTCCGGGAAGTCCTCGTTGATCTCGTCCATTTCCATGACGATATCATAAGGCACCTTCGCTTCGGCCAAGAGAACGTTCATGTGGCCCGGCAGACGACCCGCAACCGGGTGAATCGCAAAGCGCACGTTCTTGCCCTTGCCGCGCAGACGCTTGGTCAGTTCGGAAACCGACTGCTGTGCCTGTGCAACGGCCATGCCGTAGCCCGGGATAATGATGATGTTGTCGGCCTCTTCCAGAGCCTGCGCAACACCGTCGGCGTCGATCGCAACCTGTTCGCCCTCAACTTCCATGGCAGGACCCGAAGTGCCGCCAAAGCCGCCCAGGATCACCGAGATGAAGGAGCGGTTCATCGCCTTACACATGATGTAAGAGAGGATCGCACCCGAGGAGCCAACCAGAGCACCCACAACGATCAGAAGGTCGTTGCCAAGGGAGAAACCGATCGCCGCCGCGGCCCAGCCCGAGTAGCTGTTCAGCATCGAAACAACCACCGGCATGTCGGCGCCGCCGATGCCCATGATCAGGTGGTAGCCGATGAACAGCGCCATCAGGGTCATCAGGAACAGCGGCAACAGCGCGCCGGTGTTGAAGTACCAGATCAGAGCCAGCAAAGAGATCGCCGCCGCGCCTGCGTTCAGCATGTGACCGCCGGGCAGTTTCGTCGCTGCCGAGCCAACCTTGCCCGCCAGTTTGCCATAGGCAATGACAGAGCCGGTAAAGGTCACAGCACCAATGAAGATACCGAGGAACAGCTCGACCCGCAGGATAGCGATCTCGACGCCGTCCTTCTTGGCCAGCAGCTTGGCAAAGCCATCAAGCGAGACTTTGGCGCTGTCGTCCATGGCCATAACGCGGCCCAGTTCGACATGGGCGATAAAGCCCACGAAAACCGCCGCCAGACCGACCAGCGAGTGCATCGCCGCAACCAGTTCCGGCATCTGGGTCATCTGTACCCGTTTGGCCAGGAAGTAACCGATGATGCCGCCACCAGCGATCAGCACCAGCGACAGCAGCCACAGGCCCGAACCGGGGCCGATCAACGTGGCGAAAACCGCCAGCGCCATGCCCGCGATCCCGTACCAGACCGCACGTTTTGCGCTTTCCTGTCCCGACAGACCACCCAGCGAGAGGATGAAGAGAACAGCCGCGACCACATAGGCCGCCGTGGTAAATCCGTATTCCATCTGTTTTCCCTCGCTCTTAAGACTTCTGGAACATGGCGAGCATGCGCCGTGTCACAAGGAAGCCGCCGAAAATATTGATGCCGGCCATGAAGACCGAGAGCGCTGCCAGCAGGATCACCAGGAACGAGCCAGAGCCGATCTGCATCAGCGCGCCCAGGATGATGATCGAGGAGATCGCGTTGGTCACCGCCATCAGAGGTGTGTGCAGGCTGTGCGCCACGCCCCAGATCACCTGGAAGCCGACAAAGACCGCCAGAACGAAGACGATAAAGTGCTGCATGAAGCTGGCTGGAGCCACGAGCCCCACGCCCAAGAGCAGCGCTGCGCCGATCACCAAGAGAGTGACCTGTTGCTTGGTCTGCTGCTTGAAGGCCGCGATTTCCTGCGCGCGCTTTTCTTCCGCGGTCAGTTCTTTCGGCGCATCGGGTTTCTTCTGCGCCGCGATGGCCTGAACCTTTGGCGGCGGCGGCGGGAAGGTGATTTCCTTGTCGAAAGTCACCGTTGCGCCACGGATCACGTCGTCTTCCATGTCATGCACGATCTGACCGTCCTTTTCAGGGGTCAGGTCGGTCATCATGTGACGGATGTTGGTGGCATAAAGCGTCGAGGACTGCGCGGCCATACGGCTCGGGAAGTCCGTGTAGCCGATGATGGTGACGCCGTTGTCTGTGACAACTTTCTCATCCATCACGGTGCCTTCGACGTTACCGCCCTTTTCGGCTGCAAGGTCGACGATGACCGAACCCGGCTTCATCGCCGCAACCATGTCCTCAAGCCACAGCTTGGGCGCTTCGCGGTTGGGGATCAGCGCAGTGGTGATCACGATGTCCACTTCGGGGGCCAGTTCGCGGAACTTCGCGAGCTGTGCTTCGCGGAACTCGGGGCTGGAGACGGCCGCATAGCCGCCGGTTGCCGCACCGTCCTGCTGTTCCTCTTCGAAATCGAGGTAGACGAATTCAGCGCCCATCGATTCGACCTGCTCCGCCACTTCGGGGCGCACGTCAAACGCATAGGTCACCGCACCAAGGCTGGTGGAAGCGCCGATGGCTGCCAGACCGGCCACACCTGCGCCAACGACCAGAACCTTCGCCGGGGGCACCTTGCCCGCAGCGGTGATCTGACCGGTGAAGAAGCGGCCAAAGTTGTTGCCTGCCTCGATCACAGCGCGATAGCCGGCGATGTTCGCCATCGAAGACAGGGCGTCCATCTTCTGCGCGCGGCTGATGCGCGGCACCATTTCCATGGCGATGACATTGGCGCCCTTGGAGCGCGCCAGTTCCAGGCCTTCCTCGTTGCCACCGGGGTTGAAGAAGGAGATCAGCGTCTTACCCGCTGTCATCCGCTTCAATTCGGTGTCGGTCGGAATGCGCACCTTGGCGACGATATCCGATGTCTTCCACAGCGCGGCTGCGGTTTTCACGATTTCGACGCCAGCCTCTTCATAGGCGGCATCGCTGAAACCAGCCAGCTGACCGGCACCGGTTTCGATGGCGCAGTCATAGCCGAGCTTTTGCAGCTGCTTGGCAGAGTCCGGCGTCATCGCGACGCGCGCCTCGCCTTTCATTACTTCCTTTGGTGTACCTATTCTCACCTTGTCGGTCCCCCTCGTCTTGCCCGTGCCAGCAAAGCACCGGGTACGGATCGCAAATATTTTGATTATCCTGCGCAACATTTTTGCGCAAGCGTTTCGCCGCGTCGCCGCATCATTTTGCCGCGACGCCGCATGAACTTTAGACCCAGCGGCGTACCTTTTCTTCGTAGCGCGCCCAGTCCTGACGGAATGTCCGCCGCATTCTGTTTTCTTCGGGTTCGATGAAGCGCCGTTCCAGAATCCAGACGAATATCGGCACCAGCGGCAAGGACCGCACTGCGTCAAACCGAAGGATAAGCCCGGCCAGAACCAGGATGTCGCCCAGATAAATGGGATTGCGGCTGCGGCTGAAGATCCCCGATTGCACCAAGCGGCTTGGTGTCTGGTGGGGAATGATGGTGGTGTGCTGGCGCCGCATCTCGACCACCGCAAGCAGCATCAGAAGGATACCCCCCCCGACCAATATTCCACCAAGGAAATCCGCCCACGCCCCGCCAAAGGTCAGCCCATAGGGCAAATAGCTGGCCTGCAGCCACGCCAGGATAAGGCAGGCAAACAACCAGACGGGAGGCATATCAATCCAGCGCATCAGGCGCACACCATCGCGATATCCGGGGCAGAGTACAAGTTCATCGAGCGCAAAGTCCTCTTATCCGGCCGACAGGTCCAGCCCGCGGCGCCGTTGTGCGCAAAGAAAAGGACAAAATGTCCAAAATGGCCCCAAAACGGCGAATCTGTTCCGGGATGCGGCATGATCCTGCACAATTCTACGGGCTTTCCTACGTATACTTTTGCATGCTGACCGGGTGCGGGGTCATTCCCACTCCATTTCCTCGAAGACCCGCCCGGCGTTCTTGGTAGCGAGTTCCTCGAAGGTATCGAGCCCCTTCCAGCGTTCCTGGTCCACATAGTAAGCGCCAGCCAGATCACCACCCTCGTCGATATGGGCGCCGATCTTCGCTCGCAGATCCGTGAGGTAGTCGTAGGTGTAGCGGCGCACCTGCGCGAGGTTGGTCGGATGGCCGTGCCCCGGGATCACATAGGTCGGGTTCAGCGGCTCCATCTTGGTCTCCCAGGTCTCCAGCCAGCAGGAGGTACAGGTCCCTTCAAAGATCGGCAGCATGCGTTCGTGAAAGGCCATGTCACCGGCGATCAGCATGTTCCATTGCGGCAGCCAGACCTGCGTATCCCCCGGGTCATGCGCGGGCCCCATGTGCATCACCTTGATCTCTACCCCGCCAAGAGTCAGGTCGAAATTGTCTTCAAAACTTAGGTTTGGCGCCACGATCCGGGTGCCTTCGGCCTTGTCGCGGTTGTAGCGCTCCATGCCCTGTAGGATGAAATCGGCCTCTTCGGTGAAGGCTTCGATCGCATCCACATGCGCCAGAATATCGACGCCCTGATCGACCCAGTAGGAATTGCCAAGCATCGCATGGCCCTGGCCGTTTTCATTGATCACCAGCACCACCGGCTGTTCGGTAACCGCTCTGATTTCATCGTGCAGCGCCGCCGCCAGACGCACCGAAGCGCCGCCGTTGATGACCACGACGCCCTCACCGGTCACGATAAATGACAAATTGTTGTTGTGTCCTGAGTTCTCGTAGGTCGGCGGCGCGGTGGCTCCGATGGCGGAAAACACATGCGGGATCACCTCGACCGGCTTGGAGTACAGCTCGGATTGCGGGTACTGATCGGCGATGTCTTCGCTGGCCCATGCGGTGCCTGCGCTAAATGTCGCGATCAATGCAGCGGAAAAAATCGTTTTCATGGTGTCCTCCCAAATCAGCTGCTCAATAATTCACACTTATGAATATGATTGTAAATGGTCCCGGTGGAAAACCTTTACCCAAGAGTGCCGACACGGAATTGTGACGGGACGGCTTTCTTGCCCTGCCCCGGCATGCCGTTAGGCTGGACGCAAACACGGGAGGACCGAACAACATGACATCACAAGACACGACATCGCTGGCAGGAAAACATGCGCTGGTCACGGGCGGCGGCACCGGGATCGGCCTGGCCATCGCCCGCGCCCTGGCCGCGCAAGGCGCCGAAGTCACCATCACCGGGCGCCGCCAGGAGGTGCTGGAGGAGGTCGCCACCAAGGGGCTGCAC
This sequence comes from Pseudophaeobacter sp. C1-32P7, assembly GCF_041008775.1. Lineage (NCBI taxonomy): Bacteria > Pseudomonadati > Pseudomonadota > Alphaproteobacteria > Rhodobacterales > Roseobacteraceae > Pseudophaeobacter > Pseudophaeobacter sp. C1-32P7. The sequence continues at coordinate 100,446 of NZ_JAXGFR010000011.1, read as the reverse complement.
CCCATGGCGATGGATGTGCGCGACGAAGACGACATCGTGACCAAGATCCAGGCCGCCGTCGATGCGCGGGGCCCGATACAGATCTGCGTCGCAAATGCCGGCGTTGCCGAGGGCAAAGCGCTACACAAGACCACGCTCGATTTCTGGCGCAACATGATGGCGACCAATCTGGACGGTGCCTTCCTGACCATCCGCGAGTGTCTGAAATCCATGCGCGAAACCGATTGGGGCCGGGTCATCACCGTTTCTTCGATCGCGGGTCTGCGCGGGCTCAAGGGCGGTGCCTGCTATTCCGCCAGCAAACACGGCATGGTCGGCCTCACCCGTGCGCTGAGCGAAGATTACCTCGGCACGGCCTTCACCTTCAACGCGATCTGTCCCGGCTACGTAGATACCCCCATCGTGGAGCGAAACATCACCTCGATCTCGGCCCGCGCTGGTGTCAGCGAAGATGAAGCGCTGAAGATCATGACACACGCGAACCGCCACCAGCGTCTGATCGAGCCGGAAGAAGTCTCGGCTGCGGCCATGTGGCTCTGCGGTCCCGGATCACAATCCATCAACGGGCAGACCATCGAAATCTCCGGCGGCCAGACCTGATCGCAGCAATAGCCCCGCACCACATTGCGCCGCCGGATTTCCGGCGGCGTTTTTGCGTGTCCTACAGAAATACCACACGCACTGGACAGGTTTTTGAATATCGGATACAAAATCCGAAACCTTCAAGCTTGAAACAGTTCAGGCCCTTCTTTTCAGCCCGCCAGACGAGGTTCCGATGACCGATTTTGCCGCCACCAAGGCCATGTTCGACCTGCCCGAAGGGGTGATCTACCTCGACGGGAACTCACTGGGCCCCCTGCCCAGCGCCGCCAAGGACCGCGTCGCCAACATGATGACCGAGGAATGGGGCAAGATGCTGATCACCGGCTGGAACAAGGCCGGATGGATGCAGAAATCCACGGCTGTCGGCAACCGCATCGCCCGACTGATCGGCGCCGAAGAAGATCACGTGATCATGGGGGATACCCTGTCGATCAAGGTCTATCAGGCCGTCGCCTCGGCGCTGGAGATGAACCCGAGCCGCAAGGTGGTTCTGTCGGACAACGGCAACTTCCCGTCTGACCTCTACATCGTGCAGGGGCTGCTTAAATCGCTTGGCGCCGAGTACGAGTTGCGCGTCGTCGACCCCGAGGCGGTGGCCGAGAACATCACCGATGATGTCGCTGTGCTGATGCTGACCGAGGTGGATTACCGCACCGGACGCAAGCACGACATGAAGACCCTCACCGCCAAGGCCCATGAGGCAGGCGCCCTGACCGTCTGGGATCTGGCGCATTCCGCAGGTGCCCTTCCGGTGGATCTGGCAGGCTGCAAGGCTGATTTCGCGGTCGGCTGCACCTACAAATACCTCAACAGCGGCCCCGGCGGCCCCGCCTTCATCTATGTGGCACCGCGCCACGCCGAGGTTGCCCGTCCGGCGCTGTCTGGCTGGCTGGGACACGAGGCGCCCTTTGCCTTTGATCTTGATTATCGGCCAGGCCGCGGCATCGAACGCATGCGGGTCGGCACGCCACCGGTGATCCAGCTGACCTCGCTGGAAGCAGCGATGGACATCTGGGACCAGGTCGACATGCAGGATCTACGGGCAAAATCCATCGAGCTCTGTGATCTGTTCATCGCCGAGGTCGAAGCCGCCTGTCCCGAGCTGGAGCTTGCCTCGCCGCGCGATGGCAACCAGCGTGGCAGCCAGGTCTCCTTCCGCTTCCGCGAAGGCTATGCCGCGATGCAGGCCCTGATCGAACGCGGCGTGATCGGTGATTTCCGTGCCCCGGACATCATGCGCTTTGGCTTTACCCCGCTTTACATCGACGCCGATGACATGCGTGCCGCCGTGGCGATCGTGAAGGACGTGATGACCAACGATCTGTGGGACAACGACGCCTACAAACAGCGCGCCGCCGTGACCTGATCGTGAGTGGGGCGACGCATATCCTTCCTTTGTGCAGACCTGCGGGCTGGGTGGCGCTCTGGCGCCGCCTGGCTCAGTGCTGCCGGTTAAACCGGAGGACGCTTTCCTTTCCCTGATGTATAAAAGACCAAGGAACAGGAAAGATCCAATGAGCAAATGCCCTCTTAACTCTCCCTTTGACCCGGCCGAGGACGGCGCCGAAATGTCCTTTGACGGGCGCATGTCCTATGGCGACTACCTGTCGCTGGACGCGATCCTGACAGCGCAAAAGCCGCTGAGCGACGCCCATGACGAGATGCTGTTCATCATCCAGCATCAGACCAGCGAATTGTGGATGCGCCTTGCGGTGCACGAGTTGAACGCCGCCCGCGATTGCCTGCTGGCCGGTGATTCCCGGCAGGCGTTCAAGATGCTGGCCCGAGTGGCGCGGATCTTTGAGCAGCTGAATTCGGCCTGGGATGTGCTGCGCACGATGACGCCCTCGGACTACACTCATTTCCGGGATTCACTGGGGCAGAGTTCGGGCTTTCAATCCTATCAGTACCGGCTGATTGAGTTCATGCTGGGCAACCGGAACAAAGCCATGCTGCGCCCCCACGCCCATGATGCGGATGTGACAGCCCTCTTGGAGAATGAACTGTCGCAGCCCTCGCTTTACGATGTGGCCCTGCGGCTTCTGTCGAACAGCCTGCCGCTGCCTGCCCAGGTGCTGAGCAGGGATGTCTCCTTGCCCTACCAAGCCAGCGACGCGGTTATGCAGGCTTGGACCACTGTCTATCAGGCCCCCGAGACCCATTGGGAGCTGTATGAGCTGGCCGAAAAACTAGTCGATTTCGAGGATTACTTCCGCCGCTGGCGGTTCAACCATGTGACCACAGTGGAACGAGTGATCGGCTTCAAACGCGGTACCGGCGGCACTGGCGGCGTCAGCTACCTGAAACGCATGCTGGAGGTGGAGCTCTTCCCCGAACTCTGGCACCTGCGTACCGAGCTGTAAGCCCGGTCCCCACCGCCGGTCAGGGCGCTCTCTCGCCCGGCCGACGGTGGCTTATCCGTTGCTAGGTGCCTTCGAGCGCCCGTGCCATCAGCGCGGCAAGCTGCGAAACACGCATGCGATAAGTCGGATATTCAGGCGCCGTATGCTTGATCCCTTTGAGCGCGGCGCAGAACACCTGCGCTACCTCTGCAGCTGTCCCGACGGCTGCGGGCAGATCTCTTTTCTGCAGCCAGTCGGCATAGACCCCGGCCAGCGCCGCCTCGCCCGCCTCGATGGCCTCTGGCGCGACGCTCATACCTGCCTCGAACAGTTCCAAGCCATGCGCCGAGGACATCATAGCCTCCATCGTCGCGCCGCCATGGGCCGCAAAAGCGCGCGCAACGCGGTCGGCCAGAGTGCCCTCTCCCTCTAGCGCCGCACGGATGTCTTCGCGCGCCTGCCGGTAATAGGCTTCGACCAGAGCCGTGAAGATCGCTTCCTTGTTGCGAAAGTGAAGATAGACCGCCGGACGGGACATCCCTGCCCCACGCGCTATGTCGTCCATAGAGGTTTTGCGGAACCCATAGGCCGAAAAAGCTTGCCAGGCAGACTCGAGTATGGTCTGGGCCTTTGGGTCGGACAACATGGGATCAGCGGTAAGACGGTTCATACCCAAGGCTACTGACACTATTGCCTGATTTTGTCAATTGACACACTGACACAATTAACGCATTTTGTCACAACATCCACAAACAGAGGTCAGCCCCATGCCAACCACGCTCAGGATCAACGGAAGCGACCACGAGGTGGATCTGCCGCAGGATGTACCCCTGCTCTGGGTCCTGCGTGATGAAATCGGCCTTACGGGCACCAAGTTCGGCTGCGGCATTGCGGCCTGCGGTGCCTGCACCGTGCATATCGACGGGGTGGCGACGCGCTCCTGCCAGGTGGCGCTTGGCGATGTCTGGGGTGAGGTCACCACCATCGAAGGCGTCGGCACACCCGAAGCCATGGCTGCAATCCAGCAAGCCTGGGTCGATCATCAGGTGGCACAATGTGGCTATTGCCAGTCCGGGCAGATCATGCAGGCCGCAAGCCTGCTGGCCGAGAACCCAGCGCCTAGCGACAGCGATATCGACGACGCCATGCAGGGGAACCTGTGCCGCTGCGGCACCTACCCCCGCATCCGCGCTGCCATCCATACCGCGGCCAAAATGATGCAGGAGGCGTGATCCATGGCCAGCTTCAAGAAAATCGCCCGCCGCAGTTTCCTGATCGGCTCTGCCGCCATCCTTGGTGGTGTGGCCTTTGGCACCTACAAGTATCATCAGCCCGCGCCCAATCCCCTGTCGCCGAAAGAAGGTCAGGCCGCCCTCAACCCGTTTGTGATGGTGGATCAGTCCGGCGTGACCCTGATCGCCCCCCGCGCCGAAATGGGCCAGGGGGTGCGCACCTCATGGGTAGCGCTGATCGCCGAGGAACTGGATGTGCGCCCCGAAGCGGTGCAGGTCATCCACGGCCCCGCCGCCAAGGCTTATTACAACAGCGCCATGATGGCCGAGGCCCTGCCCGGGCGCGGCTATGACGCCAGCAACTTCCAGCACTCGCTGGGGCAGGTCGTCGGCCATATGTCGAAATTCCTCGACCTGCAGGTCACCGGCGGCTCCTCATCCATGAAAGACGGGTTCGATCGCATGCGGATGGCCGGGGCCACCGCGCGTGAAACCCTGAAAGAGGCCGCGGCCCAGCGCCTTGGAACCTCGCGCGCGCTTTTGGATACCGAAGACGGCCATGTGATCGCCCCGGACGGCAGCCGAATCCCCTATACCGATCTGGCGGTGGAAGCCGCCGGGATCGACCCGCAAGAGGCCGCGCTGCGCCCGGCGGCGCAGTGGAAGTACGTCGGCAAGGACGTGCCGCGCCTTGATATGGTTCCCAAGGTGACCGGCACCGCGGGCTTTGGCGTCGACGTGCGCCTTGAAGGCATGAAGTTCGCCGCCATCCGGCAGAGCCCGCATTTTGGGGTGGGCAAGACCGCCTTTGACGCCAGCGCCGCAGAAACCATGCCCGGCGTGGAAAAGGTTCTGGATCTGGGCGATGCAGTTGCCGTGGTGGCAACCAACACCTGGCTGGCGCAACAGGCGGTGAATGCGATCGACGTGACATGGGAGCCCGCCCCCTACCCTGAAACCACCGATGCGATCTTTGCCGAAATCGACCGCGCATTCGAGGACAGCTCAAACTCCGTCCTGCGCGACGATGGCGATGTCGACAGCCTCCCCGAGGGGGCGCAGATCATCGAGGCCGAATACCGCCTGCCCTATCTGGCCCATGCGACCATGGAGCCGATGAATGCCACCGCGCTTTATACCGGTGACGCCTTGCAAATCTGGGCTCCCAATCAAGGTCCGACAGTGGTGCAGAAATCCGCAGCCGACCTTGCTGGCCTCCCGAAGGAAGCCGTGCAGGTCCACACCACCTATCTGGGTGGTGGCTTCGGACGTCGAATCGAGGTGGATTACACCAACCGCGTGGTCCAGGTTGCGATGCAGATGCGCGGCACCCCGGTGCAACTGACCTGGAGCCGCGAAGAAGACATGACCCACGACTTCTACCGCCCCGGCGCCGTGGCGCGCTATCGCGCGGCGGTGAAGGATGGCAAGGCGGTGATGGTGCACGGCAAGATCGCCGCCCAGTCCACCACGGTGGAGGGCGCAGGCCGCATGCTTGGTCTGCCGATGGGTGGACCGGACAAGGGCCACGTCGATGCCGCCTTCAACCAACCGCTGGCGATCCCGAATTTCCGCGTCGAAGGCTATCTGGTGAAGCCGATGATCCCGGTCGGGTTCTGGCGCTCTGTCGCAGCGTCGTTCAACGGCTTCTTTTCTGACACCATTCTGGATGAGATGGCCCATGCCGCAGGCCGCGATCCGCTGGAGTTCCGTCTGGAGTTGGCCCGCGCAGAATGGGAACCAGCGGCCAAAGTCCTGGAAAAGGTGGGCGAGATGTCCGGCTGGACAGGAGAGACGCCGGAAGGCATCGGACGCGGTGTGGCGCTGGCCTATAGTTTCGGCACCCCCGTGGCAGAGGTGATCGAGGTGATCGATGAAGACGGCCAGATCCGTATCAACAAGGCCTGGATCGCCGCTGACATCGGCCGCGCCATCGACCCGCGCAATGTCGAGGCGCAGATGTTCAGCGGCCTCGCCTACGGTCTGTCAGCCGCCTGTTTTGGCGAGATCACCTTTGCGGATGGCGCGGTGGAGCAGCAGAACTTCCCCGATTTCGACGCCATGCGCATGCACACCATGCCAGCGGTCGAGGTCTCCGTGCTGCAAAACCAGACCCACATGGGCGGCGCAGGCGAGCCGGGCACGCCCCCGGCAGCCCCGGCACTGGCCAATGCGCTGTTCGACCTCACCGGCAAACGCGCCCGCAGCCTGCCGCTGATGCATGAGTTCGATCTGTTGGTTTGATCCGGCGTGGCAAGAATATAAATAAGAAGAGCCCTCCGCTGACCCGGCGGGCTTTTTCGCGTGCTAGCCTTGATGGTCGACAATCTGCACCTAACCGACCAGCATGGTTGCACTGACTACGTGATCTCCGTACGTTTTGCGCAAATTTTCACCAACAGGATCTGAGCGGCTTGGACCAGTTCTTCACATTAGCTTTTGGATCCATTTTGTTTTTCGTGGGGTCAATATTATGCTTGACGTCAATAAAGACTGCTTGGATTCAATGTGATAAAAAATCTTTGAAAATCAACCCTATATACAGGTATCTGTCGACCAAATCGCCAAGGTTTCACTTTGTGTCGATGGTCGCTTATCGTGTGTTGGCAATGGTATTCGGGACAGTAGCATTGATTTGGGGCGCCGCCGTTCTCATTGCGTCATTATCCACCATGAGTTGACAAGTTCAATCGATGGCGGAGTCGAGATACCCCGGAAAGCAATTCTTCTTTGGGCTCAAAGCGGACCAACGCGATTGGGAGGGGATATTTCGTTCACCCTCTCCCCCACGTTCGACTGAGACGAGCTCCCGATCAGGCCGACTTCTGCAACGGTTTAGGACGCGCGCCATCCGCCCAGTCGCTTGCCGCTTCGCCAAAGGCCTGGAACAGAGGGCGCGACACGGGATCGTTCGCCGCGTCCCATTCCGGGTGCCATTGCACCGCGAGGGTAAATCCGGGCGCATCCTCGACATAGATCGCCTCGGGCGTGCCATCGGGGGCGTAGCCGTCGATCACGATGCGGGTGCCCGGCTGTTTGATGCCTTGCCCGTGCAGCGTGTTGGTCATTACCTCTTCAGCGCCGAACAGGCGGTGGAACACGCCGCCGCTGGTCAGCTTTACCGAATGGCGCAGGGCGAATTTCTCTTCCAGGGTGCCATCGGGGGGCATGCGGTGGTTCATCCGGCCCGGCAGATCGCGGATCTCGGGGTATAGCGTACCACCCATGGCGACGTTCACCTCCTGAAAGCCGCGGCAGATGCCAAGGAAGGGTTGGCCCCGCTCGACGCAGGCGCGCACCAGCGGTAGGACGATGGCATCGCGGGCGCGGTCAAAGGCGCCGTGGGCTTCGGTCTCTTCCTCGCCGTATTCGTTGGGATGCACGTTCGGACGTCCACCCGTCAGCAGGAAACCGTCAAAGGTCTCAAGCAGTTCTTCCACCGACAGGAAACGCGGATCCGAGGGGATCAGCAGCGGCATGCAGCCGGACACGTCGGCCACCGCTTCGGAGTTCATAGTACCACCGGCGTGGGTGGGGTACTGATCGTTCATCAGATAGGAATTGCCGATAATGCCAACTTTGGGCCGCGCCATGATCCACTCGCGAGTTATTGCCTTTTGGTGACCCTAGCGGCGCAGCGCCGGGCATTCAACTCGTCAGGGTGGCGCAGGCGCTTGTTCAGGTGCGCACAGGTGACAAAGCGGTGATTTTTAACGCAATCCTGCGGTAACGCCGCGTCAAAACGAAACGGCCCGCACCCCGGAACGGGTACAGGCCGGTTCATTGTTCGCCATTGCACAAAGGCGGGAGATCAGGCCTCGCCGACCAGCCCCACGGCCTCGATCCCGGCCAGCGCCGCTGCGGCATCGTTGTCCGAGGTATCGCCGGTGACGCCCACGGCGCCCAGCACGGCTCCCTTCTTGTCGCGCAGCAGAACGCCGCCGGGAACAGGCACGACCTGACCGCCGTAAACACCGTTCACCGCCGCCATGAAATAGGCCTGCTGTTCAGCCCGGGCCATCTGCGCCGAACCGGACATGCCCAGCATGACGGCGCCATAGGCCTTGCCGTGAGCGATTGCAAAACGGCCCGGTGCGGCACCGTCTTCGCGTTCAAAGGCTTGGACGTGCCCGCCCGCATCCAGCACCACCACCGACAGCGGTTTGAGGTTCAGCTCGCGGCCCTTTTCCAGCGCCTTGCGGATGATGGTACGTGCGCGTCTGAGTGAAATCGTCATCTGCGGTTTCCTTCTGATGAGTGAGTTTCAAAGAAAAGGACCGGGGACAGGCCCCGGTCCGATCAATCCGTGTGGGTCAGCCAGCCGCCTTCAGCTCAAGCCGACGGGCGTGCAGCACCGGCTCGGTATAGCCAGAGGGCTGGATGCGGCCCTTGAAGACCAGATCGCAGGCCGCCTGGAAGGCGATGCCGTCAAATCCAGGCGCCATCGGACGATAGGCCGGATCACCCTTGTTCTGCCCATCCACCACGGCAGCCATCTTCTGCATCGCTGCCATCACCTGCGCCTCGTCCACGATGCCGTGGTGCAGCCAGTTGGCCAGCGCCTGCGAGGAAATCCGGCAGGTCGCGCGGTCCTCCATCAGGCCAACGTTGTTGATGTCCGGCACCTTGGAGCAGCCGACGCCCTGATCGACCCAGCGCACCACATAGCCAAGGATGCCCTGAGCGTTGTTCTCGATTTCCTTGGCGATCTCATCATCCGACAGGTTCTGCCCTTCCATCACTGGGATGGTCAGCAGGTCCTCAAGGCTGCCACGAGCACCGCCCGCTTTCAGTTCGTCCTGACGCGCCAGCACATCAACCTTGTGATAGTGCGTGGCGTGCAGGGTCGCAGCGGTCGGGGACGGGACCCAGGCGCAGGTGGCGCCTGATTGCGGATGGCCAATCTTGGCCTCCAGCATTTCACCCATGCGGTCGGGCATAGCCCACATGCCTTTGCCGATCTGCGCGCGGCCCTTCAGACCACAGGCCAGACCGATATCGACGTTGCGATCCTCATAGGACGCGATCCAAGGGGTCGATTTCATCTCACCCTTGCGCAGCATGGCGCCTGCTTCCATCGAGGTGTGGATCTCGTCGCCGGTCCGGTCAAGGAAGCCTGTATTGATAAAGGCGACGCGGGATTTGGCGGCGCGGATGCATTCCTTCAGGTTCACAGAGGTGCGGCGTTCCTCGTCCATGATGCCGATCTTGACGGTGTTGCGCGGCAGGCCCAGCGCGCCCTCGACATGGTCGAAGATCTTCACCGCAAAGGCGACCTCTTCCGGCCCGTGCATCTTCGGCTTGACCACATAGACCGAGCCATGCAGCGAGTTACCGCCTTCGGACTTCAGGTCATGCATGGCGATCAGCACGGTGATCATGGCGTCCAGGAAGCCCTCGCCTGCCTCGCGGCCTGCGCTGTCCAGAACCGCCGAGTTGGTCATCAGGTGGCCCACGTTGCGGATCAGCAGCAGCGAGCGGCCTTTCAGCACAGCCGCCTCTCCCGCGGGCGTCGTGTAGGAGATGTCATCGTTGAGTACGCGGGTGAAGGATTTGCCGCCCTTGCTGACCTCTTCGGCCAGATCGCGCTTCATCAGGCCCAGCCAATTGGAATAGGCCTGAACCTTGTCCGCTGCATCGACGCATGCGACGGAATCTTCACAGTCCATGATTGTGGAAAGTGCCGATTCCAGGGTGATGTCGTTGATGCCTGCGCTGTCGCCTTTGCCGATATTACCGGTAGCGTCGATCTCGACGATCGCGTGCAACCCGTTGTTTTTCAGGAAAATCCGCGACGGGGCCGAGGCTTCTCCGGCGTGGCCCGCGAATTGCGCCGCATCCTTCAGCGCCGGAACCAGCGCACCATCCGCAACCGACAGGGCGTCGATATCAGCCCAGGAGCCAGCGGCCAGCGGGAAGGTTTCATCCAGGAACGCCCGGCCCCAGGCAATCACCCGGTCGCCGCGCGCCGCATCATAACCGCCCGCCGTCGGAAGATCGCCTATGGCATCGGTGCCGTAAAGCGCATCATAAAGCGATCCCCAGCGGGCGTTCGCCGCATTGAGCGCAAAGCGCGCATTGGTGATCGGTACCACCAACTGCGGCCCCGGTGTATGGGCGATCTCGGGGTCGACGTTCTCGGTTTCGATCTCGAAATCATCGCCTTCAGGCACAAGATAGCCCAGCTCGCGCAGGAAGCCAGTATAGGCCTCCGCGTCATGCGGTTGGCCCCGGCGTTCAACGTGCCAGGCATCGATGCGGCCCTGGATGTCTTCGCGTTTGGCCAGCAGGGCGCGGTTTTCATCGCCCATGCCATTCACAAGGCCGGACAGCCCCGCCCAGAAAGCATCGGCGCTGACACCGGTGCCCGGCAAAGCCTTGGCTTCGATAAAGTCAGCCAGCTCGGATGCGACCTGCATCCCGTGAATGTCTTTCATGTCTGCCATCGGCTCTCTCCTCGCAGGTAAACGTTGGTCAGTTTCCCCGATACAGGAAAAGTTTCCTATCGGCAACAAGGGTGGTAAACCTTTTTTACCAATTTAAGCGCAGCTGTTTCAAATCTTCTTTGCAGATGCGCCCTTTGCCATGCCGCGACAACGGGCCGAGCAATAGATGACCTGCTCCCAGTCCCGCGCCCATTTGCGCCGCCAGGCAAAGGGGCGCGCGCAAACCGGGCAGGTCTTCGTCGGTAGCTCTGTTTTCTTCCTCATACGTGCCATTAAAAATCAAAACTCAGCTGATCAGCGCCCTTCGCAGGCTTTTTGACCTGCCTGCCCCGGGTCGGCGGGGGTTTGCGGCTGGCGTGTTTCTTGACGATGCGGCGGGCGACGGGGCGAAATCCATCCTGCTGCCGCACAGCCCAGACCGCATCGCGCGCCGCCCGCGCCGCTGTCTGCACATCGACGATTGGAGCCGGATATGCCTGCCCCAGCAGCCGCCCAGCACCCTGCCACTTCCACGGCTCCTGCAGGAACCGGTCCGGCACCTCGGCCAGTTCCGGCAACCATGCCCGGGTAAAGGCGCCTGTGGGGTCCTGATCCAGCCCCTGTTTCACCGGGTTGTAGATCCGAAGGGTGTTCATGCCCGTAGTGCCTGACTGCATTTGCACCTGGCTCCAGTGGATGCCTGGCTCGTAATCGGTGAACATGCGCGCCAGATGTCGGCCGGTTGCCCGCCAATCGAGCCACAGATGGTAAGAGGCTACCGACATCACCATCGCCCGCATACGGAAATTGAGCCATCCGGTGGCGGTCAGGCTGCGCATGCAGGCATCAACAAAGGGCAGCCCGGTTTCGCCCCTCTGCCAGGCCGCCAGTCGAGCGGCATCCAGTTCCATGGGCCTTAGCCCTTCAAACGCCGGATGCAGGCAGCGGTGTTCGATATCAGGCTGGTCCTCCAGCTTCTGCATGAAGTGATCGCGCCAGGCCAGACGCGCCTGAAAGGATTTCAACGATCCGGGCCAACCGGCCTTGCGCCCTTCCTCCTGTCCGGCTTTCGTGGCCTGCACCACCTCGCGCACGGAGAGCGTGCCAAAGGCGAAATGCGGCGACAGGCGGGAACAGGCCGTCGCCCCCTCCAGAGGCGATGACATGGCGCGGCGATAGTGCTGACCGCGATGGTCCAGAAAACTGTCAAGGCAGCGCAACCCCGCCCGGCGTCCGCCCGGTTGCGCATCGACAATCCCGTCAGGCATCAGCCCAAGGTCTGCGGCCGGAGGCATAGGATCGCTGTCGCAGCGTATCCCGTCGATGTGATCGGGCGCACTGACCGGCGCCTGCCCCATGAAACCGTTCCGCTCCCGCTGCCAGCCGTCCCGTGCCATCAGACCGCGCACCACTCCGCATTGCGGCAACTCGGTCCAGCGGATGCCACGCGCCCGCGCCCACCCCGCGACGCGCCTGTCGCGGGCATAGGTCCACCCGTTTCCGGTTTCCTCATGGCTGACCAGATGGTCGACAGCGTACTGCCCCGCCAGCCCTTCCAGCACCTCAACCGCATCTCCAAAACGAAGAACCAGATCCGCGCCCCGGCGGCGCAGCGCCTCACGCAGGCCGGGCAGGCTTTGCCGCAGGAAATCATACTGTCGGGCAGAGGCATCCGGCAGCCGCCACAATTCCGGTTCGACAACATATAAGCACAGGACCGGCCCGCCCAAGGCGACCGCATGTGCCAGCGCCGGATGATCCTCAATGCGCAGGTCGCGCTTGAACCACAGGATTGTCGTCATTGCCGGGCGGCGCCTCCTTGTCTGCTGCCCCGCGCCAAGGGCCGGGCGCGATTTGCGCGCTCTGCGCTTGCTGCTCCGGGCTGCATTGCATACCACTATGCTCAAGATACGCGCGCCCCTGCCTGCCGGTTCAAAACAATCCAGGCAGGAAACGCGCCGCGCCACAGATCCACAGGAGCCCGCCATGAAAGATGCCGCACCCGAAACCGCGCCCGAGACATTCTATCTGAAGGACTACACGCCCTTCGGGTTCGAGGTGCAGAGCGTCGAGCTGACCTTCAGGCTGGCGCCCGGGGCGACACGGGTTCTGAGCCGGATCCACTTTGCCCCGAAGCCCGGCGCGGCAAACCCCGAATTCTTCCTGCACGGCGAACAGCTGAGCCTGATCAGCGCAGCGGTGGATGGCGCCCCCGTGACCCCCACACTTACCGAGGGCGGTCTGACCTGCGATGTGCCAGACCAGCCCTTTGTCTGGGAGGCGGAGGTCGAGATCGACCCACAGGGGAACACCGCGCTCGAAGGGCTTTATATGTCGAACGGCATGTATTGCACGCAATGCGAGGCCGAGGGATTTCGCAAGATCACCTATTACCCCGACCGCCCCGATGTGATGTCCACCTTCAAGGTCCGCATCGAAGGAGATGAGCCGGTAAAACTCTCAAACGGCAACCCCACCGACAGCGGCGCGGGCTGGGCCGAATGGCACGATCCCTGGCCCAAACCTGCCTATCTCTTTGCCCTGGTGGCAGGCGATCTGGTCAACCATCCCGACAGTTTCACCACCATGTCCGGCAAGGAGGTCGAGCTGAACATCTGGGTGCGCCCGGGGGACGAGGGCAAATGCGCCTTTGGCATGGAGGCGCTGAAGAAGTCCATGAAATGGGACGAGGATGTCTATGGCCGCGAATATGACCTAGATATCTTCAACATCGTGGCCGTGGATGACTTCAACATGGGCGCGATGGAGAACAAGGGCCTCAATATCTTCAACTCCTCCTGCGTTCTGGCCTCGCCCGAGACCTCGACCGATGCCAATTTCGAACGCATCGAGGCGATCATCGCGCATGAGTATTTCCACAACTGGACCGGCAACCGCATCACCTGCCGCGACTGGTTCCAGCTCTGCCTGAAAGAAGGTCTGACCGTCTTCCGCGACGCCCAGTTCACCGCCGATATGCGCTCCGCTCCGGTCAAGCGGATTTCGGACGTGATCGACCTGCGCGCCCGACAGTTCCCCGAGGACGGCGGTCCGCTCGCCCACCCGGTGCGCCCCGAACAGTTCCAGGAAATCAACAACTTCTATACTGCCACCGTCTATGAAAAAGGCGCCGAGGTGATCGGCATGCTGAAACGTCTGGTGGGCGATGAAGATTACGCCAAGGCGGTAACGCTGTATTTTGACCGCCACGACGGGCAGGCCTGCACCATCGAAGACTGGCTGAAAGTTTTTGAGGACGCCACCGGACGCGATCTGTCTCAATTCAAACGCTGGTACAGCCTGGCAGGCACGCCGCATCTGAAAGTGTCGGAAGACTATGCCGATGGCACCTACACGCTGACCTTTGAGCAAAGCACGCCCCCCACCCCCGGCCAGCCGGACAAGGATCCCCGCGTGATCCCCATTGCGGTCGGCCTGCTCGGTCCGAACGGCGATGAAGTCTGCGCCACCCGGGTGTTGGAAATGACCGAGACAAAGCAAAGCTTTACCTTCGATGGGCTGGCCGCAAAGCCGGTTCCTTCGATCCTGCGCGAATTCTCGGCGCCGGTGATCCTGGAGCGCGAGACATCCAACGCCGAGCGCGCCTTTTTGCTGGCCCATGACACCGATCCCTTCAACCGCTGGGAGGCCGGCAATGCGCTTGCCCGCGAAGCGCGGGTTGCCATGGTGCTCGAAGGCGCCGCGCCGGATGCCGATTACCTGGATGCGCTACAGAAACTGCTGCGCGACGACAGCCAGGATCCGGCATTTCGCGCGCTGGTACTGTCGCCGCCCAGCCAGTCCGACATCGCCCAGACCCTGTTTGAGCGCGGCCATGTGCCGGATCCGCAAAAGATCTTTGATGCGGCGGAAACCTTTGCTCAGACGTTAGCACAGCAGCTCGCCGACAGCCTGCCCAGGCTTTATGCGGATACCACCGTTTCAGGCGCCTATTCCCCGGATGCGACAAGCAGCGGCAAGCGTGATCTCAACGGGCGCATCCTGTCGCTTCTGACCCGGCTTGACGGCGGTCAGCAAGCGGCGCGCCAGTATGAAGACGCCGACAACATGACCCAGCAATACGCAGCCCTCGCCTGCCTGCTGAAGGCTGAAAAAGGTGATGCGCAATCGCAGGCCTTCTTTGAGCAATGGAAAGGCGACCGGCTGGTGATGGACAAATGGTTTGCCTTGCAGATCGCCTCTGCAGCGCCGGAAACCGCTGCGTCCGTTGCGCGCGATCTCACCCAGCATGAATTGTTCACCCTGAAGAACCCCAACCGGTTCCGCGCGGTGATGGGGGCACTGGCAGGCCATCACGCCGGGTTCCACCATGCCTCGGGCGCGGGTTATCGGTTGCTGGCCGAGAACCTGATCGCCCTTGATAAGCTGAACCCGCAGACCACCGCCCGCATGTGCGCCGCCTTCCAGACCTGGAAACGCTACGACGCAGACCGTCAGGCGCTGATCCGGACGGAGCTAGAGCGGATCGCGGGCACCGAGGGGCTGAGCCGTGACACCACCGAAATGGTGACCCGGATCCTGGATGCCTAAGGAGAACACTCCTCCCATGCCGAAAACCGCCCCTGTGGAAGACTATCACTTCCGTCGGCAGGGGCGGTCTCCCGCACTGGTTCTGGCGCTCGCGGCCTGGCTTGCGGCGCTGGCCGGGCTGTATTTCTATGCGCAGGCAACGCCATGGCTGATTGCGCTGTTGTTCCTGCCGGTCATTCCCGGCCTGTTCGATCTGGTAAAGAACCCGGGCTCCGGCCTTGATGTGACGGCGGAGCAGATCGTCTGGTTCACCGGCGGCGAGCGTACGGACCTGCCGCTGTCACGCATCGCGCAGCTACGGCTTGATACCCGGCTGGATCTTTCGATCCGCGCAACTCTGATCCTGACAACGGGCAACAAGCTGCGACTGCCGCAGCCCGTCGTGCCGCCTGTGGCCGAACTGATCCACGCGCTGGATCAGCGCGGCATCGCCCATGAGCGGCATCATTTCTCACTTTTTTAGTATTATTTTACAGGTTTACCCTGTTCGTTATACCTTTTCGAAAGGACCTCTCCCGTTTTTCCGGATCGGCTCCTTCAGTTCCCCAGAGCTGCCATTTTTGCGCCGCAATGCGCCATCAGTTTGCGAGGGACGAAGCAGTACCAATTCGCCGGAAACGAGAATGCCAAGATCCCCCTTTCAACTTTTGGATATCCTGTCCCGCCTCCCCGTTTCCCTGCCTGACCGGCTGAAACGACGCGACGCCACGACCGCCGTTGCGGCACCGGCCTCAGTGCGCGCTGAGCCAGCGGCCCACTATGCGCGTCCGGAGGATAGCCTGTCGATCTCGATCTGCACTGAGAGCGACGAGGATACCGCCTGCTGTGCCTTGCAGAAGGAGGGGCAGTTCCTTGCCCGACAAGAGCGCTGGCAGGAGCTCTCGGACCGGATCGCAGAGGCCGATCAGGCACGGTTCACCACTCCCGGCGGCATGCCCGAAGCCGAGCTTCTGGCCTATGGCGCACGCGCCGATGTGGTCAACGCGGTGGAACATGCCCTGAACGATGGGCAGCCACGCGATCAACGGCAGCTTATCGACGGGGTGATGGCACTAGAGGCCATCCGCAAGGATCACCGCAAAGACCCCTATCTGACCGCGCTGATCGCGCTGGCCCATATCGATATCGGCTGGGTCTGGCGAGGTCCGGGACTTGAGGAAACCGTCTCCAAGGTACACCTACGGCGCTGCGCCGCCCATTTTGAACGCGCTGCCACGCTGCTATCGGGCATCGCGCCCGGTCTGCCCGGCAGCGCCTTCCTTGCAGCGGCGGACTGCGCGCTCTTTGCCGCCCGCCGCTCCGAAACGCTGCATGTGGCCGATGCCTATGCCCGGCTGATCGATCTGGCACCGCGGAACCACCGCCCCATGCGCGCCCTTGGGCTTCAGATGCTGCCACGTTGCTCCGGTTCCTATCCGGCGCTGGAGCTGGAGGCCCGCCGCACCGCTTCGCGCACGCAGGATATCTGGGGCTCCGGTGGCTACACTTGGGTCTATTTCGACGCCCTTGCCACCGACTCGGCAGCCGGGGCCCTGGTCGATCCGCAGTTTTTCATCGACGGGCTGAAGGACATCCTGGCCACCCATCCCTCGCAGGATATGGCGAACCTTCTCAGCGCCTATTGCGCGGTGGCACTGGGCGGCGCGCAGATGGATGGCACGACGCCGCAGACGCCCCGGCAGGAAATCGCAAGCGCCGCCAGCTGGCTGATCCGCGACCACTTGCGCGAAGTACATCCCCTGATCTGGGCCCATGCGGCGAACGGGTTTGACAACAGCGCCCGGGTTACCTCGCTGCGCCGCTTCTCGGCCCGCGGGCAAGCACAGGCTATGAGCTTTATCGCGCAGATTTTCCGGGATGAGATCGCCCATGGCCAGAAGATCGCCATCACGCCGGACGGGCTGCACGTGACCACCGGCTAGGCGCGCGCCCTCGGGCAACGCAGCACTGTCAACAGACACAGAAAAGGCCGGGACATGCCCGGCCTTTTGCGTTGCGGCTTCACCCGACGTTCAGGTTTTCTTGAAGGCATCCATCAGTGCTGCGCCCAGCGCGCCGGTGGCGCCACCTTTCTCCTGCGCCGTTTTGCCCTTGGGGCCAGCCGTCATCTTCCCCCGCGCAGGCGGTTTGCCACCGCGACGGTTGCCCGGCCCCTGCCCCGGACCAGCGCCGCGTTCCTTGCGGTTTTCCCGGGCCGACGCGCCGCCGTCCTTTTTCATCGTCAGGGCGATCCGTTTACGCGGCACGTCCACCTCGGTCACGGTGACCTTCACCACCTGCCCGGCTTTCACCACCTCGTGCGGGTCCTTCACGAACCGGTCGGCCAGTTGGCTGACATGCACCAGGCCGTCCTGATGCACGCCAATGTCCACGAAGGCGCCAAAGGCCGCGACATTGGTCACCGTACCTTCCAGCACCATGCCGGGTTTCAGATCGGTGATCTCCTCAACCCCGTCGGTAAAGGAAGCAGTGACAAAACTGGGGCGCGGATCGCGGCCGGGTTTTTCCAACTCGCTCAGGATGTCGCGCACCGTAGGCAGGCCAAAGCTCTCATCGACGAAGTCTTCGGCGCGGATGCCGCGCAGGGCGGTATTGTCCCCCATGATCTGACGGATATCCCGCCCGCAGGCCGTCACAATCTTGCGCGCAACGCCGTAAGCCTCGGGGTGCACAGAGGATGCATCCAGCGGCTCCTTGCCGTCCCGGATACGCAGGAAGCCCGCGCATTGTTCAAAAGCCTTGGGGCCAAGCCGCGCAACCTTCAGCAGCTCCTTTCGGGACTGGAACGCCCCGGCGGCATCCCGATGCGCCACGATCGCCTCGGCCAGCCCGGGTCCAAGCCCCGAGACATGCGCCAGAAGCGGCGCCGAAGCCATGTTGAGGTCGACGCCAACGGCGTTCACCACATCCTCGATCACCGCCTCCAGTGATTTCGACAGTTTGTGCTGATCGACATCGTGCTGGTACTGGCCAACGCCGATGCTCTTAGGCTCGATCTTCACCAATTCGGCCAACGGGTCCTGCAGACGGCGGGCAATGGAAACCGCGCCGCGCAAGGAAACATCGAGATCGGGAAATTCCCGCGCCGCCAGTTCGGAGGCGGAATAGACCGAGGCGCCCGCTTCGGAGACCACCACCTTGGTCGGCGCCTTGATCTTGGCCGGCAGGTTCTTCAGCACCTCGGCCACCATCCGCTCGGTCTCGCGAGAGGCGGTACCATTGCCGATGGCGATCAGCTCGACGCCGTGCTCCGCGATCAGCTTCAGGATCGATACCTGCGCCCCGCGCAGATCGTTCTTGGGCTGAAACGGATACAGCGTCTCTGTGGCCACCAATTTCCCGGTCGCATCAACCACTGCCGCCTTGACGCCGGTGCGAATGCCCGGGTCCAGCCCGAGGGTCGGCCGCGCACCGGCTGGCGCTGCGAAGAGGAGATCCTTGAGGTTGCGGGCAAAGACCTGGATCGCATCCTCCTGCGCCCTGGCGCGCAGATCGCCCATCAGTTCCAGCATCATCGACAGCGACAGTTTCACCCTCCAGGTCCAGCCTGCGACCTTGCGCAGCCATTTGTCGCCGGGCCCATCGCCGCCAGCCCCCAGAACTGCGGCCACCATGGCCTCGGCCTTTGCCACGCCCTCTTCCGGGTCGGGGCCGATATCCAGCGTCAGAACCCCTTCGTTCGAGCCGCGCAGCATCGCCAGCGCCCGGTGCGAGGGTACATCGGCCCAGCGTTCGCGATGATCGAAATAATCAGAGAATTTGGCGCCTTCCTGCTCCTTGCCTTCGACCACCCGTGCGGTCAGCAGTGCGTCGCGCTGCAGGAACTCCCGCAGACGCCCCAGAAGGTCGGCGTTCTCGGTCAGGCGCTCGGTCAGGATATCGCGCGCACCGTTCAGGGCATCCTTCACCGTCGCCACCGCCTCGGTGATATAGCCTTCGGCCAACGCCTCGGGCTCAAGGTTGCGGTCGGCAAGGATCGCCTCGGCCAATGGTTCCAGCCCGTTTTCCCGCGCGATCATCGCCTTGGTACGACGCTTGGGCTTGTAGGGCAGATAGATATCTTCAAGCTGCGCCTTGGTCTCGGCCTTGGCAATCTTGGCTGCCAGATCATCGGTCAACTTGTCCTGACTGCGGATCGATTCGAGAATGGTTCCCCGGCGCGATTCCAGCTCCCGCAGGTAGGATAGGCGCTCGTCCAGGGTACGCAGCTGGGTATCGTCCAGCCCGCCGGTCACCTCTTTGCGGTAGCGGGCGACAAAAGGCACCGTCGCACCCTCATCCAACAACTGCACGGCGGCGCTGACCTGTTTGGCGGCAGCGCCGATTTCGGTTGCGATGGTCTGGGCGATGCGGGCGCTGATCTCGGGCGATGTATCCACGGGCGGGGTCCTCTTCCTTGGCGCGGTCATGGCGCGGGGAGACCCTTCTTAGCCTTGGCGACAGGAGCCGCCAAGGGGGTGACGAATGCACCTGCGCGCATCCGCCATTTTTCAGCCGTCAGGGCGCTCAGAAGTAGATGAAGTCATCCCAGCTGAGTTCAGAGGCACTGACATTTTCAAGCAGCACCGTATCGCCCGCGCCATAGCCAACCAACGTGCCATCGACCACCGAGGTGATGGTGATGTCCCCCCGGGTTACACCCTGCATTTCCAGCAAGTCGACACCCACTTCGAAATCGGTGATGACGTCAGCGTTGTCGCCTTGCTCAAAGGCGAAGACATCGAAACCGACGCCGCCGCTCAGGATGTCATTGCCGGTACCGCCAGCCAAATAGTCAAAGTCGGCACCGCCGCTGATCACATCGTCGCCGTCACCGCCAATCAGGTAATCAAAGCCATCACCACCCGTGAGAACGTCGTTACCATCCCCGCCAAGCAGATTGTCATCGCCTGCCCCGCCATCCAGCGTGTCGTGTCCAACACCCCCGTCAAGGCTGTCATGACCCGCGCCACCAAACAGCGCATCCTCGCCAAAGTTGCCCAGCAGCTCGTCACTCCCTGATCCGCCATAAACAACATCGTTGCCGCCATCGGCCCAGATGTAGTCATTGCCAAGTCCGCCATCCAGCGTGTCAGCGCCATAGTTGCTGGAGATGATATCGTCCTGGGCGCTGCCGATAAGGTTGCTCGCCTCGATACCGTCGATGGTGATGAAGCGGTTGCTGTAGAGGAATGTCATCTCGCTGAAGTCATAGCTGCCGCCGGCCTCCAGGCGCAGGCCTTCGTCTTGCCCGGCAACCCCCAGCTGGATCTGCTCGATACCGCGCAGCTCTGCATCCGCGCTGATGCGGTTGTTGTCGCTGCCGGTGAATTTCAGCGTGTCGATCCCGGAGCCACCGCTCACGACGCCATCCAGGCGCCCTTCCGCCGTCTCGTGCAGGATGAGATCATCGCCGCCGCCCCCGTACAGGGAATCGCGGCCCTCGCCACCATCCAGAGTGTCACTGCCATTGCTGCCGGAGAGAAGGTCGTCGCCAGAGCTGCCGACCAGGTGATCATCGCCATCGCGTCCAAAGATGCGATCATCCCCAGCATCACCCCAGATGTAGTCATCGCCAAGGCCGCCATCCAACGTGTCGTCACCGTAGCTGCTGATGATACTGTCGTTCTGGGCACTGCCGGTGACCTTGGTCGCCAACGTGCCATCGACAAAGATATCGCCGGTGCTGTCGAGGAAAGTAATCGCGCTGAAATTGTAGGAGCCGCCGGACTCAACCCGCAAATGGCCCGGTGTCTCCGCATCGCCCAGCTGGATCTGCTCAATGTCGATCAGCTGCGCATTCGCACCGATGGAGGCATTGTAGGGGCCGGTAAACCTCAGTGTGTCGATCCCGGCACCGCCGATCACGACGGTGTTCAGAGGCCCGTAAAGCGTGTTGTATTCGATCACGTCAGCGCTATCGGGATCCACCAGGGTAAAGTCCGATTGGTCGATATTGGCGGCATCGACGTTTTGCAGGAAGAAACTATCACCTTCGCCATAGGTCACAAGGGTACCGCCCTCGACCGAGGAAATCGTGACATCGGACCAGGCCGCGCCCCGAATTTCCAGCGTATCCTGTCCATCGACAAAATCGGTGATCGTGTCCATCCCATCGCCGGAGCGGAAGGCAAAATGGTTAGCACCAGCACCGCCAGTCAGCCTGTCAGAGCCACTTCCCGCGTAGAGGGTGTCGTTGCCAAGACCGCCATCGATCACATCATCGTAAGCGGTTCCGAAAAGGATATCGTCTGCGTCTGTTCCAGTTTTAATATTCGCCATATCGCCGGTGTCCTCTGTTGAATGTGGTATTTGCCATGCGTCAGCAAAAACCCGCACAGGGTGCATTTGCGCTCATCAACACAACCCTATCGAGTCTTTGATGTTTCCAATTTTTCGCTTAGGGCGAGGTAGTCATCTGGGCAGAGGCTCCTTCTCGGCGTCGAATAGCCCTGATTTTGTTATCCCGGCGGGAAAGCCACGGCCCGAAGCGATGGGCACGATCCGCGTCCATCCGGGCCGGACATTTAAAAGAGACACTTTGAACTAAACTGCAGGCCACAGGGGCGCTGCCGCCATTGCCTCTTGCTCCTCGCGCCCGGCAGCCCTAGAACGCTGGGCAAACCAGATATTAGGAGCCGGCACCCATGCTCGACCTGACATATGAACTCCCCAAGCCCAAGGTAATCTCGGGCGCCAAGCATGACTGGGAACTGGTCATCGGCATGGAGGTACATGCCCAGGTCAGCTCCAATGCGAAACTCTTCTCTGGCGCCTCGACCCAATTCGGCGCCGAGCCGAACTCCAACGTCTCTTTCGTTGATGCGGCGATGCCCGGCATGCTGCCGGTGATCAACGAATATTGCGTCGAACAGGCGGTGCGCACCGGGCTGGGCCTCAAGGCGGATATCAACCTATGGTCCGCCTTTGACCGCAAGAACTACTTCTACCCCGACCTGCCGCAGGGCTATCAGATTTCGCAGCTCTACCACCCCATCGTCGGCGAAGGCGAAGTTCTGGTGGAACTGGGCGATGGCACCGCGCGCATGGTGCGCATCGAACGTATCCACATGGAGCAGGACGCGGGCAAATCGATCCACGACATGGACCCCAACATGTCCTTTGTCGATCTCAACCGGACCGGCGTCTGCCTGATGGAGATCGTCTCGCGCCCCGACATCCGTGGCCCAGAAGAGGCCGCCGCCTATATCGCCAAGCTGCGCCAGATCATGCGTTACCTCGGCACCTGCGATGGCAACATGCAGAACGGCAACCTGCGCGCCGACGTCAACGTGTCTATCTGCCTGCCGGGCGCCTATGAGAAATACCAGGAAACCCAGGATTTCTCGCATCTCGGCACCCGCTGCGAGATCAAGAACATGAACTCCATGCGTTTTATCCAGCAGGCGATCGAGGTTGAAGCCCGCCGTCAGATCGCCATCGTCGAAGGTGGCGGCAAGGTCGAGCAGGAAACCCGTCTTTACGATCCGGACAAGGGTGAGACCCGCTCGATGCGCTCCAAGGAAGAAGCGCATGATTATCGATATTTCCCCGATCCCGACCTGCTGCCGCTGGAGATCGAACAGGACTGGGTAGACGGTATCGCCGCCAACCTGCCCGAGCTGCCGGACGAGAAAAAGGCCCGCTTTATCGCGGACTTCGGCCTCACCGATTATGATGCCTCGGTGCTGACCGCAGACGTGGAATCGGCGGCCTATTTCGACGAGGTCGCCAAGGGCCGCAACGGCAAGCTGGCCGCCAACTGGGTGATCAACGAGCTGTTTGGCCGCCTGAAGAAAGAAGACCACGACATTACCGACAGCCCGGTATCCCCGGCGCAACTGGGCGGAATCATTGACCTGATTTCCTCAGACGCCATTTCCGGCAAGATCGCCAAGGACCTGTTCGAGATCGTCTACACCGAAGGTGGCGACCCCGCGAAGATCGTCGAAGAGCGCGGCATGAAGCAGGTGACCGACACCGGTGCGATTGAGACCGCACTGGACGAGATCATCGCCGCCAACCCCGCGCAGGTGGAAAAGGCCAAAGTGAACCCGAAACTGGCGGGCTGGTTCGTTGGTCAGGTGATGAAGGCCACCGGCGGCAAGGCCAACCCCAAGGCGGTGAACGAGCTGGTCGCCAAGAAACTGGGCTAAGCCAAAGTACAACAACTATGAAAGGCGCTCCATCCGGGGCGCCTTTTTCGTTGTGCCCTTACGCCCGGTCGCCAGACCGGGCAGCCCCCGCCCGCCCCCCGGTCGGGCACTGCCCTTCTTGTTTGATAGCCGGACATCAACAGGCTCTTTTTCCAACTGCTTTCCCCTTTGGCCAAGCAAGTGGCCTAGGTCCGCGGCTGTTCAGGACTCTGACGCGGTCCTGCAATTTCCCTGCAATGGCGGACTGCAGGCTATCACATTGGCGCGCCCCAGGTCTCCCGCCGCTCCCAACTCGCGCCACCCGCACTCCCTTTAGGTTGCAAGCCTGCCCTTGACCCTTGCTGCGCTCTGGCCCAGCCTGCCGCCCAACGAACACCTCTCTACGGAGCACCCCATGAAAACCCAATTCGATCAGGCCCTTCAGGACCGCTTGGTGCGCTATGCCGCCATCGACAGTCAAAGCGATGAGACCTCGCCCTCCTCTCCCAGCACCGCGATCCAATTCGATATGCTGAACCTGATGGTCGAGGAGTTGAAAGAGATCGGCGCGCAGGATGTGGAGCTGACCGAATACGGCACGGTACTCGCCACCGTGCCCGGCACGGCAGAGGGGCCGACCGTGGGGTTCCTCGCCCATGTGGACACCGCGCCGCAGTTCAACGCCACAGGGGTCAAGCCACGCGTGATCAAGGGTTATAATGGCGGCGACATCACATATCCCGACAATCCCGATCTGGTGCTCTCGCCCAAGGATCACCCCTATCTGGCGGGCAAGGAAGGGCATGACCTGATCACCGCCTCGGGCACCACCCTGCTCGGCGCCGATGACAAGGCGGGCGTTGCCGTGGTGATGACGCTGGCGCAGCACCTGATCGACAATCCAGACATCCCCCATGGCCCCATCCGCATCGCCTTTACCCCGGACGAAGAGATCGGCCGCGGCGTCGATCCGCAACTGCCCAAGGATCTTGGCGTCGATTTCGCCTATACGCTGGATGGCAGCGATGTGGGTGAGATCATCTATGAAAGCTTCTCGGCTGACCGCGCCGTGGTGACGATCAAGGGCGTGTCGATCCACCCCGGCTGGGCCAAGGAGAAGATGGTCAACGCAGCGCATCTGGCCTCCAAGATCATCCAGACCCTGCCCCAGGCCACGATGACGCCGGAAACGACCGATGAGCGCGAGGGTTTCCTGCATGTGACCGACATGAACGGTGGTTCCTCCGAGATGGAGATCAAGCTGATCCTGCGCGATTTTGAACGTGACGGGCTGGCCGCCAAGGGTGATCTCTTGCGCAAGGTCTGCGACGCCGTGCAGGCAAGCGAGCCGCGCGCGGAGATCACCTGCGAGATCTACCCGCAGTATCGCAACATGCGTTACTGGCTGGAGGATGACATGACCCCGGTGGATCTGGCGCTGGAGGCCTGCAAGGCCAATGGGATCGAGCCGATCTCGATCCCGATCCGCGGCGGCACCGATGGCTCGCGCCTGACCGAGCTTGGCGTGCCGACGCCGAATATCTTCTGCGGCATGCAATGCGTGCACGGCCCGCTGGAATGGGTTTCGGTGCAGGACATGGCCGCGGCGACGAACGTCTGCCTGACCCTGGCGCAGCTGGCTGCGAAGAAGTAACCGCCCCCACCGCGCGGCGCCCTGCCGCTGTCGCAGATGTAGAGAGAATGTCACGGCCTGCGCCGCGTTCCGGCAGCGCAGCTTGACCCCTCGCCTGCATCCGCTAAACCTTCGGGCTAGTCGTCAGGAGTCCGGCATGCAGCCTTATGAATACAAAGTGGTTCCCGCCCCGCATAAGGGCACCAAGGCTAAGGGCGTGAAAACCCCCGAGGATCGCTTTGCCCACTCGGTCGAGATCACCCTTAACCAGATGGCCGCTGAAGGCTGGGAATACCAGCGCGCAGAACTGCTGCCCTCGGACGAACGTTCCGGGCTGACCGGATCGACAACCAACTGGCGCAACGTGATGATTTTCCGCCGCGCGCTGGCTGCCGCCCCCGCGCAGCAGCCCTCCGAAGCAGATCCGGCCGAAGCAACCCATGCCGCCCCGCCGCTGACGGCTACCGCTGGCGATCCCGAAGCCCCAGTGGGCGCAACGCCTGTTCCCGGTCCCGGCGCGGCGCAGATGCAGGGCGACGATGGCGTCGAGGAGCTCAGCCCGGTGTCCGGCGTGACGACCGCGCTCAAAACCCGGGCCAGCCTGTCAGCGACGCGCGATCTGCCTGAAAAACCGACAGGCGATCCCGAAGACGACTCCGGAACCCGCTGAGGATACCGCGCCCGCCTGGGGCGCAATAAGCCGTGCTTAACTGCCGATATCCAGCGCCAGCGCGTGAATACGCGGCACGATATCGCCCAATGCCTTGTGGACCGCGCGGTGCTGCTGAACCCGGTTCATCCCGGTGAAGGCCGCAGCGCGGATTTTCACATTAAAGTGACTTTCACCCGCACCGTCATGACCGGCATGTCCGATATGGCTGTCGCTGTCGTCGACGACCTCCAGATGGCTGGGCTGGAACGCCTCTTGCAGGCGCATTTCCATTTCGCTCTTCACGCTCATTTTCCGCTCACTCTCATAAAAATTTCCCCTCCCCCCTTCTATCTTCTGCCCCTTAGACTAAACTGCTTGCTCCGAGTCGAGCAGATCCGTCTAGAAGGTGCGCCCCATGAGCAAATCAGATCCCTTTGGTTTCGATATGTCCGTCCGCTCCGCGAAAAAGAAAAACCCACGCGGGCGACGTGCCGTATCCGGAGCCTCAGAAACATCGGTGCGAACCTGCGCCAAAGACGGCTGCGAGGAAGCCGGCAAGTTCCGCGCCCCCAAAGCCCCCGATGTGCTGGATGAATACGTCTGGTTCTGTCAGGAACATATCCGGGAATACAATCAGAAATGGAACTTCTTCCAGGGCACGACCGAGGCTGAATTGAACGCACAGGCCTCCAAAGACAAGGTCTGGGAACGTCAGACCCGCCCGATGGGCGACCCCGAGGCCCGCGCTTGGGCGCGCCTGGGCATCGAGGACCCGCATCAGGTGCTGGGGGCCAATGCCACCCGCAACCCCGGCAAGAACGCGAAATCCGGCCGCCGCCTGCCCGCCACCGAGCGCCGCGCACTGGAAATCCTGGAAGCCCGTGACGACTGGTCCAAGGCTGAGATCCGCAAGGCCTACAAGAAACTGATCAAGGTTCTGCACCCGGATATGAACGGCGGCGACCGCAGTCAGGAAGAACAGCTGCAAGAGGTTGTCTGGGCCTGGGACCAGCTGAAAGAGAGCCGCAGCTTCAAATAACCGATCTGCGCATTTTGTGATCAGGGCCCCACCGGGGCCCTTTTTCATGCAGGATCTGGCCGTCGTACATTCTTCGCTCTAAGCCCGTTGCAGCGCTCCCCGTATACGCTCATATCCTCTGCCACAGCCCGCCAAACACGCATCCACCGCGGTGAGACGTCGCGCAATTGTACCGCTCACATACCTTTCGCTTGCCCTTCTCCGTCAGATCGGGCACCAATCCCCCGAATTACGCCCCCAGACCGCCGGGGCACAGAGATAAGGATCGACTGCTATGAGCGACGGCATGCTGGATATGAATGCGAAACCGACCGAGACCATTTCGGTCCGTGATGTGTTCGGGATTGACACCGACATGACCGTCAAGGGCTTTGCCGAAGGCTCTGACCGGGTGCCGGCGCTGGACCCGACCTATAAGTTCGACCCCGACACCACGCTGGCCATCCTTGCGGGCTTTAGCCACAACCGCCGCGTGATGATCCAGGGCTATCACGGCACGGGTAAATCGACCCACATCGAACAGGTCGCTTCCCGCCTCAACTGGCCCTCGGTACGCGTCAACCTCGACAGCCACATCTCCCGGATCGACCTGATCGGCAAGGACGCCATCAAACTGCGCGACGGCAAGCAGGTCACCGAATTCCACGAAGGCATCTTGCCCTGGGCGCTGCGCAATCCGGTTGCCATCGTATTCGACGAATACGATGCGGGCCGTGCCGACGTGATGTTCGTGATCCAGCGGGTTCTGGAGCATGACGGCAAGCTGACCCTGCTCGACCAGAACGAGATCATCACCCCGAACCCCTTCTTCCGCCTGTTCGCCACTGCGAACACCGTCGGTCTGGGTGATACCACCGGGCTTTATCACGGCACCCAGCAGATTAACCAAGCCCAGATGGACCGCTGGTCGCTGGTCTCCACGCTGAACTACCTCAGCCACGATGCCGAAACCGCCATCGTCCTGTCCAAGGCACCGCATTACAACACCGAGAAGGGCCGCAAGATCGTCAGCCAGATGGTCACCGTTGCGGATCTGACCCGGACCGCCTTCATGAACGGCGACCTGTCCACCGTGATGTCGCCGCGGACCGTGATCAACTGGTCGCAGAACGCCGAGATTTTCCGCGACGTGGGCTATGCCTTCCGGCTGTCGTTCCTGAACAAATGCGACGAGCTGGAACGTCAAACCGTGGCCGAGTTCTATCAGCGTTGCTTTGACGAGGAACTGCCCGAAAGCGCGGCAAACGTCGCCTGAACCCGGTAAGGACACTCCCATGCATATCGGCCTGATCGGTGGAATCGGCGTTGCGGCCACGGTGGTTTATTACCAGCGGCTGACGGCGGCGATGGCCGCACGGGGCCTGCCGCTGGAGCTGACCATCGTCCATGCCGATGTGCAGGAGCTGATCCGCAACAACCTGTCGGACAACCGCGCGGCGCAGGCCGAAATCTATGCCGGGCTGATCGACCGTCTGCGCGGCGCCGGGGCCGATTGCGTTGCCATCACCTCTTTGGGTGGGCATTTCTGTTTCGACGAAACAGTGGCGCTGTCTTCCCTGCCGCTGGTCTCGGCCGTAACGCCGCTGGACTATTATTTTGCGGCACAGGGGCTGAACAGCGTCGGTCTGCTGGGCACCCGCGTGGTGATGAAGACGGGCCTTTATGGGCAATTGAAGAAAACCCGCGCCGTGGCGCTGGAGGATGAGATCGAGGATCTGGGCCAAAGCTATCAGGACATGGCCGTCGCCGGGGTTTGCACGCCGCAAAAGCGGGCGCTGTTCCTGGATGCAGGACAGCGGATGGTCGATGGTCTGGGCGCCGATGCCATCGTGCTGGCGGGCACCGATCTCAACCTGGCGTTTGACGGGCAGGATCCGGGCTATAGGGTGGTAGATGCGCTGGATGTGCATGTGGACCTGCTGGCGCGGCTGGCGGCCGATGAAGCCGACCTCGATGAAGTGAGAGCGAAAATATGAGCAAACCGACCGACAACCCGGCAGATCCGTTCAAAAAGGCGCTGGCCGAAGCGACCAAGGTGATGGCCGACGATTCCGAACTGTCGGTCAGCTACACGGTCGACCCGGCCGGGCTTTCGGGCGATTCCATGCGCCTGCCGCAGGTCTCCCGCCGGATGACGCGCGAGGAAGTGCTGTTGGCCCGCGGCACTGCGGATGCGCTCGCTTTGCGCCACAAGTTCCACGACGATGCCGTCCACGCGAAATACGCACCGCAAGGCGAGATGGCCCGTGATCTGTACGAGGCGATGGAAACCGCCCGCTGCGAGGCGATGGGCGCACGCCACATGCCCGGCACCGCCTCCAACATCGACGTCAAGATCCGCAACGAGGCGATCCGGCGCGGCTATGATCAGATGAAATCCTCGACCGAGGCGCCGCTGGCCGCTGCTGCCGGCTATCTGGTCCGCCAGATGGCCACGGGCCGCCCGCTGCCCGAAGGTGCCGCCAACGTGGCCGAGCTGTGGCGCGGCTATATCGAGGCCGAAGCCGGTGAAACGCTCGGCGACCTCGAAGAGAAGATTGCCGATCAGGCGGAATTCGCCCGCTTTGCCCGCCAGATTATCACCGATCTCGGCTATGGCGACCAGCTGGGCGATGACCCCGATCAGCCGGATGAGGATCAGGAAGACCAGGCCGAAGAGGACGCCGAAGAGCAGCAGGATCCCGACAGCTCCGGCGAAGATGATTCCGACGACGAACAGGCCGATGCGGATGCCGAACAGGCGCAGGAGCAGCAGCAGGACGAAAGCCAGGCCCAGGTCTCGATGGACGAGATGGCTGAGGACGAGCTGTCGGAAGAAACCGAAATGCCCGATGGCGAGGCGCCGCTGGACCCGCCCCCGCCGCCGCCTGCCTCAGAAGCGGATCCCGACTACAAGGTGTTCCTGGACACCCACGACGAGGAAATCGCCGCAGAAGATCTGGCCGAACCAGCCGAGCTGGAGCGCCTGCGCGCCTATCTCGATCAGCAGCTGGAACCGCTGAAGGGGGCCGTTTCCCGCCTTGCCAACAAGCTGCAGCGCCGTCTTCAGGCGCAGCAGAACCGCTCCTGGGAGTTCGACCTGGAAGAGGGCATTCTGGACGCAGGCCGTCTCGCGCGCGTTGTCGCCAACCCGACCACCCCGCTGTCGTTCAAACGCGAAAAGGATACCGAGTTCCGCGACACCGTGGTGACGCTGCTTCTCGACAACTCCGGCTCGATGCGGGGGCGTCCGATCTCGATCGCGGCGATTTGCGCCGACGTTCTCGCCCGCACCCTTGAACGCTGCAACGTGAAGGTCGAGATCCTCGGCTTTACCACCCGCGCCTGGAAGGGCGGCATGGCGCGCGAGGCCTGGCTGAACGAAGGCCGCCCGCAGCAGCCCGGCCGTCTGAACGATCTGCGCCACATCATCTACAAGGGCGCCGATGTACCATGGCGCCGCGCGCACCCGAACCTTGGCCTGATGATGAAAGAGGGCCTGTTGAAAGAGAACATCGACGGTGAGGCGCTGGAATGGGCGCACCGCCGGATGGTCGGCCGTCCCGAGGCGCGCAAGATCCTGATGGTAATTTCCGACGGCGCGCCGGTGGATGATTCTACCCTGTCAGTGAACCCGGCGAACTTCCTGGAAAAACACCTGCGCGATGTTATCGCCATGGTGGAGAAGAAAAAGCAGGTGGAGCTTCTGGCCATCGGCATCGGCCATGACGTCACCCGCTACTACGACCGCGCGGTGACCATTACCGATGTCGAACAACTCGCCGGAGCCATGACCGAACAGCTGGCGGCGCTGTTTGACAGCGACCCGCGCGCCCGCGCCCGTGTCATGGGCATCAAGAAGGCCAGTTAAGAGAGCCCCGGCATGGCGCAGCGCAAGATCGAATATTTCTACTCCACCCATTCCGCCTATGCCTATCTTGGCTCCAGGAGGCTGGCAGAAATCTGCGCGGCCCATGACTGCCAACTGATCCACCGCCCCTTTTTGTTGTCGCCGGTGGTGGAGCAGGCAGGCGGGCGTCCCTTTGCCGGGCGCAGTCAGGCGCATGTCGATTACTTCTTCGGACGCGAGATCGAACGCTGGGCCGCCTATCGCGGCGTTCCGATCATTACCTACCGCCCGACCTACCATGACAACGCCCTGACTCTTTCCAGTGGCATGGTGATCATGGCGGAACGTCTGGGACAGGACGTTGATGCCCTTGCCCATGCGCTGCTTGAGGCGCATTGGCGCGATGATATCGACCTGATGAACCCCGAGCAGCTGTCAAAGACTGCACGAAACGCCGGGCTTGATCCCGAACCGCTGCTTGCAAGCGCGATGGCGCCCGATGTGCAGGCGGTTCTACAGGCCAATACCGATGCGGCCCTGGGGATGCATCTGTTCGGATCACCGACCTATGTGCTGGATGGGGATCCCTATTACGGACAGGACCATCTGGAACTGCTGGAATTCGGCCTGCGCCAGCCCTTCCCCAAAACGACCTTTCAGAACCCATCAGTCGACACGGTCTGAATTTCCCGGGTTGCACCCGGCCCCGCTTCGCTGTTCTCTGGCGCGGTTGACACCCGCCAACGCAGGAGGCTCCCCATGTTTCAGTCATTCGACGTCACCGCCCGCCCGGATCAGGGGCCGCCCCGGCTGCAGGCGCTGCGCGCAGAGCTGGATCGGGAGGCGCTGGATGGCTTCCTTGTCCCCCGCGCCGATGCGCATCAGGGTGAATACGTCGCCCCGCGGGACGACCGGCTTGCCTGGCTGACCGGCTTTACAGGCTCCGCAGGGTTTTGCGCGGCCATGGCACATATCGCGGGTATCTTCATCGACGGACGCTACCGCACGCAGGTGAAACAGCAGGTCGCTGATGTCTATACCCCGGTGCCCTGGCCCGAGGTCCAGCTGCACGATTGGCTGAAGGAACAGCTGCCGGATGGCGGTCGCGTCGGGTTTGATCCATGGCTGCACGCCACCGGCCAGATCGCCGACCTGCGCAGACAGCTGGACGACAGCGGCATCATGCTTGTCGATTGTGAAAACCTGGTGGACCGCATCTGGGAGGACCAGCCTGCACCGCCCGCAGAGCCCGTCATCGCCCACCCCGAGGCCTACGCCGGGGAAAGCGCCGCCGACAAATGCGGACGGCTGGCCAAGGGCCTGCGTGAGGCCGGACAAGAGGCCGCCCTGATCACCCTACCCGACAGCATCATGTGGCTGCTGAACATCCGCGGATCAGACATTCCACGCAATCCGGTCGCCCATGGCTTTGCCATCCTGCACAGTGATGCGCGTGTGGACCTGTTCATGGACCCGTCGAAACTGGAGGGGCTGGCGGATCATCTGGGCGCAGGCGTAACCGTACATCCACCTGCCGGTTTCCTGAATGCCGTGGGCGCGCTCAATGGCGCCGTGGCGGTGGACCGGGACAGCCTGCCGCAGATCGTTGCCGAGACTCTGGGCGACCGCCTTCAACCTACAGGCGACCCCTGCGCCCTGCCCAAGGCCTGCAAGAACGCGGCAGAGATCGAAGGCAGCGCCGCGGCCCACCTGCGCGATGGCGCCGCTGTGGTGGAGCTGTTGGCTTGGCTCGACGACCAGGCCCCTGGCACCATCACCGAAATCGACGTGGTCAAACAGCTGGAAACGCTGCGCCGCCGGGACGACAGGCTGCGCGATATCAGTTTTGACACCATTTCGGGCACCGGAGCCAATGGCGCCGTGATCCACTACCGCGTCACGGTTGAGACCGACACGGTACTGCAGGACGGCGATCTGCTGGTTCTGGACAGCGGCGGGCAGTATCTGGATGGCACCACCGACATCACACGCACCATTGCCATTGGCGCCCCGGGAGCCGAGGAACGCACCGCCTTTACCCGCGTGCTGCAGGGCATGATCGCAATCTCGCGCCTGCGCTGGCCACAGGGACTGGCCGGGCGCGACATCGAGGCCATCGGGCGGATGCCGCTGTGGCTGGCCGGGCAGGATTTCAATCATGGTCTGGGCCATGGCGTCGGCGCCTACCTCAGCGTACACGAAGGCCCGCAGCGCCTCAACCGTGCCTCTGCGGTACCGCTGCAGCCCGGCATGATCTTGTCCAATGAACCGGGATATTATCGCGAAGGCGCCTTTGGCATCCGGATCGAGAACCTGATCGTCGCCCAAAAGGCCCCTGACCTGCCCGGCGGAGACGCAGAGCGGGACATGCTGGATTGGCGTACCTTGACCTTTGTCCCGATCGACCGGCGGCTGATTGACGCAGATATGCTATCAAGGGAAGAACGCGACTGGCTGAATGCTTATCATGCGCAGGTCGCCCAGAAAATCCGCCCGCAGATCAGCCCCGCCGCACAGGCCTGGCTGGATCAGGCGACTGCGGCGATCTGATACCCGGCTGTTACATTGCCGGGGCAAGACATGCATACCAATGACGAGATGGGGAAAATCACATGAGCAAGATCCGAATTCGCAAGGCAGATGGCACCTGGGTGGTGCGCTCGGGCGGGGCCATTCTGGGCGAAACCAACCGCGCATTGGAGCTGAGCGAAGAGGGTCATGCGCCGGTCATTTATTTCCCGCGCGAAGACATCGCCATGGCCTTTCTCGATCCCAGCAGCAAGACGACGCATTGCCCGCACAAGGGCGATGCGTCCTATTTTTCCATCGTGAACAAATCCTCGGTGACCGAAGACGCTGTCTGGAGCTATGAGGACCCAATCAGTGACGTGGGCGAAATAAAAGGCTATTTGGCGTTTTATCCCAGTGACTCGGTGAAGATCGAACAGATCTGAATCTGCCGGGCCAGCACGGCCGCGTTATATGCCACAGCTTCTAGGCGGCACAGCGTTTTACCGGCGCTGTGCCGTTTTCAAAGCGATGAAGAACCGATTGCAATCATTAAATTTAAACTGACCGACAGCGGTACCGCGCGACCTGCGCGTATCATTAACAATTATACAAAATTTTGGACCGCCTATACTTCCGTGCCCTTGCCAATGAGGGGCTCGAAGCTAGATCACGGTCGGCACCTATTCCGGCGCCCGCGGCCGGTCAAAGCGGCCCATCAGGACCGCCCCAATATCAGGATTTCAAAGTGGCCCAACAGCCTGAAAGCAGATCAGCCCTACAACAGTACAGAACGGACCAAATGCCGTTTTGCCTGTTCCAGAGCTTCCCCCGACCCAAAGACATTTGCGTCTCTGGCACATTCGATTGCGTAGTTGACCAACGCTTCGAGGGCCGCCTGTTCTTTGTCCTGCTCGCTCGTTTTGTTTTGTACTTCGACCTCTTTCGGGTCGAATTTATAAGTACGCATATTTTCCCTTCCGCACCCCATTTACGCCCGTTGCCGTTAACTTTACTTAAAAAAGCGGTTCATCCAATCCAGCGAAAGAAAAAATTAATAAATGCGTGACGTAGATACATCTCAGCTGAGTGGTCGCCTGCTTCGGGTCTTTTTAACAGTTTACGATGAAATGTCCGTCAGCAAGGCCGCTGAGCAGCTGAACATCAGCCAATCCACCGTCAGTCATAACCTGGAAAAACTGCGCTGCATCATAGGCGACAAGTTGTTCGTGCAGGCCGGGCGCGGCATCGTTCCCAGCCCACGCGCGGAACGCCTGGTGCCCAAGGTCCGACGCCTGTTGGCCCAGATGGATGCGCTGGTGGACCATGGGGAATACGTCCCCGCCAATGACCCCGATCCTTTTGTGATCGCCACAAACGGCGGCGTTCTTGTCCCCGAGGTCAACCGAACCTGCACGCGCATCTGGCAGGAAGTTCCGAGAAAACGCATGGTGTTCCGCGAGCTAGGCCCCAGCGCGAATGCCGAAAACCTGCTGGAGCGTGGGATTGCCGATTTTGCCATTGCCCCCCGCCCCGAAGTCTATCCCGCGACCCTGTGCCATGCGCATCTTTTCTCCGAGGGCTTCCGGGTCTTTTACGATCCTGAGGTGCGCGGACCAATAAAGGACGTCTACGACTACTCTGGCGCCAGCCATGCCACTCTGGATTTCGGCGGCCCCTACAAAAGCACCGTGCAGAGCGCGCTGGAGGCCCTCAACCTGTCACGCGACATTGCCGTCAGCGTGCCGAATGTCTGGCTGCTGGCCGAGGTGATCCGTGGCACCGACACGGTTGCCACCCTGCCGGCCATGCTAATAAATTCTGCGTTCCGGGGGTTCAGCAGTTCTCCGCTACCGCTGAGCGTTCCGGATGCAGAATTTGATCTGGTCTGGCATCGCCGGTTCGATGGATCATCCCGATTGGCATGGCTGCGTGAGATTCTCACCGAAACCCTGAAACAGCCCGCCAGCTGAGGCACACCAGAACCGCCCCGGGTCTTAGCTGTGTTCCTCTGCAGCCGTTGCCACTAGGGCGCGGTTATAGGCCTTCAGCGCATCCACGTGGTAGAGCACCCCAAGAAGGCGGCCCTGCTGCTCAGCATCGCTCGGCGCGGGCACGTCATCCGGAGCAACCACCGGCAAGAACGGCACATCCGCCCGGTCGAACACCGGCAGCACCGCCTCCAGCGACTGATCGGGGCGCAGCATCAGTCCTTGATCAATCAGCGGAGCGCAGTCCTCTGGCGTGGCGCAGCGCGGATCCCCCAGCGGCCGCATCAACCCACCCACCTGCAACAGCGCCAGCAGATAGGCCTGCGGCCCGGCCGCGCAATGCAGATTGCGCCGCTCCAGCTGTGTCAGGAAGAACGACCGGTCCACCAGCCGCGAGGCCAGCGCCGTCGACAGGGAGACCGAAACCATGACCGCAAGGCCGATCTGCCAGTCTCCGGTCAGCTCGAACACGATCAGCGTGGTCGAGATCGGCGCCCCTAGAACGGCAGCCGCGACCGCCCCCATGCCCGCAAAGGCATAAAGCGTATGCGTCCCTGACACTTCCGGCAGGACCGATGTCGCGATCAGCCCAAAGGACAGGCCGGTCATCGCCCCGATCATCAGCGACGGTGAAAACACCCCGCCCCCCATGCGCCCGCCCATGGTGATGGCCACGGCAGCGGTTTTTACCACGGTGAACAGGATGGCCTGCGACAGCACCAACCCACCAGTAAGCGCCAGTACCGTCGTCTCATAGCCAACCCCGATGATATGCGGAAACCAGATCGCAATCGCCCCAAGAAGAAAGCCAGAGACCGCCGGGCGCAGCCAGCGCGGGATCGATAGAGCTGTCTGGATATCGGTTCCCACTCGATCTGCCCAAAAAATCGAGCGCATGAGCACCACGGCCACCAGTCCACAAATCAGCCCCAGCATCAAAAAGGCAGGTAGCTCCACATAGAACTGCAAGGCGCCCGGCGTGGTCAGCGTGAATTCCGTGACATCGCCATATTCCAACCGGTTGATCACCGTGCCCGCGACCGAGGCGATGGCGATGGGCGCAAAGGCATGCACAGCAAAATGCCGCAACACCACCTCAAGCGCGAACAGCGCACCGGCGATAGGCGCGTTGAAGCTCGCAGAAACTGCCGCTGCCACCGCACAGCCCAAAAGATCGCGCCCGGTGATGCCATCGGCCTTGATCCGGTCGCTGACCCAGCTGGAAATGACGCCTGCAAGGTGCACCACTGGCCCTTCGCGCCCCGCCGATCCGCCGGTCGACAGCGTCAGGAAGGACGCCATGGCCGACCCAAGCCCGGCGCGGATTTCGACGCGGCCATTGCGCATTGCCGCCCCTTCGATCACATCGGCAACCGAACGCACCCGCCCATCGGGGGTGAAATTGTGCAGGATGATTCCGACGACCAGCCCACCCACGGTGGGGATCACCAGCAGCATGTACCACGGCAGATCCTGCGCGAAACTGTGCAGAAAATGAATATCCTCGGCGCCATAGATCCAAGCCTGAAATGCGGTAATCCCCTTTCGGAACAGCAAGGCCGCAAAACCGGCAGAGATACCGATCAGCAGGGCTATCATCCAGAATTGAAACTGGCTTGGCCCGCGATGCAAAAGAATACGCCAGACATCGCGCAGCCATGCAAGACCCTGCATCGCCAGCACCTTTGCCCCGGTCCGGGAATTATGCTTCATTGTTCGCCTTCAGTTTCCTGCCCCCCTCAAAGCAGAGAAAAATTGCCAAACCACCAACACTGAGCACACAGGACCGTGACCCGTGCGTCAGCCGGTCAGCAAGGCTCCGGCGGCGGCGCGCGCTTCTTTGGTGATGGTATCGCCCGACACCATCCGGGCGATTTCATCCACCCGTTCCGTCTCGCTCAGCGGCACCACCTCCGACAGGGTCATGCCATCGGTGACGCGTTTCTGCACCCGCCAGTGATGCGCGCCCTGGGCGGCGACCTGCGGCGAATGGGTGACGACCAGCACCTGCCCGCCCGAGGCAAGGGATTTAAGGCGCCGCCCCACCGCATCAGCAGTGGCACCACCGACCCCGCGGTCGATTTCGTCAAAGATCAGCGTCTTGTCGCGATCCTCACCGCGCAAGCAGACCTTCAGGGCCAGCAGGAAGCGGCTCAGTTCCCCGCCCGAGGCGATCTTATTGAGCGGACCCGCCGGGGCACCGGGATTGGTCGCCACGGTAAAGGCAACATCGTCGTGGCCCTCCGGGCCCGGGGCGCCTGCGGTGATCCGGGTTTCAAAAACCGCGCGCTCCATCTTGAGGGGCGCCAGTTCAGCCATCACCGCTGTGTCCAGCGCCAGCGCGCTGTCGCGGCGCGCGGCACTCAGCGTCTCTGCAGCCGCTGCATAAGCCGCCTCGGCGTCGCGCAGTGCGGCCTCCTGATCGGCCAGATCCTTGTCGCCTGCATCCAGTGCCGCCAGTTTTTCGCGCAGGGTATCGGCATAGGCGGCCAGATCATCAGGCAGAACGTCATGCTTGCGCGCCAGGGCACGGATCGCAAACAGTCGCTCTTCGCAATCTTCCAGATCGCCGGGATTGAAATCGAGCGCCGAGAGAACCCGTTCGACGCCATCCTGCGCATCGCCCAATTCGATCATCGCCCGGCTGAGCGCCGCCAGCGGCTCTGTCAGCCCGATCTCCTCGGCGCCCTCAACACCTTCCAGCCAGCGCTGCGCCTCGCCCAGCGACGGATCAGCGCCTTCGCTCAGCAGCGCATGAGCACGGGCGATATCGCCCCGGACCCGCTCTGCCCCCTGCATCTGGCGGCGGCGCGCATCCAGCGTCTCGTCCTCGCCTGGCTCCGGGTTCAGCTTGTCCAACTCCTCAACCGCGTGGCGCAGGAATTCCTCTTCGGCGCGCACCGCATCCAGTGCTGCGCGGGTGGCCTCAACCGTCTTGCGGGCCTTGGCGGCCGTCGCCCAGGCCGCACGGGTCTGTGACAGCAGATCCGGCACCCCGGCAAAGGCATCCAGCAGGCTGCGGTGCCCCTTTGGGTTCAAAAGGCCCCGATCATCGTGTTGGCCATGCAGTTCCACCAGAGTTTCCGACAGGGCGCGCAGCACCTCACCCGAGCAGCGCCGATCATTCACCCAGGCCGTCTTGCGGCCCTCAGCGGTATTAACGCGGCGCAGGATCAGTTCGCGCCCGGCTGGCAGACCTGCCTCTTCCAGAACGGCGTGGGCCGGATGGCCCTCGGGCAGTTCGAATTCCGCGACCACCTCGCCCTGCGAGGCGCCCTGACGCACCAGTTCGGCGCGCCCCCGCCAGCCCAGTACAAAGCCAAGAGAGTCGAGAAGGATCGATTTACCGGCGCCGGTTTCGCCGGTCAGCACGTTGAGACCGGTCTGAAAGTTCAGCTCCAGATGGTCGATGATCAGAATATCGCGGATATCAAGCGCGCGCAGCATTACTTTGCTCCGTTGCAAACGCTGTTACAGCCACTGGCCCTTGATCGACTGGCGATAGATCTGGCTCAGCCAGTTGTTCCCCCGGTCACGCATCTTCAGACCCTGCGACGTCAGCAGTTTATAGCTGTCCTGGTACCACTCTGTCGATTGATAGTTGTGCCCCAGGATCGCGCCGGCGGTCTGCGCCTCATCGACCAGACCCAGCGACAGATAGGCCTCGACCAGACGGTGCAGCGCCTCGGGGGTGTGGCTGGTGGTCTGGAAATCCTCCACCACCACACGGAAGCGGTTGATCGCCGACGTGTAGTGTTTGTGGCGCAGGTAGTAGCGCCCGATTTCCATTTCCTTCCCCGCCAGATGGTCGAAAGCAAGATCGAACTTCAGGATTGCCGAGTTGGCATATTCGCTGTCGGGGTAAACCTCGATCACGGTGCGCAGCGCCTGCAGCGCCTGAAAGGTCAGCCCCTGATCGCGACCAACTTCGTCGATCTGGTCATAGAAACTGAGCGCCAGCAGATATTGCGCATAGGCGGCGTCTTCGTCGGTCGGGTAGAAGTCGATGAACCGCTGCGCGGCGGCGCGGCTGTTTTCGTAATCCTTGGCACGGTGATAGGAAAAGGCCTGCATGATCAGCGCTTGTTTCGCCCATTCTGAATAGGGATAGAGGCGCTCGATCTCGGAGAAGTAAAAGGCCGCGTCCTTGGACCGGCGGCGTTCCAGTTCGAACTCGCCGCGTTCAAAGATCTGTTTGGGGGTATAGCCGTCCAGCGCGCCTGCCTTTTCTGCCGCGCCACCGTCGCCGCCGCAGCCCGACAATGCAGCCATCAGAACAACCGCACCGATCCATTTGGCTCCTGCCCTGATGCCGATCATCTTTGCCTTACCTCACCGCATTTGACTCGCGGGTGTCCACCCCGGTTATGCCCGGTCTAGCACATTCAATTGGCGTGCAAAACGCCTTTAACCCACTTCGCCCTCACTTGGCAGAGATTGTCGGCCCGGGTCAAGCCTGAGGCGCCCCAGCGGTGGGTGCCGGACCACAGGGACAAATGAAAAAGGGCACCTAAGTGCCCCTGTCCGTCTTCCATCGGTGTCCTGATGATTGCGCTGATCCCTGCAGGGATCAGGCGACCTTGCGGATGGCTGCGGGGATTTCCCCCCAAACCAGCCCCTGCCCCGGCAGGCGGGCCACCATGGCCGCATCACACTCTACCAGACGCACCGCGCCAGGGGTTGCGAACAGCGCCCGCAGCAGGGTGTTGGTCAGGGCATGACCAGCACGCTCACCGATATAGCGCCCCATCAGCGGCGCACCGGCCAGCGCCAGGTCACCCAGCGCGTCCAGCATCTTGTGACGGACCGGCTCATCCGAATGGCGCAGACCTTCGCCGCTTTCGACCTCTTCACCATCGAAAACAACAGCGTTCTCGCCCGGCACACCGCCAAGAGCCAGGCCATTGGCCTGCATCGCCTCGACATCAGCGCGGCGGCAGAATGTACGGCTGTCGCACAGCTCGCGGGCAAAGGCCCCATTGCGCAGGTCCAGCGTTTTGCTCTGGCGTCCAATCGCCTGCTCAGCGAAATCAATGTGGAATTCGATCATCAGCCGGTCGCAGGGCAGAATGGTCGCCTTTGCGCCATCTTTTTCGACGCTGACCTCTTTCAGAACCTGCAGAACCTGCACCGGAGCAGACAGGCGACGCACGCCTTTCTGCATGATCCCGCGCACAAACAGCGCCGAGGAGCCATCAAGGATCGGCACTTCGGGTCCATCGATTTCAATCAGGGCGTTGTGCACACCACAACCAGCCAGTGCGGCCATCACGTGCTCAACGGTAGATACCGACACACCGGCGGCGTTGACCAGACGGGTGCACAGGGCAGTGCGCTCCACATAGTCCCAGCGGGCCGGGATGACAGAATTGCCCAAAGCGATATCGGTCCGTTTGAAACGGATGCCATGATCCGCCGCAGCCGGTTTCAGAACCATCCGCGCAGGCTGGCCGGAATGCAGGCCAGCGCCTTCAAATGTCACCGATGCTTTCAGGGTATTCTGCACCTTGTGCCTCTTTCTTCTGGGTCCGGCCATCAGGGGCCGTGTTGCCGATGATAGGTAAGGAAACGGGCACGCGGGCTCAACTCAATCTTTGTAACGGATTGAAACATCCCTGTAACGAATAGGCAAAACACTGCCTAGATGCGCGCAACCTTCTGGAACAAAAGGAAAAAGGGCCGCCAGATGGCGACCCTCTTCACGAGATATTCTGAAAAATCAGTTGGCCTGACGGCGCAGGAAGGCCGGAATTTCGATCCGTTCCTGATCCGGATCAGCCTGCTGCTGCGGTTGCGGCGCGGCGGATTGCTGCGGCGCGTGCTGCGGGGCCTGCGGCTGCTGACGCACCGGCTGAGGCTTCGCCTCACCGCCTTCGGCAGCGCTGCCGGTCATCCGGTGGATAAGCGAATTCAGGCCAAAGCGACGCTGTTCCTGCTGCGGTGCGGGCGCCTGCTGCTGTTGCGGAGCTGCGGCGGCCGGGCGCTGTTGCGGTTGCGGCGCGGGCTGTGGTGCCGCTTGCTGCGGCTGAGCCCGTTGCGCGGCGGCCTGCAGACGCACGATGGCCTCGGGCGACGGCGTGCCCGGCGCCGGAGCCTTGGGCGCGACAAAACTGTCGGCCCCGCCTTCGGCGGCATCGGCCTGCGGCTGGAATTCCGGAACCTGCGGCTGATAGGCAGGCGGCGGCAGGCCGTCGTCATCATAGGCTTCGGTCTCAGCCGGGGCTGCTTCGGGCTGCGATGCGGTGGCGTCCAGACCTTCGAACAGGGTCGGCTCCTCGTGCGAGGCTTCCGTGGCTGCGACGGCAGGCTGTTCAACCGGCTCGTCCAGTTCCAGCGGCGCGGCACGGGTTTCTTCAACGCTGACGGTTTTCTTCAACGGCGCCGACATCGGACGGCGTGCAACCGGCATGTCGGTGTTCACGTCGGAAGCATCGATACCGGTGGCCACGACGGACACGCGCATCTTGCCTTCCATTTCGGTGTCCAGGGTCGAACCGACGATGATATTCGCATCCGGGTCCACCTCTTCGCGGATCCGATTGGCAGCCTCGTCCAGTTCGAACAGGGTCAGGTCGTGAGCGCCGGTGATGTTGATCAGAACGCCGCGCGCACCGCGCAGGCTGATTTCGTCCAGCAGAGGGTTGGCGATGGCCTTTTCTGCGGCCTGAATGGCGCGATCTTCGCCTTCGCCCTCGCCTGTGCCCATCATCGCCTTGCCCATTTCGTCCATCACGGCACGAACGTCAGCAAAGTCGAGGTTGATAAGGCCCGGACGGACCATCAGGTCGGTCACGCCTTTGACGCCCTGGTACAGGACATCGTCCGCCATCGAGAATGCCTCGGTGAAGGTGGTTTTCTCATTGGCCAGGCGGAACAGGTTCTGGTTCGGGATGATGATCAGCGTGTCGACGACCTTCTGCAGCGCCTCAACGCCGTCCTCGGCCTGGCGCATACGCTTGGCGCCTTCGAACTGGAACGGTTTGGTCACGACACCAACGGTCAGAACACCCAGCTCACGGGCGGCCTGCGCAATGATCGGCGCGGCGCCGGTACCGGTGCCACCCCCCATCCCGGCAGTGATGAAGCACATATGCGCCCCGGCCAGATGATCGACGATCTGTTCGATGCTTTCTTCAGCCGCGGCCGAGCCGACCTGCGGACGGGCACCTGCGCCCAGACCTTCGGTGACTTTGATACCCAGCTGGATCCGGCTTTTCGAGGCGCTTTGTTGCAAGGCCTGCGCATCCGTATTGGCGACGACGAAATCGACCCCTTCCAGCGC
Organism: Pseudophaeobacter sp. C1-32P7; assembly: GCF_041008775.1. Lineage (NCBI taxonomy): Bacteria > Pseudomonadati > Pseudomonadota > Alphaproteobacteria > Rhodobacterales > Roseobacteraceae > Pseudophaeobacter > Pseudophaeobacter sp. C1-32P7. Next base: position 58,245 of record NZ_JAXGFR010000011.1, on the reverse strand, counting down.
CTTCTCGATCATATTGTTGACCGCGTTTCCACCCGCGCCACCGACACCGAATACGGTGATCTTTGGCTTCAGCTCTTCCTGTCCGGGCAACGAAAGGTTCAATGTCATGCTCTTTCCGCCTGTGTTGATAGCCCTCCCGCAAGGGCCTTTTCCTGACTTTTCTGCGGAAATTGTACCGCAGCCTCGGAGTCGCGTCATCCCAAAAAGCGTCGGCGGCTACAAAATATGGCCCCTGATCCATGGAAATCTGCGGTATTTCGCCTAAGACGACAGATCTAGCGGTTAATTAGCAGCTCACCCACAAACACCAGAAAACCTCGACGCCCATAGGCATCGAATTCCTATTCTGAGTTATCGCGGTCTGGCCACTGCCCGGCCTTCAGACTCGTCGCTTAATGCGTCCGTTAACCCGAAACTAACGGTTTCGGGCGGCGCTGTCACGGGGGGCAAGGCCCACAAAGGCGACTTTTTTCAGGCTCAATATCGCCTCGCGTGCGGTGCAGGTCACCAAAATTCAACCGGGGTGGGCGCAGGCCTTACCAATTGTCTTTGAACCACTTCACCGCGCGGCGCAGAGAGCGAGCCGGATAGCGGTCGACCGGCATTTCGAAATCCCACCATTCGTCCTGCGGATGCGCCGCAAAGAGACTGAGCCCCACGGCCGAGGCAAAACCCGGCCCGGTCGCCGATTGCGGCAGGCCGTGGACGCGAAGTGGACGTCCGAGGCGCACCTGCTGACCAAGGATACGACTGGCCAGGGCATCAAGCCCCATGATCTGGCTAGAGCCACCAGTCAGCACGATCTGCTGGCTGGGCAAATATTCAAACCCCGCCGCGTCCAGACGGACCCGCACCTCTTCCAGAATTTCCTCGACCCGCGGGCGCATGATGCCGATCAGCTCGGCCCGGCTGACGGTGCGCCGGTCGTGCTCCCAGTCGCCGGTATCCCCGCCAATATCGATCATATCGCGGTCGTCGGCGCCGGTAGCATGAACGCCGCCGCAAAAGGTCTTGATCCGCTCGGCATTGGCCATCGGAACACCCAGCCCCATAGAAATGTCGCTGGTGATATGATCGCCGCCCATGCGCACAGCATCGGCATAGATCATATGTTTCTTCATGAAGACCGAGATCGAGGTCGACCCGCCGCCCATGTCGATACAGGCCGCGCCGAGTTCCTGCTCATCCTCGACCAGCGCCGCATAGCCCGAGGCATAGGCCGACGAGGCAATACCCGCCAGTTCAAGGTCGCAGCGCTGAATGCAGCGCATCAGGTTCTGCACGGTGGCAGAATCCACCGTCAGCATATGCATGTCCACCGACAGGGTCTGCCCCATCTGACCGCGCGGATCCGACAGACCCGAGCGGTTATCCAGCGCAAAATTCACCGGCTGAGCATGGACCACTTCACGCCCGGCGCCATAATCCGGCACCTCGCAGGCAGCCAGGACGCGGGCGATCTCGTTCTCCGACACTTCCTGCGCCTGAAGTTCGACCTTTGCATCCAGCCCGTAAGAGCGCGGGTTGGCCCCGGCGAAGCAGGCGATCACGTGGTCAACACGTACACCAGCCATCTTCTGCGCGGCCTGAACGGCGGTGCGGATGGCTCGCTCAGTTTCCTGCATGGCGGAGATTTCGCCGAACTGCACCCCGCGCGAGCGGGTGGTCGCGGCGCCGATAACCCGAAAGCCGGATTGCCCGGCAAGCGACCCGATAGCACTGTCTTCATTAGGTTGGGCAGAGCCATCAAATCGCAGGACAAGACAGGCAATCTTGGAACTGCCCACATCCAGAATGGCCACGACACCGCGCTGCAATGCCTGCCGCCGCATCTGCCGCATGGCACGCTGCGATTGATAAAGATCCGTCATCTTACAGCCCACCCCCGTTCATTTCCCTGATCCGCCACCAGTTTTCCACTGCATTTTCTGTCATCCGGACCGTCGGCCGCGCCGCGATCCGCATATCCACGGCGGCGACATCACGTTCCAGCAGATCCTTGACCTCGCTGACCACGATCACCCGCTCCAGCGCCTGCACCGGGTTGTCCTCGGGCAGCAAGATCCGCTGACCGCGATCCAGAACCACGTCCCAGCGGCGCTCGCCAACCCGTACCACCCCCCGCAACCGGTCGCCAAGCGGGCTGGCTGCCGCCAGAAGCCGCATCGCCTCCTCGGCCTCGCGATTGGCCCCACGCCCGGCAATGAGCGGCAGATCAGGATGCAGCCTCCGCTGTCCCAGCTCGGCCACATGCGCGCCGGTTTCATCCAGCAGCGCCAGCCCGTCGCGGCTACGCCAGATCAGCGCCGGTTTACGTTCTTCCACATTGACTTGAAGAATGCCGCCCGGGCGGATCCGCACGCTGGCGGTGCGCACCGGGTCAAGTCCTTCGATCACATCGCGGATCTGGCCCAGATCCAGATCGAAGGAGCTGATCGGAAAATCGAGCGGCACCACCTCGCGGATGTCTTCGGAGACGCTGGTCCCTGCCCCGTCGATGGCCATGACGTTGACCATGAATTCAGGACGCTCCTCGATCGAGGCGCGGATCGAATTGATCGTGCCTTGCAAGGCGTCGCGCCGCCCTTCATCCGCCAGAAACGCGGTTCCCGCCGCAGCCAGCAGGCAGATCGGCACCCCGACCCGCAGACCGAACCGGATCCCTGGCGTCAGCATCCAGCGCTGCAACCGGTACTTCAGGCGAGAAGGCGCCGGATCGGACGCTCCGCTGTGTTCCTTGCTCTTGCGCCGGATCAGCGACCGCATGAGGCGTCCTCCACCATCCATGCGCAAAGCTGCCCAAAGGTGATGCCGAAATGTTCGGCTTGCTCGGGGGCCAGCGAAGTCGGCGTCATGCCGGGCTGAGTGTTGGTTTCCAGGATTATCAGCCCCTCAGCGCCGCGGCTTTCGTCCCAGCGGAAATCGGTGCGGCTCACGCCCCGGCAGCCCAGTGCATCATGGGCGCGTTTGGCGTATTCCAGGCACAGATCGAAAATCTCCTGCGGCAGATCCGCAGGCAGCACATGGCGCGATCCGCCCGGCTGATATTTCGCATCATAATCGTACCAGCCATCGGTCAGAATGTCGGTCACTGTCAGTGCCTTGTCGCCCATCACGGTCGCGGTCAGCTCGCGCCCCGGGGCATAGGTTTCAACCATCACCTGATCGGGCATGTCGTCCGAGAGTTTCGGCGGCGCATTGGCGGCCTCATGCACCAGGTAGATTCCAACGCTGGAGCCTTCATTATTGGGTTTGACCACATAGGGAGGCGCCATCACATGGGACGCCTCGACCTCAGAGCGGGCAAAGATTTCGCTGGCAACCACCGGCAGGCCAACGCTGCGGAACAGGGATTTGCTGCGCTGTTTGTCCATCGCTAGCGCCGAGGCCAGCACACCAGAGTGGGTATAGGGAATACGCATCCATTCCAGCAGGCCCTGCACGCAGCCGTCTTCGCCCCAGCGACCGTGCAGCGCATTGAACACGACGTCAGGTGCCGCAGCCTCAAGCTGCGCACACAGATCCGGACCCGCGTCCAGTTCGATCACCTGATAGCCTTCGCCCCTTAGCGCGGCGGCGCATTCACGCCCGGAGGACAGGGACACCTCACGCTCAGCCGAGGGGCCGCCCATCAATACCGCCACTGTCGGGAGTGTCCTGCTCGACTCACTCACCACAAGTGCCTCAATTCATCGGGCTTAACGCCCCTGTTTCTCGCGTCCGTTATTCGGCCGCGTTCATTATTCTGGGATCACCACCGCATCGGCGACAGAGATCCTTTTGCTTGCATCAGAAGGCAATCATGCCGTGGGGCGCGGCAAATCACGTCCCATAGGTCATCATACTGCCCAAAGAGTTACCGGGACCTTAACGTCCTCTTTACCAACCTTAATGGATGTCTCTTTCTTGCCCGAATTTCACACGCCGTTCCAGCCAAAACAATCATGCCGGAGCGAATGATTGCGAATTACCCACACTCGCCCAGCGCGGCGTGGATTACGGGTGACACTGACAGGGCTGGCGCCACTTTAGTCCGGCAGGTTTTCGCCGATCCGCATGATTTCCCACTGCAGGGTAATGCCGGAATTCTCCAGCACCTTGCGACGCACCTCTTCTCCCAACGCCTCCAGATCGGCGGCGGTGGCATCCCCGGTATTGATCAGGAAATTCGGGTGTTTCTCGCTCATCTGCGCACCGCCAAGGCGGGCACCGCGCAGACCGGCATCCTCGATCACTTTCCAGGCTTTTAGATCGTGCACATCCCCCGCCTGCCCGGTCGAGGAAAACCCCGCCGGATTGCGAAAGGTGGAGCCAGCCGAACGATCCTTGACCGGCTGCGTCTCATCGCGCTTCTTCAGCTGCTCTTCCATGCGGGCATGAAGGGCATCCGCCTCGCCCCGGGGCGCCTTGAAAGTGGCCGAAACCAGCACCGCACCTTCGGGGAATGTGGTCTGGCGATAAGCGAAATTCAGGTCATCGGCGCTGAGTGTCTGCAACTCCCCGGCCCGCGTCACCACGGTGGCGGTGTGGAACACATCGGCGGTATAAGAACCATAGCAGCCCGCATTCATCCGCACCGCGCCGCCGATGGAACCGGGGATGGTGCGCAGGAATGTCAGATCCAGCCCCGCATCAGCCGCCTTGCGCGCCACATGGGCATCCAGCGCCGCCGCGCCTGCCGTGACGGTGTCGCCGTCAATCTCGATCTGGTTGAAGCCACGCCCGAGCCGGATCACTACCGCGTGGATACCGCCATCGCGCACGATGAGGTTTGACCCAACCCCCATGGGCAAGACCGTGACATTTGCAGGCAGGGCGCGCAGAAAGTCCTGAAGGTCCTCGATGTCAGCGGGCTGGAACAACACATCCGCAGGACCGCCCACCCGCAGCCAGGTCAGTTCCGACAGGCTTCGCCCCTCGGTCAGGCGTCCACGCACGGCAGGCAGGGATTTGATGATTTCGGTCATGATGGGCCACTCGTTCGGTTTCCTGCAGGGTTTAAGCCAAACTCGGATGGGAAGAAAGTACTGCCAATCCCCACGCATACCTCGGGCAGAACCCGATATCAGCCCCGCAGGACCACCCGGCGCAGCCACCGCCCAAGATAAATCACTGGATAGCGCAACACGCTCATCCCCGCGATCAGCACCGCCAGCCCCCACCATGGACCGTTTTCATAGGTGACATAGCCAAGGATCGGGATGCCGACGGCGATCAGTGCATAGGCGCGGCGCCAGTGATTGTCGCGGCTGGGTATCATGGCAAGGACATTGGCCGTCAGCGCCCAAAGCGCGGCAAGGATCAGGGACAGGCTCACAACATACCTCCCACGGCTGCAGTCAGGGCGATGGCGGACAGAACAAGCCCCACAATCGGCACCGCCATCGGCACCTGAAAGGGCGCGCCGGGCGCGTGGCGTTTCTGCAAGATCAGCGCGAGGTTCACCAACACAAAGACCGACAGCAACACCGAGGACGTAACCTCGGCCAGCCGATCCACCGAGAAGAACAGGGCCGTCAGGATCACCGCCGCACCCAATACCAGCGTGGCCAGCACCGGCGTTCCGAACCGGGGGTGGGCGTGATGGAACAGGGCCAGCGCCGGACTGCGTTTGCCCAATCCGAACAGCACCCGCGAGGCCATGACGATCTGCGCCAGGATCCCATTGAGCGCAGCAATGACCGCGATATAGGACAGGAAATCGGGGTTCGATCCGCGCGCTGTCTGCCAGACCAGTGCCAGCGGGCTGCCGGATTGCGAAAGGTCGGCCACCGGGACAGTACGAACCGCAGCCCAGCAGACCAGCGCATAGATGATCGATGTGATGGTCAGCGACAAAAGGATCGCCTTCGGCATGGTGCGGGTCGGCTCCGAGACCTCCTCGGCCATGTTGACGATGTCTTCAAACCCGATGAAGGCAAAGAAGGCCAGAACCGCACCAAGGCCAAGGCCCGCCCAGACGGTAATGCCCGGCAGGTCCTGCGGCAGGGCCCAATCCGGCGACACATCGCCCGTACCCCCGGCCCAGATCACCAGCGCCAGCCCGGTCAGCTCAATCGCGGTAAAAACCGCCGCCAACGACAGGCTTTCCAGAACGCCAATCACGGCCACCGCCACCAGCGCCAACCCCATGGCGATGATCGCAAGGGTTCCATCCACGCCGGTTGCCGCCGTCAGATACCCGGCGCCGCCACGCAGCACCGCGCCGGCAGAGACGGTTCCGGCCACAACCACGGCCAGCCCCACCAGCAAGGCAAGGGACTGCGAGCCAAACCCCTGCCCGACAAAGGCAGCCTCTCCGGCGGCTTCGGGCACGCGTGAGGAAAACTCCGCATAGCTGAGCGCAGTGGGCGCGGCGATCAGCCCTGCCAAAACAAAAGATAGCGGCGCCCAGATCCCGGCGTCGGCGACAACCGCTCCGACCAGCACATAGATCCCGGCCCCGACCATGACGCCGACGCCGTAGGCGGTCAGAAGACCAAGGCCAATACGGCGTTTCAGCGGCTCAGCCATGGCAGTGTCCTTTCGCGGGGGCTATTGGCTTTTGCTTAGCCGCTCAGGCAGCCCGTTGGCCCAGGCGCTGATAGTACCTGCGCCGAGGCAGACGACCATGTCACCGGGGCGCGCCTGTTCACGCACCAAACGCTCCAGATCGTCCTCGTTCAGCAGCGCGCGGGCGTGGCGATGTCCGTGGCGGATGAGCCCCGCCACCAGATCGTCGCGGCTGGCTCCTTCGATCGGGTCCTCACCGGCGGCAAAGACCTCGGCGATGGCGACCACATCGGCATCGTTGAAGCAGGCGCAGAAATCATCAAACAGGGAAGACAGGCGTGAATAGCGGTGCGGCTGGTGCACGGCGATGACACGAGCATTGCTATCAGCGCCAACGGCCTGACGCGCGGCCTTCAGCACGGCGGCGATTTCCACCGGGTGGTGGCCATAATCGTCGATCACGGTAACACCGTTCACTTCGCCCACCTTGGTGAAACGGCGGTTGACCCCGCCGAATGCAGCCAGCGCAGCGCGGATTTCCTCGCCTTTCATGCCCAGATGGCGCGCCACGGCCACCGCCGACAGCGCGTTGGAGACGTTGTGATCCCCCGGCATCGGCAGCGTGCAGCCTTCGATCTTCTGACCTTCGGCCTGCAATAGGATGTCGAAATGGGCAACGCCTGCCTTGTAGGTCAGGTTCACGGCACGAACATCCGCCTGTGCGTTGAAACCATAGGTGACAACGCGGCGGTCGGTGATGCGCCCCACCAGCGCCTGCACCTCGGGGTGGTCGGTACAGCAGACCGCGACACCATAAAAAGGAATGTTCGAGACGAAGTTGTAAAACCCGTCGCGCAAAGTATCAAAGTCGCCCCAGTGCTCCATATGCTCGGGGTCGATATTGGTGACCACAGCGATGGTCGCAGGCAAGCGGTTGAAGGTGCCGTCGCTTTCGTCCGCCTCGACCACCATCCATTCGCCCTGCCCCATGCGGGCGTTCGATCCGTAGGCGTGAATGATGCCGCCGTTGACCACGGTGGGGTCGAAATTCCCGGCCACCATCAGCTCGGCCATCATCGTAGTCGTGGTGGTTTTGCCATGGGTGCCGGCAATGGCGATGTTGGATTTCAACCGCATCAGCTCGGCCAGCATCTCGGCCCGGCGCACGATGGGCAGACCACGACGGCGGGCCTCGTCCAGTTCCGGGTTGCCCGGCTTGATCGCCGAGGAAATCACGACGACTTCGGCGTCTTCCAGGTTCTCAGCCCGCTGACCTTCGAAAACCAGCGCACCGAGGCCCTCCAGCCGCTGGGTGATCTTTGACGACTTGAGGTCAGACCCCTGCACCACATAGCCAAGGTTGAGCAGGACCTCGGCGATGCCGGACATGCCGATGCCGCCGATGCCGACAAAATGGATCGGGCCAACATCTCCGGGCAGTTTGGTTGCGGGCGTCATGGTCTATCCTTCCTCCGCCAGCTGTTCGACCAGTGCCACCAGACGATCGGTGGCATCGGGAACGCCGACACTTAATGCTGCTTGGGCCATCTGGGCAGCCGCATCCGGGGCGCTCAGAACGGCAGAGATCGGCTCTGACAGCGCCTGAACGTCAAGGGCGCTTTCTGGGATCAGCACCGCCCCGCCCGCATCAACCAGCCCACGCGCATTAGCGCTCTGGTGGTCTCCCGCCGCGGCGGCGAATGGGATCAGGATCGACGGGCGGCCGATGACCGAGATATCGGCAACCGACGAGGCCCCGGAGCGCGAGATCACCAGCTGCGCCTCGCTCATCCGTGCGGGCACATCGTGAAAGAAAGGCTGAACATCGGCAGCAACGCCATGTTCGGCGTAGAAGGCGCTGACGCGTTCGCCATCCTCATCGCGCGCCTGATGGGCCACGCGCAGATGGCGACGGATCCCTTCGGGCAGGGCTGCAATCGCGCCGGGCACCACATCGGACAGGATGCGCGCGCCTTGGCTGCCGCCCATCACCAGCACCGACATCGGATAATCGCCCGGTGGAATATAGGCCGCGCCCGCGCGCTCCAGCACGGCGCGGCGCACCGGGTTGCCCACGTGCACGCCCTTGGCACCCTCAGGCAATTCGGTCGGCCATACGCCGCAGGCCACCTGCGCCACGCGTTTGGCAAACAACTGGTTCACCCGGCCCAGAATACCGTTCTGTTCATGGATCATCCGGGGCAGACCCAGCAGCGTCGCCGCGCCCAGCGCCGGGATCGACGGATAGCCGCCAAAGCCCACCACCGCGTCGGGGCGGTCACGCCGCATCTGCAGGGCCATGCTGGCAATGCCCCCGGCGATCTTCGGTCCTACCAGCGCCTTGGCCAATAGTCCGCCGCGGGCAAAGGTGGCCGAGGACACCTCGGTGATTTCCACCGTATGAGGAAAGCCGCCGGTATAGCGGGCGCCGCGCGCATCGGTCGACAGTTTCACCCGCCAGCCCTTGCGCAGCATCTCTTCGGCCAGGGCCTGCGCCGGGAACATGTGCCCCCCGGTGCCGCCTGCCGCCATCAATAGCAGTTTCTGTGTCATAAACCCGCGTCGTTTCGTACCTAATGCGTCAGCCGCGACCGCGGCCACGCAGATAATCTGCAATCTCACCCTGCGGGCGCGAACGGGTAAAGGCCAGCAGCATTCCCATGGCAATGCCCGTCGCGATCAGCGAAGAGCCGCCATAGCTGACGAATGGCAGGGTCATGCCCTTGGCCGGCAAGAGCCGCACCGCAACCCCCATGTTGATCATGGCCTGCACCCCGAACATGCAGACCAAGCCTGTCCCCGCGAGCCGCACGAATGTATCGCGCTCGCGCATCAGACGAAACAGCGAGCGCACAACCACCGTGGCGTAAAGCCCGATCAGCACCGTGACCAGAACCAGCCCGTATTCCTCGGCAGCAACCGCGACGATGAAATCGGTATGGGCATCAGGCAGCGACCATTTCACCTGCCCCTCCCCGACTCCAACGCCGAACAGCCCGCCTTCGCGGATAGCATTGGTGGCATAGCCAAGCTGGGTAGTGGGATCGATATCCGGGTTCAGAAAGCCGTCGATGCGGCGGGCAAAGTGTTCGGAACTGGAATAGGCCATCACACCGCCCATGACCACAACCGCCGCCATGCCAACCAAAAGGAGCATCGGCGCCCCGGCCACAAAATACATCACGCCCCAGCCGAACAACGTCAGCGAGGCCTGACCAAAATCGGGCTGCATCACCAGCATCAGCACCACGCTCATGCACAGGCCAAAGGAAATCAGCGTGCCCGGCGGGCCGTTGATCTGCTGGCTCGAGGCAATCATCCAGGCCGCAACCACGACAAAACCGGGCTTCAGGAACTCGGACGGCTGCAGCGATGCAAAGCCCAGCGAATACCAGCGTACCGCGCCTTTGCCGAAATCGGTCCCGAAAATGGGCAGCAGCGCCAGCGCCACAAAGGCAAGAGCAAAGCCGATGATCGCAAGCCGCCGCACCAGCGTCGGCGACATCATCGAGGTCAGCACCATGGCGACCAGAGCCGCCCCGCCAAACACCGCTTGTCGCTGCACATAGTGGAAATTGCCGAACCCGTTGCGCTCGGCCAGCGGCACTGAGGCTGCAAGCCCCAGAAGCAACCCCAGCACGAACAACATCAGGACGCAGGACATCGTCCATTTGTCCAAGGTTCGCCACCATTTGGGAAGAATAGGTTCACCTGATTGTACAGGAACCGCACCATAGACCATCTCAGTCATGGAAACACCGCCGCTCTTTGCCTCGTGATACGCCCCGTTTTTCGGGGTCTGTAATGGAACAGTAACGCGAAACCCGTGATCAGACCAGTGTCTTGATCCCGGCGCGGCAGGATTTTGCGCCCGGGACAGCTCCCTTGCGCGAGAGGTCATTCCATGGTCGATGCCCTTATGCAGGTAAACACCGTGATTCTTGGCGCCGGCGCAGCAGGCATGATGTGCGCAGCCCATACCGGCGGCAGCACGCTGGTGGTCGACCACGCCAAGGCGCCGGGCGAAAAGATCCGCATTTCCGGTGGCGGGCGCTGCAACTTCACCAACCTTTACGCCGATCCGAGCAACTACCTCTCTGGCAACCCTCATTTCTGCAAATCCGCGATGGCGCGCTATACGCAATGGGATTTCATCTCACTCGTGGACCGCCACGGTATCGCCTGGCACGAGAAAACCCTCGGGCAGCTTTTTTGCGACGGCTCAGCGAAACAGATCGTCTCGATGCTGACATCAGAGATGGCAAAGGCCGGGGCCGAATTGTGGCTGCAGACCTCCGTAGGCCCCGTTGAACAGCGCGATGATGGCTTTGCCCTGACACTGACCAAAGACGGCAAGGATCACCACGTCACCTGCCGCAATCTGGTTCTGGCGACGGGCGGCAAATCCATCCCCAAGATGGGCGCCACCGGCTTGGCCTATGACATCGCCCGCCAGTTCGCCCTGCCGGTGACCGCGACCCGCCCCGGCCTTGTCCCCTTCACCTTCCCCGAAGGACGCTTTTCCGCCCTGGCCGGTGTATCCCTGCCCGCGCGCCTTTCCAACGCGCGCGCCAGTTTCGACGAGGCGCTGCTCTTCACACACCGCGGCCTCTCCGGCCCCGCGGTACTGCAGCTCTCCTCCTACTGGCACGAAGGAGAGGCGATCACAGTCACCCTCGCTCCCGAAACCGATATTTTCGCGGCGCTGCGCAGCCAGCGGCAGATCGCGGGCAAGCGCGCGATTGCCACCGAACTGGCCCGCCACCTTCCTGCCCGGTTGGTGGATTATCTGAAAGAGGCGCTCACCCCGGCCTACGACCTGACGGCCCGCCTCGCCGACCAATCCGACGCCGCCTTGCAAGCCCTCTGTGATCAACTCAACCAATGGCAGCTGACACCCGGCGGCACCGAAGGCTACCGCACCGCCGAAGTCACCCTGGGCGGCATCGACACCGATGCGCTCTCCTCAAAAACCATGCAGGCCAAATCCCGCCCCGGTCTTTACGCAATTGGCGAGGCGGTGGATGTGACTGGCTGGCTTGGCGGTTACAACTTCCAGTGGGCCTGGGCCTCGGGCCATGCCGCAGGTACAGCCATCGCCGCCACCCGCTGATCACCGCCCCTGATCGAGCGCCCGGATTTCCGCTTCGGAGCCGCCCTCGCCTGCGGCCCGGCAGTCAAATCCGTCGCAGGGGCGCCAGTCAAATTGCCGAGGGGCCCCGCCAGCGGCGGGGAGACGGCCATTTTGCTTGCGCCGCAAAGGCGGGTTTGGCAGGGCAGAAGCAGGACGAGGGTGGAACCGAAACGGATTTCCGCTTGGGTGAGCCCGAAGCCCTTAACCGTTTTCCAATCTGCGCGTGACCTCAGCGATGAAATCCTCACCGCGCTGCTCGAAGTTGTCATATTGATCGAAACTGGCCGCTGACGGGGCGAGCAAAACCGTGTCGCCCGGCTCAGCCTCTGCCATCGCCTGCGCCACTGCCTCACCCATGGTGGTGCAGACCACAGCGTCCACATCCAACTGCATGGCAAAGGTCGCCGCCTCGCGGCCGATCACATAGGCCCGGCGCACAGAACCTGTGTGACCTTTCAGAGCCTCCAGCCCGCCATCCTTTTCCAGTCCGCCGCAGATCCAGCGGATATTGCCAAAAGCGCTCAGCGCCTTCACTGCGCTGTCCACATTGGTGGCCTTGCTGTCGTTGACGTAGCGCACCCCGCCCGCCTCGGCGATGGTCTGGCTGCGGTGCGGCAGACCGGGATAGCTCTCCAACCCACCTTCGATCATCCGCGGCGCCAGCCCTAGCGCCCGCGCGGCGGCATAGGCGGCGCAGGCATTCTGATGGTTATGCGCCCCCGGCAAGCCCTGCATCGGGCGCAGATCGATCGAGGCCACCTGCCGCCCCTTGCGATATTCGCTGAGGAACCCTTTGCGGGCAAACACCTGCCAACCCGGCCCTGTCAGCTTCTGCGCTGCCGAGATGCGGATCACCCGGTCATCACTGGCGGCCTCGGACAGTTGTCCGGCCAGAAACAGCCCTTCATCCTCATCGATACCGACGATGGCGCGATCAGGGCCGCCTTCTGCGAACAGGCGCCGCTTGGCCGCGAAATAGCCGCCCATGCCGCCATGCCGGTCCAGATGATCCGGGCTGAGGTTGGTGAAGACCGCCACATCCGGGGTCAGCGCCCGCGCCAGTTCGGTCTGATAGCTGGACAGTTCCAGCACGATCACGCCGCCATTGCCCGGTGGGTCGATATCCAGAACCCCGCGGCCGATATTGCCCGCCATCTGGCTGTCGCGCCCGGCCTGCTCAAGGATATGCTGCAACAATGCGACGGTGGTGGATTTACCGTTCGATCCGGTGATGGCCACCACCTTGGGCGGCTGGTCGAACTTGTCCCATTCTCCTGTCGCGACAGAGCGGAAGAACAGCCCGATGTCATTGTCCACCGGCACCCCGGCCATCAGGGCCGCGCGCACAACCGGGTTGGGCTTTGGGTAGAGATGCGGAATACCCGGGGACACGATCAGGCTGGCGATCCCGTCAAAGGCACCAGCCCGGCTCAGATCGGCGCAGGAGAACCCCTCTGCCTCGGCCCGTTCCCGCGCCTCCGGGTTGTCATCCCAGCAGATCGCCTCGGCGCCGCCAGCCCTGAGGGCCCGCGCCGTAGCAAGGCCGGAGCGCCCCAATCCCAGAACGGCGACCCGCGCCCCTTCAAACCCTCTGACCGGGATCATGACCGCCCTCATCCTTTGATCAAATTTCGGCGCAGAGTGCACCGCCACCACGGCCTTTGCAAGCCGCCGCAAACCACCCCCGTGCGCGCATTTTGCGCGCGCCACGCCCCCCCCCGTGACAGGCGGGCCTACCCGTCGAAGGGGGCGGGCGTTTTCCGCATGCCAAGCGTAAGACCGCCGCACAAAAAAGGAGGCCGCAGCCTCCTTTTTCGACCTTATGACGTGCAAGTGCTCAGCGCACTTTCAGCGTTGCCAGACCAATCATCGCCAGGATCAGCGAGATAATCCAGAACCGGATCACGATGGTCGGCTCCGCCCAGCCCTTTTTCTCATAGTGATGGTGAATCGGCGCCATCAGGAACACCCGGCGGCCGGTGCGTTTGAAATAGAGCACCTGAATGATCACGCTCAGCGCCTCGACCACGAAAAGCCCGCCAACGATGGCCAGCACCAGCTCGTGTTTTGTGGCCACCGCGATGGCACCCAGCGCACCGCCCAAGGCCAGCGAACCGGTATCCCCCATGAACACCGCTGCAGGCGGCGCATTGTACCAAAGAAAGCCAAGCCCGGCGCCGAACAGCGCCATGGTGAAGATAAAGATCTCACCGGTGTCCTTGACGTAGTGCACGTCCAGATACTGGGAAAAGTCGGCCCTCCCCACAACATAGGCGATCACTCCCAGCGTCAGCCCGGCGATCATCGCCGGCACGATGGCCAGACCGTCCAGACCATCGGTCAGATTCACCGCATTGGCCGATCCCACGATCACGCAGACGGTGAAGGGAATGTAGAACAGGCCCAGATTGATCAGCGTGTCCTTGAACACGGGCATTGCCAGCTGGTTCTGCAGCTCTGCCCCGTGATAGGCCGAGGCCCAGACCGCCGCGACCACGGCGATCAGAATGCCAAGGCCCAGCCGCAGCTTGCCCGGCACCCCGGCCGTGTTCTGTTTCGACACCTTGGCATAATCATCGGCAAAGCCAATCAGCGCGAAGGCCAGCGTCACGAACAGCACCAGCCAGACAAAGGGATTGTCCCAGCGCGCCCAGAGCAACGTCGAGGTCAGCAAGGCGCCGACGATCAGCAAACCTCCCATGGTCGGGGTCCCGGCCTTGGAGAAATGCCCTTCGGGTCCGTCGTCGCGGATCGGCTGCCCCTTGCCCTGCCGCTTGCGCAGCACATCGATCAGCGGCCTGCCGAACAGGAAGCCAAAGACCAGCGCCGTCATGAAGGCCCCTCCGGCCCGGAAGGTAATGTAGCGGAAGAGGTTGAAAAAATCACCGCCATCCGACAGCGCCGTCAGCCAATAAAGCATATCAGCCAGTCCTCACTTGGTAGAATTTGCATCAGAGTTCCGGCTGCCATGACCCAAATCGCGGATCCCGTCAACGATGGAGGCGAGCTTCATGCTGAGCGAGCCTTTGACCAGAACCACGTCGCCAGCCCCAATCTGCCCCGGAAGATCAGCCTTTGCTGCCGCGCTGTCCGCGTGCCAGCCGCCACGTTTTTCATCCGGCAAGGCCTCTGCCAGATGCTGCATCAGCGGCCCGACGCAATGGATCTGATCGATTTCTGCGATGGCAGGATGGCGGGCAAGATCCGCATGCAGTGCGACCTCCTCCGGTCCCAGCTCTTTCATATCGCCAAGATAGGCAATCCTACTCCCGCCCTCTGCCACCGGGGTGGCCGCCAGCACGTCCAGCGCCGCCTTCACCGAGGTTGGATTGGCATTGTAACTGTCATCCAGAAGCAGAACCTGCCCCTGTGGCAGCTCCACCATTTCGCGCGCGCCGCGCCCGGTCACCGGCGACCACAGCGCCAGACTGCGGATGGCCTCTGCCAGATCAACGCCCAGCGCATTGACGCAAAGCAGCGCTCCTAGCGCATTCATGGCAAAATGCGCGCCCAGTGACTGGATATGCAACTCGGCCTCAGCACCTAGGATTTCGGCCCTGGCCACGGTTTCCTCGCCTGTCACCTGCGTTGCGATCAGCCGCGCATCGGGTGCGCTTGCGCCAAACCATTGCGCCGAAACGTCCAGCTGTTCCGCCCGTTGCCGCAGGACCGGGGCCTCGTCGATATCAGCGTTGAGCACGGCGATACCGCCCGGCTCCAGCCCATCCAAAATCGCTGCCTTTTCACGAGCGATTCCGGCGACGTCATCAAAGGCCTCCAGATGCACGGCGGCCACGGTGGTGATCATCGCCACATGCGGGCGGGCCTGCCGCGCCAGCGGCTCAATTTCACCCGGGTGGTTCATGCCGATCTCGATGACGGCGAATTCCGTATCCTGTGGCATCCGCGCCAGCGTCAGCGGCACGCCCCAGTGGTTGTTGTAGCTGGCGACGGCGGCATGGGTACGACCCTGATCCGACAGGATCCGCGCCAGCATTTCCTTGGTCGAGGTTTTGCCGACCGAGCCGGTCACTGCCACCACGCGCGCATTGGTGCGCGCACGTCCGGCACGGCCCAGCGCCTCAAGTCCCTTTTGCACATCCTCGACGACCAGCAGCGGCGCTTCCTTGGGCAGGCCTTCGGGAATACGTGAAACCAGCGCCGCGCCTGCACCGGCCTGCAGCGCCTGAGCGACATAATCATGGCCATCGCGCGCGGCCTTCAGCGCCACGAACAAATCACCGGGCTGCAGGGTGCGGGTGTCGATGGAAACGCCATTGACCTGCCAGTCGCCGCGCACCTCACCGCCGGTTGCGGCGGCGGCCTCGGCCGCGGTCCACAGCGGCGCGCTCATACGGTTTTCCCGTCGAGTACGGCCACCGCCATGCTCGCCTGTTCCACATCATCAAAGGGCAGCACATCGCTGCCGACGACCTGTCCGGTTTCGTGCCCCTTGCCGCAGATGAGCAGCGCATCGCCCGGCTCGAGCATTGCAACGCCGCGCAGGATCGCCTCGGCGCGGTCGCCCACTTCTATCGCGTCGGGTGCGCCGCCTTTGACGGCGGCCCGGATCACGGCCGGATCTTCGCTGCGCGGGTTGTCGTCGGTGACGATAACCACATCAGCATTGTCATGCGCCGCCTGCCCCATCAGCGGTCGTTTACCCGCATCCCGGTCACCGCCGGCGCCGACGATGGCAACGAGACGGCCCAAAACATGCGGGCGCAGCGCCTTGATCGCGGTAGCGACTGCATCGGGCGTATGGGCATAATCCACAAAGACAGAGGCGCCGTTCTCACGGGTCGCCGCCAACTGCATCCGTCCGCGCACCGTCGTCAGCTCGTGCAGCGTTTCAAAAACGCGTTCGGGCTCTTCGCCACTGGCGATCACCAGCCCACAGGCCATCAGCACGTTTTCCGCCTGAAAGCCGCCAATGAGGTTCAACCGGGCCATGAAAGGTCTGTCGTGCCACGAGAACCTTATGTCCTGCCCGGTGCCGTCATAGCGCTGCCCCACCAGCGAAAGATCGCCAAGGCCGCGCCCCACGGTAATCACCTCTTGTCCGCGTCCCGCCGCGATGGCGCGCATTTCGGCGCCCCGGGCATCGTCCATATTGATCACCGCGACGCCCTCGTCCGGCAGCACCCGGCGAAAGAGACCCGCTTTGGCTGCGAAATACTCTTCGAAGGTGTGGTGATAATCCAGATGATCCTGGGTGAAATTGGTAAAACCCGCTGCCGCCAGCTGCACCCCGTCAAGGCGCCGCTGATCCAGCCCGTGCGAAGACGCCTCCATCGCGGCATGTGTGACACCGGCCTTTGCCGCTGCCGCAAGGGCGCGGTGCAGAGTGATAGGCTCGGGCGTGGTGTGGGCCAGAGGGTAGCTCCAGGCGCCTTCGACCCCAGTGGTGCCAAGATTCACGGCCTCATGGCCCAGCGCCATCCAGATCTGCCGCACAAAGGTCGCAACCGACGTTTTACCATTGGTGCCAGTCACCGCAACCATGTTCTGTGGCTGGGCGCCGAACCACAGGGCGGCGGTATAGGCCAGCACCTGCCGCGGATCCTCGACAACGATCAGCGCCGCGTGGCTTTCGGACAGGGGGCGGGCTGCAATCTCGGCCCCGGCGGCATCGGTCAGGATTGCCGCTGCGCCCTGTTGCAGGGCAGCGGGAATGAAATTGGCGCCATGCACCTGACTGCCGGGCAGAGCCGCAAAAAGCGCACCATCGCCCACCCGGCGACTGTCGACCACCAGATCGGAAATCATCGGGTCCGCGCCGCCACGGGCGGTGAGCCCCAGTTGGCTGAGGGGACGTGGGTCCGGTCTGTCTTGCGGGGTATTGCGGCTCATGAGGCGCCCTCACCTGAGTCAGTTAGAGGTGAGGGTTATATCAGCCACCTCGGTGGGTTCAACTTGCGGTCTCAGCCCCAGCAGCGGCGCGACCCGCTTGATCATCTCGGCCGCCACCGGCACAGCGGTCCAGCCTGCCGTGCGGCGCTCTTCGTCATAGGCGAAGACCGAAGGTTCATCCAACGTCACGACCAGCACGTATTTTGGATCCTGCGCCGGAAAGATCGAGGCGAAGGTGGCGATCACCTTGTCCTCGTAATAGCCGCCGCGCGGGCGTGGCTTGTCCGCAGTCCCAGTCTTGCCGCCCACCTGGTAGCCGGGCACCCGAGCAAAGCTGGCAGTGCCTTCGGTCACCACGCGGCGTAGCATGGTGCGGGCCGCCTTCGCTGCTTCTTCAGAAAGCACACGCTCACCGTGCTGAGCGCCCCGCTGTTTCAGAACCGTCGGGCTGACGTGATAGCCGCCATTGGCAATGGCGGCATAACCCGCCGCCAGATGCATCGGCGTGGTCGAAATTCCGTGGCCGTAGGAAATGGTCATCGCCGAAAGCTCGGACCAGTTTTTCGGGGTCAATGGCGTGCCGCCGCTGGCCTCGACGATTTCGAATGGTGTCGGCTCCAGCATGCCCAGCTCACCGAGGAAGCTTCTCTGCCGCTCGGCGCCAATCTGCTGCGCCAGCCGTGCGGTGCCGATATTCGAGGATTTCTCGATGATCTCGGTCACCGACAACTCGTTGCCGTAGTTGTGGAAATCTCGGATCGCGAATTTGCCCCAGCGCAGCGGCCCACGGGTGTCGATCACGGTCTCCGGTGTCACCAACCCCAGATCCATCGCCTGCGCTGCCGCGAAAATCTTGAAGGTCGAGCCAAGTTCATAAACGCCCTGCACCGCGCGGTTGAACAGCGGGCTAACCGACGGGTCGAACCCCGAGGTGGGTGGACGCGGACGTTCGTTGGGATCGAAATCCGGCAGCGACACCACCGAAATCACCTCACCCGTGTGCACATCCATCAGGATCGAGGTGGCCCCCTTGGCGTTCATCAGCTTCATGCCGCCATCCAGCACCCGCTCAGCAGCAGCCTGAATGGTCAGATCCAGCGAGAGTTGCAGCGGTTTATCGCCATTGCCGGGGTCACGCAGATACTCGTCGAATTGTTTTTCTACCCCGGCCACACCGATCACCTCGGCTGCCGAAACGCCTTCCTTGCCAAAACCGGCGCCGCCTAGAACATGGGCCGCGACGCTGCCATTGGGGTAAAGCCGCATCTCGCGCGGGCCGAACAAGAGGCCGGGATCGCCGATATCATGCACCGCCTGCTTCTGCTCGGGACTGATTTTCTTCTTGATCCACAGGAACTTGCGCTTGCCAGTGAAATCCGCGACCAGATCTTCGCGGTCCAGATCCGGGAAAATTTCGGCCAGGCGCGTAGCGGCGCCCTCCGGGTCGATCATCTGCGGCGGCTGCGCGTAAAGAGAGTGCGTCTCGAAATTGGTCGCCAGAATACGGCCCTGCCGGTCGACGATATCGGCGCGCTGCGCAGCGATGGCGCTGCCTGCGGCGCTGGCTACCGGCTCGCTTGGCTCAGAGGTCGCCAGAACGCCCATCCGGCCGATCACCGCAGCATAGGCACAAAGGAAAAACACGCCCAGAACCAAAAGACGTCCTTCGGCACGCTGGCGCGATTTCGCCTGCATTTCCTCGTGCCGCAGGCGAATGTTCTCTTCTTCGATGACATCCGGGTTCTGCCCGGCGGCGCGAGCGTTCAGAATACGAGCCAGAGGGCGCAGAGGCGTGCGGATCATGGCTGCTCTCCTGCACCGCGATCCCGGTTCAACCCGGAAACATCGACACCGTTTGCAATGCTGAAGTCCTGCTCAAGCGGGTACGACACCTCGTCCACGCGACCGAACTGATCGGGGCGCAGCGGCAGAAGGCCCAGCCGGTCAAAGTTCAGCTCAGCAAGACCGATCAGACGGTCGGGGCGGTTGAGATAGGCCCATTCCGCGCGCAGAACGCCCAGCCGCACCTGTGCGGCGCCGATCTCGCGTTGCAGATTGCGGGTTTCCTTCAGGACCTGCTGCGTGGCGTAGTTTTCGCGATAGGCCCAGAAGGCCAGACCAAAAACCGCCAGAGCGGTGACAGCGTATAAAAGCGTCTTCATTTCCGCGCCTCCTTTAGCTGTGGCATGCCCAGATCGCGGGCCGAGATCGGTGCAGGTGCCGCATCGGTTCGCCGCCCCACGCGCAGGCGGGCCGAGCGGGAGCGCGGGTTTTCCGCCAATTCCTGATCATCCGGGCCGACCGCCTTGCGGGTGACAATTTCGAACTGCGCGGGCTGCTCTTCGATTTCGGGGGCATAACGGTTTGCACGCCCTGTCTTGCCAGCGCGGTGCTGGAAAAACCGTTTGACCATGCGGTCCTCGACCGAATGGAAGGTCACCACCGCCAGAAGCCCTCCGGGTTTCAGCGCCCGTTCAGCGGCCAGCAGACCTTCGAACAGCTCGTCATATTCCGCGTTCACCGCAATGCGCAGCGCCTGAAAGCTGCGCGTCGCCGGGTGCGATTGTCCGGGTTTGGCGCGCGGCAGGCAGGATTCCACCAGGCTGGCCAGTTGCAACGTTGTGGTGATCGGTTCAATCTCGCGCGCCTTGACGATGGCGCGGGCGATCCGGCGACTGGCGCGCTCTTCGCCATAGTAGAACAGGATGTCGGCCAGCTCGGCTTCGCTCAGCTCCGCAACCAGATCGGCGGCCGAGGGGCCTTTCTGCGACATGCGCATATCCAGTGGGCCGTCCTTCATAAAGGAAAAGCCGCGTTCGGCGAGATCGAGCTGCATCGAAGAGACGCCAAGGTCCAGCACCACGCCATCCAGATCCTGCGCGTATTCATCCATACGGGAAAACACGCCCTGCTGCTGCACCAGCCGGTCGCCATACTCCCCCGCCCAAGACTTGGCCATTTCAAAGGCCAGCGGGTCGCGATCCACCGCGATCACCTGATCAGCACCTGCCTCCAGCAGAGCGCGGGTATAGCCCCCTGCCCCAAATGTGCCATCAAGCCAACGCCCGGTCACCGGCGCCACTGCCTTCAACAGCGGGCGCAGCAAGACGGGGATATGAGGACCAGATGCGGATGTGTGCTCGGTCGTCATGCCTCAGGCCCCTCCGGCGCCATCAAGAAATTCCAGTGGGTCGAAATCTTCGGGCAGATCTTCCATCAGCTTTTCAGCTTCGGCCATTTCGACCTCTTCATAGGTCTGCGGCTTCCAGATCTGGAAGGTATCGCCCGCCGCGATAAAGAAAGCCTCACCCTCCAGCCCGATCTTGTTGCGCAGCTTGGCCGGAAGCACCAGACGCCCGGTCTCGTCCACCGTTGTCGGCAGGGACTGGCCGTTGAACATGCGTTCCAAAATCTTCCGCTCGCGCGAGCCGCGCGGCAGGGCTGCAATCTTGGCGTCGACCTCGTCGATCGCCTCGATGGTGTAGCATTCCAGGAATTTGCGGCGCTCATCGCCGTAGACGATTACCAGTTCGGGGCTGTCCCCGGGCTGCCAGTTGGGATCGCTGGCCTCAAGAACACGGCGAAAGGTGGCGGGTATCGACACCCGCCCCTTGCTGTCCACCTTATGGTGGCTTTCGCCTCTGAACCTGCGGCCCAATTTACCGTCCCTTTTTCGCGTCCCTCGCGAGATATCTGCCCCCGAAAGTAAAAGGGGCGGGCTGATCTGCTGCCACTGATCAACCCGCCGCCTGTCCCGCTGTGCGGGGGTGTCCGACTGCGCACGCCATCTGGGGGGATGTCTGCTCGCCCGCGCGCCGGATCTCTTTGTTCGATGAAAGCGAAGGCCTGTATGAAACCTGCTTTTTTTGATTTTTACGGGGTCGTTTGACGCCCCATCCTTGCTCTCTGTCGATGTAGAAAGGGATACTATGGGAATTCAGGGTACGGCAACTAATTTCTTCACGGCAACGTGGGCAAGCATGGGCCAAATGCCTCAATTTCCGTTAACCTTTCATTAACACTTCGGCCAAATTCCGCCTAATTTGGGCAAGGTTAATGATAAGTAACTACATATAGTGGCCACAACAACGCCCCAAAACGACCCATAGTTTCCCAGAAAAAGTTTCAAGACACTCGCGGGACACACCAATGTTCACGGTACACCCCCACCCCTTCCTGCAACGACCCGGGCAGGGAGAGGCGAAACACCCCTTGGCCCCATGGAATTGGGCAGATGTGATTCGCGGCGGGACCCGCAACCACCGCAGCGAGCCCATGATTTCCCACGACCCGACCTCTGCAGTGCGGCCCATGGTTTCCCATCGACCGCGACTACACGAGGGTCGGGACAAAAAATTGGGAGGTCCTAATGGGATGACATGGGACAGAGGCACAAAACCGCAGCCTGATCGCACCAGATCAAGCCGCACCCCGGCAGGCCCCGCCCGCCCCGCGCCCAGACAAAGGGATCGCATCCCACCAGCACAGAGCGGTGACGCCTCGCAGAGGCAACAGGGACCGCAACAGCGACCCATCCGGGGCGGGACATCACGGCAGAGGCAGGCCTGCACGACAAAATGAAGACACCGGACCGCCTGCGCAGCCCGGCACCTATTGTGTATTCAGATAGATGCAGACTGACCGGAAAACCGGATCAGGCCATACCGCCCTGCACCAGACCAGAGGCAATCCGGCCATAGGCCTCGGCCATGGCCCCCTCGCCCGCGGCAACAGGCGTGCCACCATCCCCCGCCAAGCGGGTCTCAAGATCGATGGGCAGCGCCCCCAGAAGCGGCAAGCCCAGCTTTTCAGCCTCGGCCGCCACCCCGCCATGACCAAAGATGTGATGATCGCCGCCGCAGTCGGGACAGGTGAAGAAGGACATATTCTCGATCAGTCCCAGAACCGGGGTTTTCAGCTGACCAAACATGTCCAGCGCCTTGCGTGCGTCGATCAGCGCCACATCCTGCGGGGTGCTGACAACGATGGCGCCGGTCAGCTCTGCCTTGGTGCACAGCGTCAGTTGCACATCACCGGTGCCGGGCGGCAGATCGACGATCAGCACGTCCAGCTCTCCCCAATTGACCTGCCCCAGCATCTGCTGCAACGCGCCCATCAGCATCGGACCGCGCCAGACCACGGCTTTTGCCTCATCCACCATGAAGCCAATCGACATCACCGTGACGCCATGGGCGTGCAGCGGCTCTATGGTCTTGCCGTCCGGGCTGGCAGGCCTGCCCGTTACCCCCATCATGCGCGGCTGGCTGGGACCATAAATGTCTGCATCCAGCAGACCAACCCGCCGCCCCTGTCGCGCAAGGGCCACCGCGAGATTGGCACTGACTGTAGATTTACCGACGCCTCCCTTACCCGAAGCGATGGCAAGAATGCGCGCCACCCCAGCGGGCTTGATCGGCCCTTGTTGCGGTTTCGGGTGGCCGCCGACCTTGAGCGAGGGCGCCCCCTGCCCGCCACCGGGTGCGGATGCCGCCGGAGCATGCGCGGTCAGCGCCGCCGTCACGCTGGACACGCCATCAAGAGCGAGGACCGCCGTTTCGGCGGCGCGGCGCAGGGGTTCCATCTGCTGGGCAATCGCCGGGCTGGGCGCTTCGATCACGAAGCGGACGGTGTCACCGTCGACACTGAGCGCCCGCAACATATCCCGGGACACCAGGGTGCCCCCATCCGGCAAGGCCAGCCGCTCCAGCGCGGCGCGAATCTGATCGTGGGTCACCGGCATGGCGCTCTCCTGTCTTTCCTGCCCCTCTTTGGGCGCCCACCCTATATAGGAGCGTCCGCGCCAGCCCAAGCGCGATTGCCGTAACGGCAGCTTTACACATCCCAGACACAAACCGCCGCAAGAATAGGCAATTTTTCCAACCCCGCACAAAACCACACCAATTTTCCGCACTTCCCCCAGATGACCCATGCAAATGCTGCATGGCAGAAATGCTGACTCTTGGGATTGTGCAGTTGCAGCATTTCCCTAAATTGGTGTTCAAGAAACGCCTTTAACGGCACACGGAAATTTACGGAACTGAGGATCTGCCCAATGGCTGCAGTAAATCACATCACCGCCCACAAGGGCTCGCTGGCCGCAAACGGCCTGGGCCTGATCGACGAGCTGAAACTGAAAATCGCGCGTTACCGTCTGTACCGCGAAACCCTGAATGAGCTCTCCGCCCTGTCGAACCGCGAACTGGCGGATCTGGGGCTGAACCGCTCGATGATCAAACGTCTGGCCTACCAAGCCGCATACGAAAACGCATAACCGAGATCAGGCTCTTTTCTCCTCCTCCCTAAAGGGCCTGTGTTCCGCGGTGACATCTTCCTCCTCCCTGATGTCACCGCACCCCATACCGGGATCAAACCCGGGATCTGATACATCCGGTCTTCTCCTCCCTTTTGACCAGATGTTGTTCAGAGCGGCGACACCTCTCCTCCTCCCTGGTGTCGCCGCACCTCATACCGGGATCAAACCCGGACGCTGATACATCCGGTCTCTTCTCCCATTTGACCGGATGTTGTTCAGAGCGGCGGCACCTCTCCTCCTCCCTGGTGCTGCCGCACTTCATACCGGGCTCAAACCCGGGACCTGATGCATCCGGCCCTCCTCCCATTTGGCCGGATGTTGTTCAGAGCGGCGGCACCTCTCCTCCTCCCTGGTGTCGCCGCACCTCATACCGGGATCAGACCCGGACGCTGATACATTCGGTCTCTCCTCCCATTTGGCCGAATGTTGAAAAGAACGGCGGTGCCTTCCTCCTCCCTGGCACCGCCGTTTTTGCATTTCACGCACCCCAGAAATCACCCGACACCATCGCCAGCCGCTGCGCGCCCGCCCTTCTCGCGCCGCAGCCGTTGCAACGGGGCAATTCATTCCATTCTCAGATCAAAAGGCGGTCAGAGCAGCGAGCAAGCGGATCTGCCCCGGAACAGCTTAAAACGGCACATCGTCATGGGCGGTGACGAATTTCGCGATCACCTTTTTCACCCCGGCCTTTTCGAAATCCACTTCCAGCTTGTCACCTTCGATACCGGTGATCGCGCCATAACCGAACTTCTGGTGAAACACCCGCTCTCCAATCGTAAAGCTGGAGGTCGCCGTCAGATCGATCACCTGATTGCGGCTTTCCCTTGGCTGCGACAGCCCACGCTCCCCGGCCCGCGCCTGCATGCGCTTCCAGCCCGGCGAATTATAGCCATCCGCCTGCGCCATCCGTTCGTCGATTCGGGACTGCACTGGCGTACCGCCCGCCGCAGCGCCATAGCCGCCACCATAAAGGCCCGGCGGCGTAAGCACCTCCACGTGTTCTTCGGGCAGTTCATCAATGAACCGCGAGGGCAGCTGCGACTGCCACTGGCCAAAGACCCGGCGGTTACCCGCAAAGGAAATCGTGCAGATCTTCTCCGCCCGGGTGATGCCCACATAGGCAAGGCGCCGCTCTTCTTCCAAACCTTTAAGACCGCTTTCATCCATCGACCGCTGCGAGGGGAACAACCCATCCTCCCAGCCCGGCAGGAAGACGGCCGGAAACTCCAAACCCTTGGCCGCGTGCAGGGTCATGATGCTGACCTTCTGCTCGGCGTCCTGTTTATCGTTGTCCATCACCAGGCTGACGTGTTCGAGGAAGCCTTGCAGGTTCTCGAAATTCTCCAGCGCCTTCACCAGTTCCTTGAGGTTCTCCAGACGGCCCGGGCTATCCGGGTTCTTATCCATCTGCCACATGGTGGTATAGCCGCTTTCATCGAGGATAATCTCGGCCAGCTCCATATGGGTGATGTCGGAATCGCCTGCCATCCGACCCCAGCGGCGCAGATCCTCGGTCAGCTGACGCAGCGCCGCGCCGCCCTTGCCCTTGATCTCACCGCTGTCGACGGCCAGCCGCGCCCCTTCGAGCAGCGAAACGCCATTCTCGCGCGCCGCAATCTGGATCTTCTGCTGCGCCTTGTCGCCAAGGCCCCGCTTGGGCGTGTTGACGATGCGCTCAAAGGCCAGATCGTCCTCGGGCGAGACCACCAGCCGGAAATAGGCCATGGCGTCGCGAATCTCGAGCCGCTCGTAGAATCGCGGCCCGCCAATCACCCGGTAGGGCAGACCGATGGTCAGGAAACGGTCCTCAAAGGCGCGCATCTGGTGGCTGGCCCGCACCAGAATCGCCATCTGGTTCAGATCCACCGGATCCTGCCCGCGGGTGCCGCGCTGCATGGCTTCGATCTCTTCCCCGATCCAGCGCGCTTCTTCTTCACCGTCCCAATGGCCGATCAAGCCCACCTTTTCGCCGCCGGTTGCCTCGGTCCACAGCTCCTTGCCCAGACGCCCTGCATTGCCCCGGATCACGCCGGAGGCCGCCGCCAGAATATGCTCGGTCGAACGGTAATTCTGTTCCAGCCGCACCACCTTGGCACCGGGAAAGTCCTTTTCGAACCGCAAGATATTGCCCACCTCGGCGCCGCGCCAGCCATAGATCGATTGATCGTCATCGCCGACACAGCAGATATTCTTGTGCCCGGCCGCCAGCAGCCGCAGCCACATATACTGCGCGACGTTGGTATCCTGATATTCGTCGACCATGATGTAGCGGAACCAGCGTTGATACTGAGACAGCACATCCGGATGGTTCTGGAAAATCGTCACCATATGCAGCAGCAGATCGCCAAAATCGACGGCATTCAATTCTTTCAGGCGGGCCTGATACTGGGCGTAGAACTCGGTGCCGCGATGGTTATAGGCGCTGGCATCGGCCACCGGCACGTTTTCCGGTGTCAGGGCGCGGTTCTTCCAGTCATCGATGATCCCGGCCAGCATCCGCGCGGGCCAGCGTTTATCATCGATCCCGGCGGCTTGGATCAGTTGCTTCAGCAGGCGGATCTGATCGTCGGTGTCCAGGATGGTGAAATTCGATTTCAGCCCGGCCAGTTCCGCATGGCGGCGCAGCAGCTTGACGCAGATCGAGTGAAAGGTGCCGAGCCAGGGCATGCCCTCGGCAGGCTGGCCCAGCATCCGGCCGACCCGCTCTTTCATCTCGCGCGCGGCCTTGTTGGTAAAGGTCACGGCGAGGATCTCGTTCGGGCGCGCCTGTCCAAGGGTCAGCAGATGCACGATCCGGGTGGTCAGCGCCTTGGTCTTGCCGGTGCCTGCGCCCGCCAGCATCAGAACCGGCCCGTCCAGGCATTCCACGGCGTCCCGCTGGGCTGGGTTCAGCCCGTCCAGATAGGGTTTGGGGCGCGCAGCCATGGCGCGGGCGGCGAGGGAAGCGCCCTCAAAGGCGTCCATTTCATCGAAACTGCTCATGGGCGTGATCCTAGCGTGATTCATCTGCGCGGGAAAGAGGACGTTCACACTATGTTCGCTCCTCTTTTTGGCAGTTGACCTACATACTGTGGCGCCGCTCTCTGCGTCTAGCTGCGCCCGCTGTTAGAATTCTGTAACATTTTCGCTAGACTTTCGCTGCAAAGCAGCAATTATGCGCCGCATGAACATGCACCAGGATCTGCACCTGCATTACCCCGGCCTGTCTGACCTGCGCGCAGCAGCACGCAAGCGCCTGCCCCGCTTTGTCTGGGAGTATCTGGACAGCGCCACCGGCACCGAAGCCACCCAAAGGCGCAACCGCACCGCGCTGGACCGGGTCGGCTTCCTGCCCTCCATCCTGCATGGCCCGCTTGAGATCGACCTGTCGACGCAGCTGTTTGGCGCGACGCTGCCCCTGCCCTTTGGCATTGCGCCGGTGGGCATGTCGGGACTGATCTGGCCAGATGCCGAAGGCCACCTGGCCCGCTGCGGCGCCCGCACCGGCATTCCCTACAGCCTGTCGACCGTTGCAAGCCAATGCCCCGAAGATCTGGCGCCGCATCTGGGCGAGCAGGCCTGGTTCCAGCTTTACCCGCCCAAGGACGAAGGCATCCGCAAGGACATGCTGGCACGGGCCCGGGACGCGGGCTTCAAGGTGCTGGTGCTGACCGTGGATGTCCCTGTCGCCTCACGGCGGGAACGGCAGACGCGATCCGGCCTCACCCAGCCGCCACGCCTCACGCCGCGCCTGCTGGCGCAGGTGGCGATGCGCCCGGCCTGGGCCATGGGCATGGCCCGTCAGCACCGGCACGAGGGCGGCATGCCGCATATGCGCACGCTCGACAAATACACCGCCGAGGCCACCGGTGAGAGCCGTTCCTCCACCGCCCATATCGGGTATCTGCTGCGCACCTCGCCCGATTGGGACTATGCGCGCTGGCTGCGCGATCACTGGGATGGTCCTTTTGTGATCAAGGGCGTGATGCGCGCCGAGGACGCGCAGCCGCTGGAGGAGATCGGCGTCGATGGGCTCTGGGTGTCGAACCACGCCGGGCGCCAGTTCGACGGAAGCCCCGCCGCCATCGAAGTGCTGCCCGAGCTGCGCGCCGCCACGGACCTGCCGCTGATCTTTGACAGCGGCATCGAAGGTGGCCTCGACATCCTCCGGGCACTGGCGCTTGGCGCCGATTTCGTCATGCTGGGCCGCGCCTTTCACTTCGCGCTGGCCGCGCTGGGGCCGACCGGTCCCGACCATCTGATCGACATCCTGAAAAAGGATCTAGAGGCGAACATGGGCCAACTCGGCACGCCCGATCTTGCCTCTTTGCCAGCGGCCAGACCGCTCAACCACACCGCCCCGTGAGCCCGCTTTCGCTCCGCGCGGCGGAAAAGCACAAAATGAGAGCGCAATCATGCCCCGCACTACCCAGTACTACGGGTATACTGCACGCCAAGATGCGCCTAACACATCGCCAGACTGAACGACCTCGGGGGAAGATATGACCGACTTCAAGAAAATTCTGATCGCCAACCGCGGCGAGATAGCGATCCGCGTGATGCGGGCTGCGAATGAGATGGGCAAGAAGACCGTTGCGGTCTACGCCGAGGAGGACAAGCTGGGCCTGCACCGGTTCAAGGCGGATGAGGCCTACCGGATCGGCGAAGGCTTGGGGCCTGTGGCGGCCTATCTGTCGATTGACGAGATCATCCGGGTCGCGAAGGAATCCGGCGCTGATGCGATCCATCCGGGCTATGGGCTGTTGTCGGAAAACCCCGATTTCGTCGATGCCTGCGCCCGCAATGGCATCACCTTCATCGGCCCCAAGGCCGAGACCATGCGCGCGCTTGGCGACAAGGCCTCGGCCCGCCGCGTCGCCATCGAGGCAGGCGTGCCGGTCATTCCCGCGACCGAAGTGCTGGGTGATGACATGGACGCCATCCGCAAGGAAGCGGGTGAGGTCGGCTATCCCCTGATGCTGAAAGCCTCCTGGGGCGGCGGCGGTCGCGGCATGCGGCCGATCCTCTCCGAGGCAGAGCTGGAAGAGAAAGTTCTGGAAGGCCGCCGCGAGGCCGAGGCCGCCTTTGGCAATGGCGAAGGCTATCTCGAAAAGATGATCACCCGCGCCCGCCACGTCGAGGTGCAGATCCTTGGCGACAAGCACGGTGAGATCTATCATCTGTTCGAGCGGGATTGCTCAGTCCAGCGCCGCAACCAGAAAGTGGTCGAACGCGCCCCGGCGCCTTACCTGAGCGAGGCGCAGCGCGCCGAGATCTGCGATCTGGGCCGCAGGATCTGTGCCCATGTGAACTATGAATGCGCCGGCACCGTCGAATTCCTGATGGATATGGAAACCGGCAAGTTCTACTTCATCGAGGTGAACCCGCGGGTGCAGGTGGAGCACACCGTCACCGAGGAAGTCACCGGCATCGATATCGTGCAGGCGCAGATCCTGATCGCCGAGGGCAAGAGCATTGCCGAGGCCACCGGCAAGGCCGATCAGTCCGAGATCCGCCTCAATGGTCATGCGTTGCAGACCCGTGTGACGACCGAGGACCCGCTCAACAACTTCATCCCTGACTATGGCCGCATCACCGCATATCGGTCGGCCACCGGCATGGGCATTCGCCTTGATGGCGGCACCGCTTATGCGGGCGGGGTGATCACCCGCTATTACGACAGCCTGTTGACCAAGGTCACCGCCTGGGCACCGACCCCGGAAAAGGCGATTGCTCGCATGGACCGCGCCTTGCGCGAATTCCGGGTCCGCGGTGTCTCCACCAATATCGCCTTTGTCGAGAACCTGCTGAAGCACCCGACCTTCCTCAGCAATGAATACACCACCAAGTTCATCGACGAGACGCCGGAGCTGTTCAACTTCGCCAAGCGCCAGGACCGCGGCACCAAGGTGCTGACCTATATCGCCGACATCTCCGTCAACGGTCACCCGGAGACCGAGGGCCGCGCCGAGCCGAAAGCGGGTCTGAAGGATCCGCGCCCGCCGAAGGTCGAGACCGGCGCCCTGCCCTATGGCACCCGCAACCTGCTGGAGCAGAAAGGCGCCCAGGCGGTGGCCGACTGGATGAAGGCGCAGCGGCAGCTGCTCTTGACCGATACCACCATGCGCGACGGCCACCAGAGCTTGCTCGCCACCCGCATGCGCTCCATCGACATGATCCGCGTGGCACCCGCCTATGCACAAAGCCTCAGCCAGCTGTTCTCGGTGGAATGCTGGGGCGGGGCCACCTTTGATGTGGCTTATCGCTTCTTGCAGGAATGCCCCTGGCAGCGGCTGCGGGACCTGCGCGAGGCGATGCCCAACGTGATGACCCAGATGCTGCTGCGCGCCTCCAACGGGGTGGGCTATACCAACTACCCGGACAACGTGGTGCAGGCCTTTGTGAAACAGGCTGCGATCACCGGCGTCGATGTCTTCCGGGTCTTTGACAGCCTCAACTGGGTGGAGAACATGCGCGTCGCGATGGATGCGGTGGTGGAGAGCGGCAAGATCTGCGAAGGCACCATCTGCTATACCGGCGATATCATGGACCCGGACCGGGCCAAGTATGACCTCAAATACTACGTCGGCATGGCCAAGGATCTGGAAGCCGCAGGCGCCCATATTCTGGGCCTCAAGGATATGGCGGGCCTCTTGAAACCCGCCGCCGCGCGTCAGCTGGTGAAGGCGCTGAAGGAAGAGGTCGGCCTGCCGGTCCACTTCCACACGCATGACACCTCCGGCATCGCCGGGGCGACCATTCTGGCCGCCGCCGATGCGGGCGTCGATGCAGTGGATGCAGCGATGGATGCGTTCAGTGGCGGCACCTCGCAGCCCTGTCTGGGGTCGATCGTCGAAGGTCTGCGCAACACCGACCGCGACACCGGGCTGGATATCGCCAAGATCCGCGAGATCAGCGATTACTGGGAACAGGTGCGGGCGCAATACGCAGCCTTTGAGTCTGGCCTTCAGGCTCCGGCCTCGGAAGTTTACCTGCACGAGATGCCGGGTGGCCAGTTCACCAACCTCAAGGCGCAGGCCCGCTCCTTGGGGCTGGAAGAGCGCTGGCACGAGGTCGCCCAGACCTATGCGGATGTGAACCAGATGTTCGGGGATATCGTCAAGGTGACGCCCTCGTCCAAGGTGGTCGGTGACATGGCGCTGATGATGGTGAGCCAGGGCCTCAGCCGCGAAGAGGTGGAGGATCCGCAGACCGACCTCTCCTTCCCCGATTCCGTTGTCGACATGCTGCGCGGCAACCTTGGCCAGCCGCCGGGCGGCTTTCCGGCGGGTATCGTGGACAAGGTGCTGAAAGGCGAAAAGCCCAACCTCGAGCGCCCCGGCAAACATCTGGAGCCGGTCGATCTGGAAGCCACCCGCGCCGAGCTGTCCCAGCAGCTGGAAGGCAAGGCAGTCGATGACGAGGATCTGAATGGCTACCTGATGTATCCCAAGGTGTTCCTCGATTACATGGGCCGCCATCGCCAGTACGGCCCGGTGCGCAGCCTGCCGACACGGGCGTTCTTTTACGGGATGGAACCGGGCGAGGAAATCTCGGCCGAGATCGACCCCGGCAAGACGCTGGAGATCCGCCTGCAGGCCATCGGCGAGACCGATGAGAACGGCGAGGTGAAGGTGTTCTTCGAACTCAACGGCCAGCCGCGGGTGATCCGGGTACCGAACCGTCTGGTGAAATCCACCACCGCTGCCCGTCCCAAGGCCGAAGCGGGCAACCCCGACCACATCGGCGCGCCGATGCCCGGCGTCGTCGCCTCGGTCGCGGTACAGGTTGGCCAGCAGGTGCATGAGGGCGATATGCTGCTGACCATCGAAGCCATGAAGATGGAAACCGGCCTGCACGCCGAACGCGACGCGGTGGTCAAGGCCGTGCACGTCCAGCCCGGCGGCCAGATCGATGCAAAGGACCTCCTCATCGAGCTGGAATAAGACACAAGGCCCATACCCAATAAACCACAAGCCGCAGCCCAAAAAGGCTGCGGCTTTTTTCGTGCCGCACGCAGGCCGGATCCACTGCCCCGCGAATACGCGACAACGGGGAAAATTTGGCAAGCCTCCTCATTTCGCTGCTGTCAATCTTGATCCTTTGCGGGACCAGCCCAAAATAGCTGCCAGTTTTTATCCAGTTTTCGAGGTTTCCAATGTCTTCAGCGAAATTGACAGCTCCTGTCGGTCAGTCCCCACGCTCCAGTTCCGGGGATGAGGTCAAGAACAAACCAGACGACGTGCTGTTGGTGCGCAGGATGCTGGAGGCCAATAAGATCGGCCCCCTTGGCGCCTCAAAGAAGATGGACACCGGCCTGCTGAAGGCCATCGGCACCTTTCAGAAGAAAAGCGGCTTCAAAAACCCCGACAAGGTCATCGATCCCGGCGGGCGCACCTTCAAGACGCTGCTGCCAGCCTACAAGAAGATGAAGGCCGAAGAGGAAAAGGCCGCCAAACAACCCATGATGGAGGTCACTTTCCGCGGCAAGAAGATCCGCTGCACGCCCAAGGAATACGAGAAGGTCAAGCTGGACGTCCTCAAACGGCTGACGCCCTATATGAAATCGGTCCTGCGCAACCATGAAACCGCGCTGGAGACCTATCAGCACTATCTGGACGTGGCTCAGCTGAAAGATGGCGTGCTGAACGCCGTAGCGCAGGTCATCATCATCGAGGCCGGATCGGTCAAGATGCCCGATAACAAGCTCTGTGGCCGCTCCATCCGTGCCAGTGGCAAGCTGGAGCGGGCGATCATGACAAAGGACCTCAAGCTGATCGATGAGGCCCTGCCCGAGGCAGAAAAGGCGATTGGCGCCTTCAACGCGGACCTTTTGCGGTTTCTGAAGGAATTCACCGGCTCTGCCCGGACCACGGCCACTGTTCTGTCGGTTTCGTCGGCTGCCTGTTTTGCCGTCGTCGGGGCGCTGGCCGCCCCGGTTCTGGTGACCGGAGCGGGCATGACCGCTGGCGGTGCGGCTGTCACCTCTGGTGCCGGTGTCGGCCTCCTGCAAAGCGCCAGTCAGGAGCTTGGCAAACATGCCAGCGGTCAGAAGGTGACCGTCTGGGGTTCGATCCAGGCCATGGTGATCGATGGCACGGTTGGCGGGCTGACCGGCGGGATCGGCAGCAAGGTACCGCTCGGCTTTTGCGATGATGCGGCAAAATGGGTCGCACCCAAGCTGGCGTCCAAGGTCGCCTTCCTGTCCACCAAACAGCTTGAGAAATTCATCGCCAATTACATCGCCGGCTCCGGACAAGAGGTGATCAAAACCGTTCTGGGTGAAGCCGTGAAGGAAGTCGGCCGGATCATGAAGACCGGCAAGCCCCCGACCGAAAAGGAATTCCAGGCCATCGTAACCTCACTTCTTTATTCGGCACTTCTTGGCGGGATGGTGAAGAACCTCGGCAGCTTCCAGAAAAAATGGGCCTATAAGAACAAGGATCTTCTGCAGGGCACGATCCTGCCGGACCGGCTGGCGAAACTGGCCAAGACCAACAACATCCCAAATACGCTTAAGGCCAAGCTCTGGGCTGAGGTGATGAACAAGGTCAGCGATGAAAGCCTGAAGGTCGGCTATGGCGTGATTCTGTCCCGCGCCACCGGCAAGGAACGCGAGGCACAGATGACCGATATGGCTGCCAAGGCCGCCGCCAAGGACAAGGCGCTGATGAAACTGGTCGACAACGAACTGGCCAAGGCGCTGAAAAAGCACAAGATCCCGGTCAAGTAATCACCTCAACGGATACGCCCCAAGGGCCGTGGGGACCACTCCCGCTGCCCTCGGCATCCCGCCCGCGCTTCCGCGGCGCGCATTCCCTCGCGTGAACCCGCTCTGAATCGGCTTCAAAAGCCCCGCAGGATTGTTCAGTATTAGGTTCCAAAAACGAACTCACTTATGACACTGTAATTCCTATGTAGAGGATAGGCCGATGCTTCCGATTACATCGCTTTATGCCGGCGGGGCAGCGCTCTTGTTTGTCTACCTGTCGCTTGGCGTCAGTCGTCAGCGGCTGAAACACAAGATTTCTGTCGGAGATGGCGGCAATCGCGCATTACTGATGGCCATCCGCGCGCAGGGAAATTTCGTGGAATATACTGCGCTTGGCCTGGTTCTTCTGGCGCTGAGCGAAGCACAGGGCGCACCGGCACTGGCCACGCATGCGCTGGGGGTGATGTTGCTGGGCGGACGGCTGATGCACGCGGTCGGTTTTACCGCGCGCCCGCAGATCCTGATCCTGCGTCAGGCCGGGATCGTGCTGAACCTTCTGATGCTGCTCGTCGCAGGGCTGGGTTTGATCGCGCACGCGCTTTTCTAAGGTGAAGAGTGGCTGAGCCTAAACGTCGTGCCCCTGCACCGGGGCCGTGACCTCGGGGGCGCTGATCGTTTTAACATAGACCGGCGCGGGCCGGATCGCGCCCGGGTCAACCTCAGATGCGGTTTCCGGGCTCTGTCCCCCCGCGGGCGACAGCGCCTTGGCCAGCGCTATGGTCGCGATCAGCGCGCCAATACGGGCATAGTCGGCAGGTTTCATCTTAGACAGCTCCCCTCTGTTTCTTTTCATCTGTATGAAACGCAGCAGCCCGCAGGTTCCGTCGCAGAAAATGAGAGTTTTTTCCGGGGCGGCACGATTTTCCACTTGCAGCCCCGCGGCGGAATGAATATTTCACCCCTCATCGAATGGCAGCGCGGGCGTAGCTCAGGGGTAGAGCATAACCTTGCCAAGGTTAGGGTCGGGCGTTCGAATCGCCTCGCCCGCTCCATTTGGACCACTAAAAGGCCGCCGCCCTGGCGGCCTTTGGTGTTTTCGGATTCTGGTGTTTTTGGGCCTTGCTAGCTCCTGTCGCCGCAGGGGAAGACGCCGCGAGACACTTGCGCGGAATCGCCATTGCGAGTACCACTTCCGGGCAAGGAACAGAGCAAGAACGACAAACGGGGCTGACAGGCAGGATGCTGACATCGGTTGAACTATGCGCAGGTGCAGGCGGCCAGGCCCTTGGGCTGGAGCGTGCGGGCTTTGATCACACCGCGCTGGTCGAGATCGACAAACACTGCTGCGCCACCCTGCGCCACAACCGCCCCACATGGAACGTGCTGGAAGAGGACGTGCGCCGGTTCAAGGAAGAAGCCAGTGATTACAAGGGCATCGACCTGCTGGCCGGCGGCCTGCCCTGCCCGCCGTTTTCCGTCGCTGGCAAACAGCTGGGCGAACAGGACGAGCGCAACCTCTTTGACGATGCCATCGATATCGTCGATGCCACCCGCCCCCGCGCGGTGATGATCGAAAACGTGCGCGGGTTTCTGGACGCGGTGTTTCATGACTACCGCGAAAAGCTCAAAGGCCAGCTGTCGAAACTGGGCTATGAAACTGATTGGCGGCTGCTGAACGCCTCGGACTTTGGCGTGCCGCAGCTGCGCCCGCGCGTGGCCATCGTGGCCCTGCGCAAGGAATTTGCTGGGCAGTTCAACTGGCCCGACCCGCTGCCGCACAACCCGCCCACGGTGGGCGCCACCCTGCTTGACCTTATGCAGGAACGTGGCTGGCGCGGCGCAGAAGACTGGGCCGCCAAGGCAGATGAAATCGCCCCAACCATCGTTGGTGGCTCCAAGAAACATGGCGGGCCGGATCTGGGTCCCACCCGTGCGCGCCGCGCCTGGGCCGCTCTTGGTGTCGAGGGGCGCACCATCGCCAATGAGGCGCCCGATCCCTTTCACAACGATATGCCCCGCCTGACCGTGCGCATGGTGGCGCGCATCCAGGGCTTTCCCGACGCCTGGCATTTCACCGGCGCCAAGACCAACGCCTACCGTCAGGTCGGCAATGCCTTCCCGCCGCCGGTGGCCGAAGCGGTGGCCCGCCAGTTGCGCGCCGCGATTGCCAAGCCGAACCTTCATGCCGTGCGGGCCTAAAACCGCCTTGCCCAATCTGGGCCAAGGGCTGGGCCCGGCGGCCGGGCGGAGCCCAGGATGAAACAGACCCTTCCCGACAGCCTGATTTTGCCCGGACACCCGGATTATGACCTCCTGACCGAGATCGCAGGCGAGATCACCTCCCGCGCAGGTGGCGCGATGGAACTGGCGAGCCGGTTTCCAGCCATGTTGCGCACCTGCATCGACGATGTGATCATGACGCCGAAAACCGGGCGCCGCGCCTATGAGGAACTGGAAAAGACCGAAAAGACCTATATCGGCACCCGCGTCGAGATCGAGCTGCGCGCCCTCTTGCGGCTGCCCCGGGGCCGCCTGGATACCGAGGTTCTGGGCCGCGACATGGATATCAAGAACACCATGGGCAGCAATTGGATGATCCCGACCGAAGCGCTGGATCAAGTCTGCCTGCTGGTGGCCGCGGACGAGGCTCGTGCGCGCTGTTACCTTGGCCTGATCCTGGCGCGGCCCGACTACCTCACTGCCGGGCAGAACAAGGACGCCAAACGCTCTGTCTCTGCCATGGGGTTCGGCCATATCCTGTGGCTGCTGAGGGATCATCCCTACCCAGCGAATTTCTGGCGCAGCCTGCCCGAGGAGACCGTCACCCGGATCTTCTCCGGCGCCACCGGCAACGAACGCATGGCGCGGCTGTTCCGGCTTGTTCAGGGCCGCCCGGTCGACCGCGACGTGGTCGAGGCAGTGGCCCAGCAAAAGGACTTCATGCGCCGCATCCGCTCGGACAAGGGACGCGGCACCCGCGACATTCTGGAGCGCGAGGGGATCCTGCTGTTGTCGGGACAATACGATGGCCAGCTGATCCGCGCGCTGGACCTGCCTGCCTGCCCCGCCAGCGCCTTTGTCTCCTGCCAGCCTGAAACAGAGCAGCATCGGCGCATGGCGCTGCAGGCCGGGTTCGATCTGCCCAGGGCGTGAATGCCAGCCTCCCCCACCCATCGGGCGGCTCTGCATTTCTCTGCCGGCGGGCATGATTTTCCTCTTGCACAGTCCCCGCGAAGCTCCTAAATACCCGCTCATCGAATGGCAGCGCGGGCGTAGCTCAGGGGTAGAGCATAACCTTGCCAAGGTTAGGGTCGGGCGTTCGAATCGCCTCGCCCGCTCCATTCGGATCAAAACAGCCGCCCTCCGGGGCGGCTTTTTGTTTCTCCACTCCCGCATTCCGTCCCTCATTCGGCCCGCCGCAGAAATCCCCATAGAGTCAGCATTTTTCCCTTGCAGCCCCCGGCGCGATTTCCTAAACACCGCTCACCGAATGGCAGCGCGGGCGTAGCTCAGGGGTAGAGCATAACCTTGCCAAGGTTAGGGTCGGGCGTTCGAATCGCCTCGCCCGCTCCATTTGGATACAAAAACCGCCCTCCGGGGCGGTTTTTGCATTTTTGGCCCCCTCCTCCCTACCCCTATCTCATAGGCCAATCACCCCGCCGCCACCTTTTGATCAAATTCCTTTTGACGCCATCTGTAAAACGCGCCAATGCTTACCGCAGCCCTGCCCCGTGCAGTCCGCCGTTCCAGCCCGCCCCGCGCGTTTTTCTTCAAAGGAGTTCAGTCATGGCACCTGTCATCTATCCCACCACCAACCTGACCGCGACCGAGCAGATGTGCATTGACCACGCCCAGGGGATCTATGTCTACGACACCGACGGCAAGGAATATATCGAAGGTCTGGCAGGTCTGTGGTGCACCTCGCTGGGCTATGGCAACACCGAGCTGATCGAGGCGATCACCGAGCAGCTGACCAAACTGTCCTTTTCCCACACTTTTGGCGGCAAGACCCACGCGCCGATCCAGGAACTGGCGGAAAAACTGAAGACCATGGTGCCAATCGAGGATGCCTATTTCTTCTTCGGCAACTCCGGATCGGATGCCAATGACACCCATTACAAGATGCTGCGTTACTACTTCAATGCCATTGGCAAACCGGAAAAACGCAAGATCATCACCCGCGAGCGTGGCTATCATGGTGTGACCGTCGCCGCTGGATCGCTGACCTCCCTGCCCGCAAACCTGGCGCATTTCGACGCGCCCGTTGAGGCTCTGCACATCCTGCGCTCGGACGCACCGCATTACTACACCGGCCGCAAGGGGAACGAGACCGAAGCGCAATTTGTCGACCGTATCATCGACAATCTGGAGCAGCAGATCATTGCCGAGAATCCTGACACCATCGCCGCCATGATCATGGAGCCGATCACCGGCGCCTCTGGCGTGATCGTGCCGCCCGAAGGCTATTACCAGAAACTGCAGGCAGTTCTGCGCAAATATGGCATCTTGGTCTGGGCGGATGAAGTCATCACCGGCTTTGGCCGCACCGGCGCCGATTTCGGCTGCACCACCATGGGCATCAAACCCGACCTGATGACCTTCGCCAAACAGCTCTCCTCGGCCTATTTCCCGATCTCCGCCTCCGTGATCCCCGGCTGGATGTACAAGGAAATGGTTGCGCCCTCGAACGAGGTCGGCGTCTTTGGCCACGGCTACACCTATTCCGGTCACCCTGCCGCCTGCGCCGCCGCCCTCAAAACGCTGGAAATCTATGAGCGTGACAACCTGTTTGATCATGCGGCCGAGGTCGGTGATTACATGCAGGCGCAACTTCGCGAAATCTTCACTGATCACCCGCTGGTGGGCGAGGTCCGCGGCAAGGGGCTGATCGCGGCGCTGGAACTGGTGTCGAACAAGACCACGGGCGCAACCGTACCCGGCGGCAAGGGCGGCGCCCTCGCGGTCAAGGCCTGCCAGGACGAAGGCCTGATCCTGCGCGCCGTGGCGGGTAACGCGCTCGCCTTCTGCCCGCCGCTGATCATCACAAAGGCGGAAGTGGACGAAATGCTGAAACGCGCCAAATCCGCCGTGGACAGCACCTATGAAGCGCTGAAGGCCGAAGGGCTGATCGACGGCTAGGCCCACCCTCGCGCCCCGGACTGCCCAAAGACCGGGGCGCGATCTCGGCCCTGCCGATCTGCGTCTCTTCTGCTGTATTTTCCCCTTACTCCCGCCAGCGCTTTGACCTGTAACTGAAACCGGTTTGGTATCAGTAATTGCAGGAGACATGCATATGGTTGAGTTGATCTATGAAGGCACGGAACGCTACGTGATGACCCAGAGCGGCATCGGCTGGTTCAGTTTTCATTTCAACCTGAAGGCCGAAGTCACGGACGCGTCCTCCACCGGGTTTACCCTGATGCGAAATACCGATCTTGGCATTCCCGGCTTTGATCCGATCCCCGACACCTCTCCCGATGTCTACAACGGGACTGGCCTGCAATTCCAAAGCATCACCCGCGACGGCCACAGTATCCTGACGCCGTATTCCGGATTGATCGAGGGCGTCACCGAAACCGGCACCAATTTCACCACAACGGTCACCAATCTCAACATTGATGCAGAAGATTTCTTCCGCGTGTCTGAAACAGACCGTAATCGGGACAATGTGAAATTGTTCAAACAGGTCTTTTCCGGAGATGACTTCTTCGATCTGGGGTCCCGCGGAGACAAGGTCAAAGGCTACAATGGCAATGATGAAATGCTGGGCCGGGGGGGCGGTGATAAGCTTTGGGGCGGGCGTGGCAATGATACCCTCAAGGGCGGCGGCGGCCGTGACCTTTTGCAGGGCGATCAGGGCGATGACATGCTGGTGGGGGGCCGCGGCGCCGACACCTTCAAGTTCAAGGGGCGCAACATCGGCGATGATACGATCGAGGACTGGCGCGATGGGACTGACCTCATTGCCATCAAACACCGCAGCGTTGATGATTTTTCCGATCTGACGCTGACCCAGAATGGCAACGAGGCCGTGATTTCCTATCGCGCGGGCAGCATTACCCTGGCGGATACCAATATTTCCGATCTGGACGGGTCGGATTTCCTGTTCTGATTTAAGTCTGCTTCAGGCGCATCGGCACAGGAACGAAAAACGCCTGATCCCCTGCCGGAGATCAGGCGTTTTGCATCAGCAGTGCTGACGGCTCAGAAAACCTTGTAGGTCATCGTGGTTAGCGAGCGTTCGATATTCGGGATCACCAACAGGTGGTCGTTGATATACTTCCCGACATCCGCGTCCTTGGGGATGTAAAGCTTCATCAGCAGGTCGTATTCGCCGCTGGTGGAGTAGAGCTCGGAATGAATTTCGCGCAGAGCGATATCTTCGGCCACCTTGTAGGTGGTGCCGGGTTTGCAGCGGATCTGGATGAAAACGCAGGTCGACATGGGCGCCCCTTCATTGGGTTTTCTTGAGTAACGATTTGGCCGCTAAGCTGGCACGGCGCGCAGGCAGGCGCAATCCCACAGATGCAGCTGCAACAGGGCCTGAGTTTCGACTTACGCGCTCTTGAGTGAGACAGCCCCAGCACCCTATAAGCGCAGCACCAGCCCATGGGCGCCATATGGCCCAAGGGGCAGTTTGACGAAGGATGGCCCGCAGATGCGCAGCGCTCAGATCACCCGCTCCACCGCCGAGACCGAGATTTCGGTGGAGATCAACCTCGATGGCACCGGGGCATATGATAACCAGACCGGTGTCGGCTTTTTCGATCACATGCTGGACCAACTGGCGCGGCACTCGCTGATCGACATGACCATTCGTGCCAAGGGTGATTACCACATCGACGATCACCACACGGTCGAGGATACGGGCATTGCGCTGGGTCAGGCACTGGTCGCCGCGCTTGGCGACAAGAAGGGCATCCGCCGCTATGGCGAATGCCACCTGCCGATGGACGATGCCCAGGTGCGCTGCGCGCTGGACCTGTCGGCGCGCCCCTTCCTGATCTGGAACGTAACTCTGCCGACGCCCAAGATCGGCACCTTCGACACCGAACTGGTGCGCGAATTCTTTCAGGCGCTCAGCACCCATGGCGGCATCACCCTGCATATCGACCAGATCCACGGGTTCAACAGCCACCACATCGCCGAAGCGGCGTTCAAGGCCGTGGCCCGCGCCCTGCGCGATGCGGTCGAAACCGACCCGCGCAAGGCAGACGCCATCCCGTCGACCAAGGGCGCGCTCTGACGTCTTTTCAGACCGCAATCAGACCGTGGCGCCCAGCGGCGCGCCACGGCCCCGGCGCAGGATCCATTCCGCAAGCAGCAGATTGGGCACCCAGGCCAGCCAGCAGATGATCGGATAGCTGGCCTCAAACCCCACGGTCGCGACCCCGACGGGCAGGTAAACCCGCAGCGTCACAGCCGCCAACGTCAGTGCGGCAGAGCGGATCATCCAGACCCGGTGCTGCGCAATTCGGCGGCTCATCGCATGCCAGATCGCCGTGCCCGTCACCCATAGCCAGAGCAGCGACAACACCCCCAGGCCCGCCGCCGCGACCGGCCCCTCCTCGGTTGTATAGGCCAGCCAGATACCGCTGATCCCGGCCAGCAGGATCGCGACGCCGTATAGACGCCCCAGCCAGCGGTGCAGCCCACGGCGCCGCTGACGGATCCTCGTGGAGAACTGCACCGGCAGCAGTGCCAGCGAGATCGGCGCAAGGCCGATGTGCAGGTAGAGCATCAACGGCCGCTCCAACGCGTGATGCAGCATCGCGGGCATCACCAGCGCGATATCGGCAATCAGGAACCGGTACGATCCCACCGCGATCAGCACCGCAGCCCCCCACATCGTCATGACAACCCATCTGGGATAGCCCATCGCCCGGGTTTCGCTCGACATCTCATCCCTCCTTGCGCCCTTGGGCGACTCAAACTTTACACTGTCAAGTTAACATCTGACAGGCAAACTTGACGCCGTCAAGATGAAGGGCGATACCTGCCGCATGACAAATGAAGACGTGAAAAGCCGCCACCACCACGGCGACCTGAAGGCCGCTCTGATCAAGGCAGGCATCGATCTCCTGGAGGAAGGCGGCCTCAGCGCGCTGTCTTTGCGCAAATGCGCTGCACGCGCCGGGGTGTCGCACGCGGCGCCCGCGCATCACTTCGACGGGCTGGCGGGGCTGAAACAAGCCATCGCCGAGGAAGGCTTTCGTCTGTTCTCTTCCTACCTGCAAAGCGCCTGCGACAGCGGCGCGCAGGATCCCCGCGGGCGGGTCCACTCGCTGTGCCGGGGCTATCTGCAATTCGGGCTGGATCATCCCGGCATCCTCGCGGTGATCTTTGGCGATCAGGGACTTGCGGGTCTGGTCCATGGCGGCGGCAAGGAAGAGGCCGACGCCTATCTGACCTTACGCGCGGTGGCCGCGCCCTTTGTGGCGCCCGGTCAGGACCGGTTGGTG
This sequence comes from Pseudophaeobacter sp. C1-32P7, assembly GCF_041008775.1. Taxonomy (NCBI): domain Bacteria; kingdom Pseudomonadati; phylum Pseudomonadota; class Alphaproteobacteria; order Rhodobacterales; family Roseobacteraceae; genus Pseudophaeobacter; species Pseudophaeobacter sp. C1-32P7. The sequence goes on along the minus strand of NZ_JAXGFR010000011.1, from coordinate 16,300 downwards.
GTTGAAACCCAGATCTGGTCGCTGATCCACGGGTTTACCCTGCTCTACCTCGCCGGGGAGTTCGGCAACCCGCCGCCCCCCATCGACGACGGCCCTTTGACGCAGGTGATCGCCCTGCTGGACCGACTTGAGCCTGTAGCGCCCTCTTGACCCCGGGACGGTTTCCGGCCACTTCAAAGACGCAAGACAGGAAGGACCAGGCCCCATGCTGACGGCGATCATCGATTACGAAAGCGGCAATCTCCACTCTGCCGAAAAGGCCTTTCAGCGCATGGCGCGCGAAATGGACGCGGGTGAGGTTGTGGTCACATCCGACGCCGATGTTGTGGCCCGCGCAGACCGTCTGGTGCTGCCCGGCGATGGTGCCTTTCCCGCGTGCGCCGCCGAGCTGCGCGGTCACAAGGGCATCTATGATGCCATGGTCCACGCGGTCGAGGACAAGGGACGTCCTTTCCTTGGAATCTGTGTCGGCATGCAGCTGATGGCCACCACCGGCCATGAATACGAAGACACCCCCGGCCTGGACTGGGTGGGCGGCGACGTTGTGAAGATCACCCCCGAGGATCCCGCCCTGAAGGTGCCGCATATGGGCTGGAACGATCTAGTGATCGACCACGATCACCCAGTTTTTGCGGGCATTTCATCTGGCGATCACTGCTACTTCGTGCACTCCTACCATTTCCGCGTGGCGGATCCGGCCGAACGGCTGGCGCATGTGGACTATGGCGGCGATGTCACCGCTGTCATCGGCAAAGGCACCATGCTGGGCATGCAGTTCCACCCGGAAAAAAGCCAGCACGTCGGCCTGCGCATGATCGGCAATTTCCTGACCTGGGCGCCCTGAGCCTCCTGCCCCCGGTCATTTTGCCTGCAGCCTAGGCTGCGCTTTTGCGTAAAGACACCGGAGCGCAGCCATAGGCCTTGCGAAAGGCGCGGGTGAAGCCTTCGGGGGAATCATAGGCATAGCGGCGTGCCACCGCCTCGACCCGGTCGCCGCGCAGCATGTCCTGACGCGCCAGCGTCAGCCGCCAGCGCCGCAGATAGTGCATCGGGCTTTCCCCGACCTGCTGGGAAAACAACTCGGAAAACCGTGACAGGGACAGGCCCGCCTCGGTCGCTAGATCTTGCGTGGTCCAGACCCGGCCCGGATGGTCATGCATCGCCACGATGGCGCGGGCCAGCCGCGCATCAGAAAGCCCCGCCAACAGGCCCGGCTCCGCCGTGCCCACCTCGATTAGGTGCCTCAACAGCCGCACCATGGCCGCCTGCCCCAGGCTGGCCAGAATACTCTCGGCGCCGCAGCGGTGCACGGCCAACTCCTGCTGCATCAGATCGAGCACCGCGCACAGCCCTGTCGCGTCGGCCAAAGCCACTTCGACCCGCACCGGCAATGCAGCCACCAGCGGATTATGCTCCCCGGCCCAGTCCACCCGCAGCGCAAGGCTGGGTCCGTCTTCTGCCTGCGGCACCGCCCCACCGGCAAAGAACACAAGCCGCGCCAAAGCCCCGTCCGGATCGGTATAGACACGCAGGTTTGCCGCCTCCGGCGTTGCCACCTCGACCGTCATGCGAAACCGGGCCATCAGGCTCGACAATCTGTCCATTATCTCTCTCCCGTGCAGAGTTCCGGTGTTTTTGTCAGATTTTTCGGATTTTTCAAGCCCAGATCCGTTGCACAAGGCCACCACCATCACTCACGGCCGCTTATTGCGGCAGCAACATTCATACTCGGAGACCTGCAATGCTGATCCCCCGCCAGAAAACCCCGAACCTGTCCCTGCCGCTGCTCGGCGGCGGCACCTTTGATCTGTCCAAGGCAGACAGCGAACGCGGCACCGTGATCTGCTTTTACCGGGGCCTGCACTGCCCGATCTGCGCCAACTACCTGAAAGAGCTGGAAAAGAAGACCGCCGATTTCGCTGAGCGCGGCGTTGCCACCATCGCCATCAGCGCCGACGGCGAAGAGCGCGCCCAGGCGATGGCCGACAAGATCGAAGCCAAATCCCTGCGCTTTGCCTATGATCTGCCGCTGGACGTGGCAAAGCAATGGGGTCTCTACATCTCGACCTCGCGCGGCACCACCTCGATCGGTCTGGAAGAGCCCGCGCTGTTCTCTGAACCCGGCCTGTTCATGGTGACCCCCGAGCAGACCCTCTACTACGGCTCGGTGCAGACCATGCCCTTCGTGCGTCCGCATTTCTCGGAACTGGTCTCGGCGCTCGATTTCGCCATCGCCAACGACTATCCGGCGCGCGGCGAATACACCGGCGCCGTCTGATAGACCTGCCGGATAGGCATAACTGATAGACCGGTCTGACGACACAGTCGGACCGGTCCCAGAGATCAACGCGCCGCGGGTGAAGCTTCCAATCTGGCGCGTTGTTCCCGCCGGGCTGCCCTCCCGCAGTCCGGCACCGGCGTTTTCGCCAGACGAACCGCCCCCCTCACGCGCAGCCGCGTTTTCCACCCGCCCTTTCTTGACAATTTTTATCAGGCTGAGTAGCACAGCCCTGCCAGGTACCGGACTCTGTGGCCCAATGCCCAGTCACCATGCAGCAGCTCAGCCGCATCCCAGACCCAGCAAATCACTCGAAATTCGCAACGCGAACACGGTCACGCCCGGCCCCATCTGACGCTTGTCATGCGATCAGCGGAAGGTCGGCACAGGAGATGCCATGACGATCACCATCACAACCGGCAACCGCAAGGTTACCGACTTCACCGCCTATATCGAAGACTTCAGCGCCAATTTCGAATCCGCCGGGCGCGGTGTCTTCTCCAACGGCCTGGGCGGCGATTACGCCGGCGCCGAGGCACAGATCACCGACACCGCAACCCCGGATGCACAGGCCTATATCCTGCGCGATGACATTGTTTACAGCATGAGCACCCACACGCTCAGCGGGACAGTCAGCGGAATTGAACTGGGCTATGGCGCCACCGCAACCGACGCAGCGAACGGGACCCAGGACATCGCGCTGGATCAGCTGGATTATTCCATCGAGTTCGCCCCCGCTGTTGATGGCGCCGATGCCTCGGCGGCGCTGATCTACGGCATGCTGGACGCGGATTTCGATCCGCTGATCGATCAGCTGAAAGCGCAGGACATCCGCTTCTTCGGCTCCGCCGGTGATGACAGCTTCAGCGGCTACGGCAATGATGACCGGCTGAAAGGCGGCCTTGGCAATGACCGTCTGCAGGGCAATCGCGGCGAGGACGTTCTGATCGGCGCCACGGGCCGTGACACGCTGCTCGGCGGTGCGCAGGACGACAAGCTGAAAGGCGGTCTTGGCCGTGACGTTCTGAAAGGCGGCAAAGGCGAGGATACTCTGCTGGGCGGCGCCCACGCGGACAAGCTGAAAGGCGGTGCGCATAACGACGTGCTGAACGGCGGCGGCGGCCGCGACAAGCTGATCGGTGGCGGCGGAGAGGATACCTTTATCTTCAAAGGCAACTTTGGCCGCGACGTGGTCCGGGACTTCACCATTGGTGAGGACGTGCTGGACCTCTCCGCCTTCACGGATGAGGCGACCAGCCTCGACGCCTTTGTCGATGCCGCGACCGACACGGGCAGCCGCGTCATCTACGACATGGGCGATGACGGGCAGAACGTCATCATCCTGAACGGCGTCAGCCTTGATGACCTCTCGGTGGGTGATTTCCTTTTCTGATCATCCTAGCAATCTGCCAGCCCCCCCTGCGGGGGCTGGCCTTAGCCCCTACCACGCAGCCCCATGCCACACAGCAATGACACATACGGCAATTGTGACGGCACAGCGATGGACAGGGCGCCCGCTTCGCGGCATACGGATCCGGTGTGAAACCCGTTCAGGCCCCGCCCCTTTGCAGATCAGACTGGAAAAATTCGACCATATCGACGGCCGCCACCGCTATTGCGTGCTGCGGCTGAGCCAGACCCTGTTTGGCGACTGGTGCGTCGAGCAGGCCCTGGGTCCGATCGCCGCCCCCGGAGGTCAGGAACGGCGCGCCTATTTCAACCAGCACGCCGAGGCGATGCATCTGTTCGAAACGGTGCGGGACCGGCAGGTCCGCCGTGGTTTTGTGCCGATCCCGGTTCAGCTTGGGCTGCTATGATCAACATCCCGGCGCGTCCATGCGGCGGGAGATCACTTCACCCGTTTCTCAGTTGACCCGTTTCCAGGTCTGTCCCCGGCAGATCAGCCCGCCTGCGACGCAGCCCTTGACGGTCAGGCGGTTGCCGTCCAGCGGCATCTTGGACTTGTAGGTCTTGTCCGCATCCGGCGCCCAGATCTTACCCCCCGAATAGCTGCCGCCACCATCGGCCTTCATATCCCAGATCAGCTTCTTGCCCAGATGCTCATAATCCGCCGACACGCCGCCATTTGCGTCATAGGCGGTGGCGATGGTGCCGCAAATGCTGGCGCCGCAGGGCGAAATATCCACGTGCAAATAACCGCCTTCATCGCCCTCCTCGGTCTTCCATTTGCCAGCAACCTGATCGGCCAGCGCGCCGGTGGCCAGCGACATCGCCAGCGCCAGACCCAATGTGACTGTCTTCATCTCAAAACCTCCCTGTTTGCCCCACCTTGGCGCGGCATGTGGTTTTCAGGCAAGCTTGACTTTGGGTCGCGTTGCAATCCCGGCGCCGACCGTGCCATAGAACCGGCAAAACCCTGCCGCCAGCCCGGCGGCGCCCATTGATGACAAAGGCCAGCGACATGATCCTTTATCCCGCCATTGACCTCAAGGAAGGCCAGGCCGTGCGCCTTCTGCATGGCGACATGGACAAGACCACCGTGTTTAACGACAACCCCGCCGCCCAGGCGCTGGAGTTCGTCGAAAAGGGCTGCGAATGGCTGCACCTTGTCGATCTGAACGGCGCCTTTGCAGGTGAGCCGGTGAATGCCGCCCCGGTCGAGGAAATCCTGAAGCAATGCAAGGTGCCCGCACAGCTGGGCGGCGGCATCCGTGACATGAAGACCGTCGAAAATTGGATCGACAAGGGGCTGGCCCGGGTGATCCTTGGCACCGTGGCGGTGGAAAACCCCGATCTGGTGCGCGACGCAGCACGCGAATTCCCCGGCAAGGTGGCCGTCGGCATCGACGCCCGCAATGGCAAGGTCGCGACCAAAGGCTGGGCCGAGGAAACCGACGTGATGGTCACCGATCTTGCGAGGTCCTTCGAGGACGCAGGCGTTGCCGCCATCATCTACACCGACATCATGCGCGATGGCGCGATGAAGGGCCCCAACGTGCAGGCCACTGCCGATCTGGCCAATGCGGTCTCGATCCCGGTGATCGCCTCCGGCGGGGTCTCCTCGCTTGAGGACCTTCGAGCGCTGAAATCCTGCGGTGCACCGCTCAATGGCGCCATCTCGGGCCGCGCGCTTTATGACGGCGCCATCGACCTCGCTGAGGCGCTGGCCATCCTGAAAGGCTGATCCCATGGCGCAGGAGCCGGGACAGGGACCAGCCATCGGACGCAATGCGCATCGCATCCTTGCGCTGCTGACCCTTGGCCCCCTCCTGCTCTGGGCGCTGGCTTTTGGCGCGGTCTGGTTCCTCGGCGCGGTGCTTGGCTGCGCCGTCAACGAAGGCTTTGCGACGCCCTGCCACCTTCTTGGCCGCGATATCAGCGACACCGCCTACGCGCTTGGACTGTTCGCGGCCTGGGGGCCACTTGTCTTTGCCCCCTTTGTCATGGGCGCTGGTCTTTCCTGGGCCATTCTGGCATTGATCGGCGCACTCCGGAAAAGAAAGAGCTGAAGATGCTGAAAACCCGCATCATCCCCTGTCTCGATGTCGCTGATGGCCGCGTGGTCAAGGGCGTGAACTTCGTCGGCCTGCGCGATGCGGGCGATCCCGTGGAGGCGGCCAAGGCCTATGATGCCGCTGGTGCGGACGAGATCTGTTTCCTCGACATCCACGCCACCCATGAAAACCGCGGCACCATGTTCGACATGGTGCGCCGCACCGCCGAGCAATGCTTTGTGCCTCTGACCGTGGGCGGCGGTGTACGCACCAAGGAAGACGTGCGCGCGCTTCTGCTGGCCGGTGCCGACAAGGTCTCCTTCAATTCCGCCGCAGTCGCCAACCCCGATGTGGTGGCCGAGGCCGCCGCGCAGTTTGGCAGCCAGTGCATCGTGGTGGCGATCGACGCAAAGACCGTCGCCCCCGGCAAATGGGAGATCTTCACCCATGGCGGGCGCCGCGAAACCGGTATCGACGCGGTGGAGTTTGCCAAGACAGTTGTGGCCAAGGGCGCAGGCGAGATCCTGCTGACCTCGATGGACCGTGACGGCACCAAATCCGGCTTCAACCTGCCCCTGACCCGCGCGATTTCCGATGCGGTGGACGTGCCGGTGATCGCCTCGGGCGGGGTCGGCACACTTGACCACCTTGTCGAAGGTGTTACCAAGGGCGGCGCCTCGGCGGTGCTGGCCGCTTCGATCTTCCACTTCGGCGAATATACCGTCCAGGAGGCCAAGGAACACATGGCCGCCGCCGGTATCCCGATGCGCCTCGGCTGAGAAAGGCCCACCGTCATGACCCTGCTGCACGATCTCGAAACCACCATCCTCTCCCGCAAGGGCGCGGACGCTAGCAGCTCCTGGACAGCAAAACTCCTGTCCAAGGGGCCCGAGAAATGCGCCGAGAAATTCGGCGAGGAGGCCATCGAGGCGATCATCGAAGCGGTGAAGGACGACAGGGCGAAACTCGCCAGCGAAGGCGCCGATGTGCTTTATCATTTCCTGGTCATGCTGGCCGCCCGCGATGTGGCACTGGATGATGTCCTCACGGTCCTGGCAGAGCGTCAGGGCCTCAGCGGCATCGCCGAAAAGGCCGCTCGCCCAAAAGGCTAACCCCTGCTACTCCAGACGCCCGATCTGATCCGGGTCAAGGGCTGCGCCAGCGGCCGCGCAAGGCGCGGTTCACCCTTGAGGCGGTTCAGGTCGGACATACACTCGCCATGGCGCTTCAGGGCAGGCCTGCCCCTGAGGCGCCTCTCAGCAGATCCTTTCCTGCCGCGAGTAAGCGCGGCGCCCGGCCCAAAGGGAGCCTTCATATCTTTGATGTGACGCGCGACGGGCGGGAGCCCCCCTGCCCCAACGTGCTACAGTTTCGAGGAAATGATGCCGGTGGCAAAACCGCCCATGCGGAGTTCGCCGAACAGGCGCTGGTATTCGATCTTGGGGCAGCGGTTCTGAATTACATCGACGCCGCGCGCCTCGGCCTTGGCGGCGGCCTCGGCGTTCTCGACGCCGATCTGCATCCAGATGGTCTGAAGATCCGCGAACAACTCCAGCGCCTCATCCACAATGGGTGGCACCGCTTCAGAGCGGCGGAAGATATCGACCATATGTACCGGTTCATCGATCTCTGACAGGCTGGCGCGCACGGTGGCGCCGAACAGTCGCTTGCCCGCGTGGCCGGGGTTGACCGGAATCACCCGATACCCCTTGAGGCTGAGATACCGCGCCACATAGTAGCTTGGGCGCACAGAATTCATCGACACCCCCACCACCGCGATGGTCCGGGTCCGTTTCAGAATCTTGCGCAAAAGGTCGTCGCTATAGCTGGTCATGGCCAGACCCTACTGCGCCGCCGCGGCCCGGAAAAGCCAAATTCGCGGCATCGCGCGCAGGAAAACCGACGGCAGGAATGGACCGTCCCATCAACACTGCGCAATGCCCGCCAAGAAAAAAGCGCCCGGAAGGGATCCCGGGCGCGAGGTATGGAACGAGGGACAGTGAAAAAGGTCTACGGATGTTCCACTCCGCAGGCCTGATTCTTATGTAGGGGGCAATACAGTTTTTTAAAGGGGCCGGGTTTTGAAGGCGTTTTGAAGGGGTTGCAGAAGACATTTCCGCGGCGCGCCCTTTACTCGGGATGCAGCGCGGCGGGCCAATGGGCGTCGGCTTCGGCGATCAGCTGCGCCGCCTGTGCCCGCCACCGCGTCAGCGCCCCCTCATTGTTCAATAGGAACAGCCGCCCGTCAACAATCACCCACAGCTGCGGGTCCCCGGCCTTCAACACGCCCCGCGCCATGGCAGAGGCGCAATAGCCACCGAACATCGGTGCATAGGCGCGCGGGTTCATTTCAAACCGGATCTGATTGCTCTGAGAGGTGAATCGCCAGACGACGCCTTTCCATATAACCGAATAGCGCGCCTGCCCTGCCACGGCCTCTCCGACGTCGAAAAAGGCCACCGTGTCATAACCGCCAAGCGCCACCCCTTCGCGCGCCGCAAACAGGGGCGAATCCGCCAGCGCGCCCCGGGGCGGGACGGACAACAGGACGGCAGCAACCAGAACGAACAGGCGCAGAAACAAGAGACGACTCCACAGGATCAATTTGAGATGACCCAATTCTGCCCCATGCGTATCAGGCTGAACAGGCGTGTTACGAATAAGTGAACGCCGTGTGTCTGCGGCCACAGGGCCGGTCTGATCTCATTCGGAAAGGCGTCGGGTAAACCCCACCAGCCTGCCTCAGTCGAAAATATCTTCGATCACGTCAAAGGCCTCAGACAACACCTTTTGAAACATGCTTTTGCGTTTCTTGCGCGGCTTGCTCTTCTTCGGCTTGTAGGCGGGTTTCACCGGCGCAGGCTGGTGCGAAATCTTGGACCGCGACGCGGGCACAGCCGTCGCCGGGGTTTTGGCCCCCTTGCCCGGCGCCAGTGGCCGGGCCTTTTGCGCCGAAAGCGGCGCCCCGCAGGTTCCGCATATCAGCGTGGACATGCCACGCCCACCCGGCACGAAGGCCGATTGAACGCCGCAGTAACAACAACTGAGGATCTTACCTCCGGAAATGCTGGAATGTGCGATGCCTGCCTCCTGTCTGCTTAGGATCTTTCTCTGGAAGCATATAGGGCGATTGCCGCAGCATTTGAGACGTTGAGCGATCCGAATCCCCCGGCAAAGTCGATTTTCACCAGCTGATCCACGGTTTCCTTGGTCTTTTGCCGCAGCCCCGGCCCCTCGGCGCCGAGCACCAGCGCCACCGGGCGGTCCTTGCGCCCTTCCAGCGCCTGTTCGATGGTCTGCTCTGCCTCGCCATCGAGGCCCAGCACCAGAAAGCCCATATTCTGCAGCTCGGTGATGGTATCCGAGAGGTTGCGCATCCGCAGATAGGGCTGACGTTCCAGCGCGCCGCTGGCGGTTTTCGCCAGAGCGCCGGTTTCGGGCGCCGAGTGATGGCGGGTGCCGATCACGGCGCTGGCGCCCAGCACCTCGGCCGAACGTAGAATCGCGCCAACGTTATGCGGGTCAGTCACCCGGTCCAGCAGCAGAACCCGCGGCACTTCGGCGCCGATGCAGTTTTCCGCAAGACTGCCCCAGTTGAGCGGTTTCACCTCCAGCGCCGCGCCCTGGTGCACCGAATTGGGATCCAGCGGCGCGTTGAACTTGCGCGGATCGACCACCTCGGGTTCGATCCCGGCAGCCGCGATGGCCTCTTCCAGCTTGTTCTGGGCATTCAGCGTCACGATCAGCCGCAGTTTCTCCCGGCGCGGGTTCATCAGCGCATCGCGCACCGCGTGCAGGCCAAACAACCAGACGGTTTCGCTCGCGCCTGCCTTCTTGGCCTGTTCCTTTTCGATGACCCACTGGGGTTTCTTGGTGGGTTTCTTGGACATTGCTCTCTCCGACAAAAGGAATTTCAGGCCAGCGCAGAAAACTTGGTATTTTCCTGTTGACGCCCGTTGGTGCCGCTAGTAATCACGCCTCCACGTTAGGTGCAACACTCACCTGACAGTGGGCGACAGGCCGCAAGGTGTGGCAGGGGACTGTAACTCCCTCGCGGAGACGCACGCCTGGTTCGATTCCAGGGTCGCCCACCATCCCGCACTTTAGGGATGAAAAATCCGCTAACACCTTGAAAGGAAAGGTAGTTTCAGCGGTTCGATAACCCTCATTCCGGCTATACCTCAATGGCTCTGCAAAAGCCAGTTTGAGCACCGTTCTCTTGAGGGCGAAGTTGCCATTTTTATAAATATTCCAAGGACTTGCCAGGAACTCCATGGCCGGTTCGATAAATTCGCTCAGGCGTGCCTCGCTGGGCACCGCCGACTCGGCCCGTTCCGCCAGTCTGATCTTCTCGCGTTCCAGCTCTTCGATGCGCTTTTCATACGCCCCGATCACGGACGGGCTGGACGAGTTCATGATACGGTCGAGCAGATTGTCGATCTGCTTGCTGGTATCAATGACCTGTGCTTCCAGAGCTTTCCGCGCCCCAAGGGCGTCAGCGCGGCGCATCTCCCAGATATCGGTGAAGATCGCCTTCGCGAGCTTGAAGAGCTGCGCAGCGGGTTGCAGGCTACGCAGGAGAGCTTCTGCCCCTTCCTCGATATCGGCGCGGCGGATCGACTTGCGCTTGGAGTCGCAACTCGGCGTGTCGCACAGATAGTAAGGATAAAGCTGATTGCGGCCCTTCGACCAGCAAGAGGTCATCGGCTCCCCACAATCATCGCACAGGACGAATCCGCGCAGCGGGAAGTCCTGATTGATATCTTTGCGGGCTGGCGCGTTCAGCGTGCCTTTGAGACGCGCCTGGATGCGCTCGTAAGTCGCGAAGCTGATCAGGGCCTCGTGATGCCCTTTGCGCAGAGTTACGCCCCAATTCGGCGCTTCCACACAACCAGCGTAGACAGAGCGCTCCAGCATGTCGCGCACCTTCGTGGGGTGGACGTAGCCGCTCTTGCCGCTCTTCGGGAAGTCGGGCTTGCCCTCAAGGAAGCGCTTTACTTCGACTTGGGAGGTGAAACGTCCATCGGCGAAGCCTTCCAGAGCCTCGCGGATGATTGAGGCGATTGGCTCGTTTGGCACCAGAATCTTCCCATGCGCAGCCACGCGCTCGTATTTATAGCCGATTGGCGGATGAAAGACGTAGTAGCCCTTCTCAACGCGGGCGGTCATCTTCTGGATGACCTGACGGCGGTTTTGTTCGCGCTCAAGCTGGCCTTGGGCGGCGATCACGGTTTCAACGAACAGCCCCTCGGGCGTGTCCTCGAATGTGAAGTTCAGGCATTCGACCCGCGCCCCGCGCTGCGCGAATTCGCGGCGAAGCTTGAGGTGGAATTCGGTATGGCGGGCGAAGCGCTTCGGATCATCGAAGATGACCACGTAATTGTCTTCGTTCTTCGCGTCGAGATAGGCCAGCATGGCGCGCATGCCTGGGCGCTTCATGAAGTCCACGCCGCCCGTGATGTCATCAGGGAAGACCATCTCGACTTCGTAGCCGCGATCCTCGGCATACTTGCGGCAGCGGTGTTCCTGACTTTCGAGGCCGTGGCCTTGCGTCTTTTGCTTCTTGTCCGAGACGCGGCAATAGATCAGCGCCTTGGTCTGTGTAGCCGCTTTTGTTCCTACATGATTCATGACTCCTCCTTCTCTTCGCGAGGCCGTCTACTCAGCCGCGCACAGGTTGAACTGTTCTCTCAGGGTGATGTCTCGTGAGCTTAGCACACCTTGGCCGCAAGCGGCAGAGTCATCCTGAGTTTCCTCATGTTTTCCACAGGCTTGGCCGTGGAACTCATAGGCAAAGCCAGCGTCATAGAACGCGTTTCCGAATATGATCATGATATCTATCCATTGATCTTTGTCCTCATCGCTAATCTCGTCTCCGAAGAAAGTGCGATAGAATTTGTAGTCAATTTTGTATGTGGGTTTCCCTGTTTTTTTGAGGATAAACCCAAGAGTGCTGGCCAAATCCGGCGCATTATCAAAACCATTCGTACTCATCAAAACACCTGCCCATCTGCGCATAGGCGCGATAGGACGCACAGGGGCGTCAGTTAAACATTGCCCCTGATGCTCTTCAGCCGATCTGTTGAGATTTTGGTCCCGAGCTTTTTCAATCTCGGAAGCCTTGTACAAAGAGCGTGGCTCTTTGAATTCTTTATCTTCTTTTAGCTTAGCATAATTTATGCGCTCCCCGCAAACTTGCGGTGAACCTTGCTTCGCAGCGCGTGTTCGTTTTCTCGGCATTGATCTTCCCATCATCGTTGTTCGATGATGAAAAGCTGGCCATCCAAGGCATTGCCGTTTGACGCTGGCCGCGATGCGCGGCAGCGACAAATCGGAAACGGATGCGAAGCGATTACTCACATCATGTCGTGGTCCGGCAAGTAGTAAGCCTCGCCGTGCGTGGTAACGTACCAAAGGGGGCGCGTGCCTCTTAAGTTCACATAGCGATCTGCGATCTGCTCCTTTGATCCCGCCGAACCGAGTGGCCTTTTCTTGAGCCGCGCAATGAAGCTTGCTGCATCGTGTCGGCGTGCATCATGGGAGCCATAGAACACTCGGTGCTGTGAAAATATGTAGGCGGCGCGGTTGACGAAACTGAAAGAGCTCAGAGGCGCAAGCGAACGGCGTTCGAAAAACATGGCTAGCGCAGCGTGGTCGTACTGCATGCCTTCCCTGAATTCGGCGGCGAAGGGACATTCGGCGCAGGTATCCCGGTCAGGCAAGTCGCCATAGCCCTTGTCACCAGGGCATTGCCAGAGGCAGCGCTTGAGGGTTTCCACACGCCGCCCTCCCGTCTCGAAGCAGTCGGTCAGTAACTCGCGGTGGAAGCTGAAGATTTCCAGATCATCGATCAGGCGGTACGTGATGCGGCGGTAGAGGTTCTTGACCGTGGCATGGCTGGTCTTGGTTGTCTTGGCGGCATCTTCGGTATTCTCACCTGTGAAGTAGGCCCGCACGAGCGCGCGAAAGGTCGCCTCGGGAAGCTTGGAGCCTATGCAGTAGCGGTTTTTCATGGCTCATTTTTCGTTCAAAAATAACGTCGCAACATACTGATAAAAATGACAGATCACGTTTTCACCTAACCCCGTATCTTAGCCCCGAATCTGAAATTCTTCGGAAACCTCCCACATCTACCCCAGCACGGGCAAGAGCCCCTGCCGGAAGAAAGAGGACCCATGTAGAACGATGCCGACAATAAAGCACAACGGAAACCACCCCATGACCCCATAGATAAAGAAAGCTCACCATGACCCCATCCATCAGCACAAAGGACGACAAGATCATCGTTTTGGCCGATCACCACATCGCCAACCGCAAACTCTACAGAGAGCGCATCTGGCTTCCAGCCCGCGCCATGCACGAAGAAGTCGGCTCCTACGCCGCATGGCGGCGCGTTCTGGCCGAAATCGAGGACTATGACGGGCGGCTCTACTTCCCAGATCAGCGCCCCTTCCGTCACCCCGAAGTCACGGACATGTTCCCAGACGTCTGCAACCGCTGGATGGCATACGTCCTCGAAGCCGCGCCTTGCGGGACGATGCCGAAACGCTACCCGAGACCAGTCACCTATGATCGCTTGCGTTTGATCGAATGCTACTGCCGCCTGCATGGCGCAGGCTTGAGCCTCGCCGCTTAAGACCAGCCGCCCCGACGACAAGACAAGCCCCGAAGCGACGCACCCGCTTCGGGGCTTTTTCTTTTAGCTATCAGAGCGCCCAGCGGATCAGCGCCCAAAGCCCGTAGAGCATCGCAGGCCAAAGGATCGGCATCGGCCAGCCGAGCCAGGTCGGCATTGCGAAAATCGCAAGCCATACCAAACCGCGCGCCAGAAGTTCAGGCGCGGCGGGAGTGTCGCTCGCCAAGCGGATAGGATCGTGCTGTCCTCTTGCAAGTGCGTCGGAAACATCGGGCAGATCGACAATGCGCAAGTTCGAGACCTGGCGCACCTGCCAGAGAAGGACCGCGCTCCAAACCGCCGTGATGAACAGCGGGATCGGCCCCAAGAGCCCGATTACTTGCGCGAAATACGCATGGAAGAGCGGCAGGTTGATCACGCCCCGCAGGACAATGACGAGCGCAGCATATCCGAAGACGATGTTGGCGCATGTCAGAATGGCAAATTTTCCCATGGCTTACCCCACATTCAAATAGTCGCCGAGCATCGCGCCAAGCGCGAGACCGGGCGCGGTGAAATCCACACTCCGCGTGATAGGCTGGCCCACACGGCTTGGATGAATGCTGTAGAGCGGCTTGCCGCGCCTATCGCGGAAGCGCTTCTCCAGAAAGTAGACGGGCCTGTAACCGATCATCGGACGGGCAGCGGCAAGCGCCACCACCTGCACGGATGGATGCAGGCTCATCATCTCGTCCGAGGTAATCAGGCGGCGAGACTGGCTGGCATCACTGCTGGATCGGAAATTGGGATCGCCCAGTATCCGCCCGCGCTCGATGGCACTGTCCAGGCTGAGCTGGTGCAAACTGGTCTGGCCGCAAAGCGCACAGAGATAATCCGCTGTGAAGCGGTCATTTGTGCCGAAACACTGAATGGACGCGCTATTGGCGAGGAAAGACTCCCAGCGTGTTTTGTAAAGTTCTTTGAGCTGGGTGAAGTCCTGTACCACCATGACAAACTGCATGCCAAATCCGGCCATCAGGCCGACCGCTTGCTCGATAATGGACATGCGATCCAGCGTGGCCATTTCTTCCAGCAGGAACATCACGGGCACGGACGGTCTTTTGGGTAGCGCCGTCACGCTGGCAATCAGCGCGCCGATTAGCACCCGCAGAAACCGACGCGCCACAGCGATGCGGCGCGCGGGCAAGATGATATAGATGCTGGTATTTTCGCCGATATCCTTGGGATCGAAGTCCGAACCAGACAGGCAATCCGCCAGCCTGCTACTTTCTAGGAAGTGAGTGTTGCGCTGCGCGGTCGAGATTACCCCCGACAGCTCACGCTCTTCCTTGTTATCGATCCGCCCGCCAGCAGCCCTGACCAGCTCAAAGGGCGAGGCCAGCATTTGATCGATGGTAGCGCGGAAGTCATCTCGGCTGGCATTCAAGGTTTGGCGCACGCCCTTGAGACTGGCCGTGCCATGTTCGGCGGCATGAAGCAGAAGGCCTGCAATCATGCTGGCCGCTTCGCCCGACCAATGTGACTCCGCCCCGCCGTCAGGGATGACCAGGCTATCGGCGGCGAGCATGGCATCGTCAAAGGCATCATCGCCGAAAGGCTGGATGCGGGCGCATGGATTGAAGGACGAGCTGGTGAGCCCAAGCTTGCTGGCAACCACATCCATCGGATCGATCAGGATGAGGTTCTGGCCAAGAACATCTCGTCTGTATTTGGCGGTGATCAGGGCAAGCTCGCCGTCCTTGATGTCGAGCACGATGACGCTGCCAGGATGCTCCAGAAGTCGAGGGATCGCGCCCGAGACGCCCTTGCCGCCGCGCGTCGGCGCGACGATCAACTCATGGCGATCCCCGTCATAGGTGACGGGAACAGCGCGGCCCTTAGCAACTCTTGCAGGCAGATAACCAAGGGTATGGCGACCATCAGGGCCGTAGCCCCGTGCGGTGAGGTGGGCGCTATCCGCCCACCTCGCAGAACCATGGCTGTCTGGATCGAAGCTCCAGAGACGCCGTTGATCCTGCTCTTTTTTGAAATCGCGCCAACTCATGGCTGAGCGCTTTCACCCGAGCCGCAGGCCACCTGCCGCAGCACAGTCTGGCTCGAATAGGTCTCGCTCAAGACTTCGAAGTAGCGCGGCAGTTGATCGGCGAGATCGCCTTCATGGGTGAGGTAGCTGTCCGCGAGAGAACGAAGATATCGCTCTTCGCGCCCACCCAGGAAGTAAACGAAGGTCAGCGCATTGCCTTTGAGATCGCGGACAACATGCGCCAAATCGGTCTGCCTGTTGACAGCCCCATCTGTGATGGTGATGACCGCGCTTTGCTGGCCAGCCCTTTCTTCGGCGAGCCACTCATACGTGACCTTGAGGGGGGCGAACAGATCCGTTCCGCCGCCTGCCTCCACCCCGTGCATCGGGAAATTGGAGGCAATGCACTGACCAACTCCGAGCCCTTCGGACGGCTCGAAGCTGCCGCCCTCATCAGCGAACGCCCCGACCGCGCAAGTGGCGTTGTCGGGCAGATCATCCACGAAGGCTTGCGCCGCCGCCTTCACATCATCCATGACGTTCATCATCGAGCCGGAACGATCCAGCAAGATGACGAAGTTCATGGGAAGGCGGTTGTTCGGATCGGCAGGTTCACTCGCGGTAAGCGGCACGGGCGTGCTACCGCGAACCTGCACCACTTCTTCTTCGAAGCAGAGCCGCTCGCCGCCTGTTCTATACAGAGCGAGCGTTCCTTGCGGCGGATCGATCAGATTGCCTGCGTCATCACGGATGAGCGCCGTAATGACGAGGCCTTCACCGTCAGCAGGGCGCTGTTGCACAAATCGGGGTCTGAGCGTGGTTCCCCTTTCCCCGGACGGACCTATCCTACGGCCACAGTGACGGGTATGCCGAGCGCGGTGTAGCCGTTCAGCACGGCGATGCGAACT
>NZ_JAXGFR010000010.1:0-190051 GCF_041008775.1 Pseudophaeobacter sp. C1-32P7 | reverse complement strand
ATTTGAAGGCGACCCTGGAAGCCATCGCCGCCGGTCACCCGGCCAGAAGGATCGACGAGCTGCTACCTTGGAACTTCACCCCGTCAAGCTGAACAGGCGTGGGGTGGCGACAGCGCTTACATTATTACTGTGAGCATTTGCCTTTGATGGCAGTACAGCAAACAGCGGAGAAGACATATGCCTGATCCGCTGTCTGGCCCAGGATCTGAAACGATCCTGTTATTTCAGAAAGTGAAGTGCCTAAGCGGGCAGAACGAGGTTAACCAATGACCTCGCCGTCTGCCGGCGGCGGCGGCGTTACCGGGCCACCTTCATCGACTGCAGGCGGCAACTGACGCACGCTGGGGGCGGGCGGCGTTGGTCGCGGCTTGGGCCGCGTCTGGGTAATCCGGGCGGCAGAGATCGTCACCGGACGCACCGGGGGGAGCGTCTGGCCGAGGTATTCCCCCAGTTTCTCCTGACGGTACTTCGCAATCAGGCGCTGCTGGGATCCCTTGTCCTTGAAGGCCCATAACCCGACCTCGGCCCCTTCGATGATGGTGCCGTAGACGGCCTTTTCGATGGCCTGTTGCAAGGCAATCAAGCGGGGTTCGTTCCCGGTCACGCCGGCTTCGATTTCAAGCAGCTCGTCCAGCGCGATGTAGCGGAACACGCTGCCCCGGATCAGGGAGGAGCCGATTGATTTCTGGGTGACCACGCTGGTGAGGACTTCGCCAGTTTCGGTCGAGACAGCCCGCAGGCTGACGGTCACGGTATCCAGTTGCCACTCGGTATTGCCGCCGATGCCAAGGTATCGTGCGCCTGCGCCACCTGTTTGGGTGTTGCTGTCGTATCCCACGATTCCACCCTGCAGGATGATGCCGGAGTGCAGCAGCGGCGCCAATGCATTCGGATCGATCTCTGTCTCTCCGCGATACTGCCGACGCATTTCGGTGAGGATCTGGCGCTCCCGGACGAGGTCCTGCAGGCCGGCGCGATCCAGGACTGTGAACCAGCGGCGTTCACCGGCATCCTGTAGTGCTTTGATCAGAACCGCAGAACCGCCCTGGGACACGGCCCGGGACAGTGTCTGGACGAGTTCGCGCTCTTTGTATTGTCCGGTAAGGTCAGGAAAATCGTAAACGGAGACGGATATGCGGCGTGTCGGTTCTGGCAGCGTGCGTAGGCTCATGTTGACCGGTGTCGGCTGCACAATCGTCGGATCGGTGGTCCCAAAAAATGGCCCTGGTGTCGTGGCGCAGCCAGAGAGAGCAGCGGTTCCAGCCACCACCATGGCACGGAGTAGCACTCGCAGGCCTGCTTCTTTACCAAACACCATGTTTATCCTCGTTCTAATTCGTAGCTGTGGCTGCCCGATCTGCCAGGCAATCAGCAAACCTAATTTTAACTTCCAGTTACCAGTTGCGGGACCACGATTTCTGTCACGGTGCCATCCAGGGAGTCGACAATTGTGAGGCTGATGGAATCTACCGTACGCTCAAAGGTGACTTCGGTGGTTCCGAAAGTCACTGTGCCCTGATCGGATGGGTTGCTTCCGAAGATCGCCTCGGTCACCTGACCCGCGAGAGCGGAAAGCAAGCGACCTTCGAGCTGGCGCACGAACAAATCGGCGTTTGTGGTTCCGGTCGGAGATGTTGTGCCGGTCCCTGTGGTCGAGCTGCTTACGGCATCCCGCGCTGTCGCGTCGCGCTGCGCATTCGCAGTCGACAGCAGGTGGGATGAGTTGAGGGGAGCGCCACCGAAGGACGGGTTGATCGGAGTATAGGTCAACTCTCCAGATACACCGGCTCCCGCAAATAAGAGTGCTGATGCAGTGAAGCCAATGAAGGAATTTTTCATAATCAACCACCAATCCTACAAACCTGCCGTGATGCGTCGCTAATTGACCGACTCACGTGTGATAACAACCACGCCGACTGGGTGTCCAGCGCCCATCACCTCTAAAAGCGCAGCAAATAGTGACTTGGCGATGACGAATTGTCCAAGTTGAAATAATTCGCATAAGTGTGTTGCGAATCTGTCACTTGTCGATGATGAAGGCTCGCGTCAGGGTTTTTGCGGGGAATTGGGCAATTCTAGCAGTGGTTGTGTTGACGTTACGAAAGCGCACGCGTTGCGCTTGGATTCGTTGGTGAGTTTCCCGTGAAATTGACGCTTAATTGAAAACAATCGTCCGGATTTGGGGTGAATGGGTGCGCGGTGCGAACATGTTTGGCCCGAGTTAGATAAAAATATATAAAAATTCGTCTCTACTTTAGTGAGCACTTGATTCAAATCATGTCTTAGGTCTCAATGACGGCGTGGAATTGTTAACAGAACGTTAATGGTGCGTGGGGGCGCATCGGGTTTAGCCAGGGGTGGGACATCACTTCATAGCCATATCCAATTCTTGGTGTGCAGACCCTTTTGAAAGGTCCTGTCGGGTTGCGTCTGAAAACCAGCGCGCTGCCCGGGATTGAGTGAGTTCTGAAGCCGACGTTTTGTCGGTGGAGGAGCGCGTAAACTGTAAAATTGGAGAGAAAGTATGCGTATTTCCAAACGTTTTCTGGTGGCGACAAGCGCCTTGACCCTGAGCATGAGCGCGGCAGCTTTTGCAGACAGCAACAAAGCTTACCTCGATCAAATTCAATCCGGGGGCGGCACGGGCACGAACTCTGCGCTGATCGACCAAAGTGGGGGCGAAGGCAATGAGGCGGGCTCTGATAGCCAGAACATCCGCCAGAAGGCAACGAGTAACAAGAATAACACTCTGAATATTGTCCAGAGCGGCAACTACAACGACATTGGCTTGGGCGGCTTCGAACAGAAGGCGGAGAGTGGGCCCAATTCCTCCCTTGGAAACACCGCAACGATTACCCAAAGCTCGTCTTACAACGTTGTTGGTAAGGTCACCCAGTTCAACCGTTTTGGTGGCTCGGCGGGTGAAAACTCTCTGACCATTCTACAAGAGATGGGTGACGGCAACGAAATCACAGAGGTCTTCCAGGACAAACATAAAGGCGCCTCCGGCAACACGGCGGATATCCTGATGTCTGGTGTCGACAACACCATTGCACTGGTCCAGCAGGCCGCAACCGGCGGAATCGCCGGCAACTTTATGGACGTCGATATCACGGGCGACAACAACGGTAACGCTCCACTGAGTGGATTTGCTGCTCTCAGCGGTGCGAACACAAGCGAACTCAAGCAAGGTTTTGCAGACAATAACGACGGGAACTGGCCAAAAGGCAATAACTCCCTGACACTGAATATTGCCGGTCACAACAACCAATTCGGCGTGACCCAGGAGGGTACGAACAACACCGTTGGCACCCTGTCCATTACCGGCAGCGACAACGAACTGGGTATCAGTCAGGCCGGGAATGCGAATATCGTCGACCTTGCAGTACTGGGCGGCAACTTCAACAACATTGGTATTGCACAGCTCGGCACCAACTTTGCCGATGTCAGTATCTCTGGAAGCTCCAACGAAGCGGGGATCCTGCAGGTTGGCTGGAACGGTAACGGTAGCGACGGATTTGGTGTGAAACTCACCATCGACGGTGATTACAATGGCACCGGCTACTTCAGCGGCGCCGCGCAGAGCGTCGGCGGGGCATTCAACGGCGTGATCGGCCAGGGCGGAAGCGACAACCTCTTTGACGCAACGATCACCGGCAATAGCAACATGTTCGCTGGCGGTCAGCTCGGGGATGACAACACCATCCAAGCCACGGTTACCGGGGACACCAACCAGTTTGCTGTTTTGCAGATGGGTGACAGCAACATGGCGAGCCTGGTTCAGACGGGCAACGGCAACAACGCCGGTATTAGCCAGTAATCAATGAGTTATGCGGGGCTGAGACACTACCTTGGCCCCGCGATTTATCAGTTTTTTATTCCGACCTCTGGGGGGAGGTATGATCATGAAACTTATTAAGACGGCTTTTGTAACCTCGACCGCGCTGACCCTTTCGATGGGCACTGCAGCTTTTGCAGACAACAATGCGGCCTATCTGGATCAACAGGGTGACTACAACAACGCCTTGATCATGCAGAACTACGGCGGCAACTCCGGCAACATCGCCGGGAACACGGGCGCCACTAGCATCCTGCAGGATGGCGATGCGAACGACCTCTACGTCAGCCAGCAGGGATCAAACAACCGCGTGGGCAGCGGCACGTTCTTCCAGCGCTCGGATACCAATCTTGGACCAAGCGACCTGGCCAACAAGGCAACGATTACGCAGTTCTCGGACCAGAACACGGTGGAAAAAATCCGCCAGAACGCGATTGGCGCTTCGCTGGCGGTCGGCCCCAACGAAGTCGAGGTCGAACAGGGTACCACCTTGGGCACCGGCGATCTCAACTATATCCGGGACATAGCTCAGGAACGTGGTGCCAATAACTACCTCCTGATCAAGCAGACAGGCGCGTCGAACTACACTTACAGCGCACGCCAGGAAGGCAACGACAATGATGCCAGATTGGTGATTTCCGGGAACGGGAATGGCGTATCAGGATTGTCCCTGCACCCTGATTATGCCGGTGCGGGCGGGAACACCGGCCTGCTGAGCAACAACAACCATGTAGGGGCGTTCCATTGGGCAGCGATCGAACAGCGCGGTACCGGTAACCGGACGGATCTGACGATCAGCGGAAACAACAACCAGTATGCAATTCAGAATGGCCGCTACAGGAACTCTTCGGAAGACAACATGGCTCAGGGCCTGCTGATCAGCGGTAATGACAACCAGTTGGGCATCAGTCAGGTTGGAAGCCGTAACGATGTTTCCCTTTCCACGATTGCAGGGGATTTCAACTCAATCGGCATTGTACAGACCGTGGATGACAACTGGGCGCAGGTGACGGTCGAGACATCATTCAACAAGGCGCGGGTGATCCAGGATGGCAGCCGCAACAACGTGGACCACTGGGTGAACCTCGGTCACAGCCAAACCGCGACGATCGACATTCTTGGCGACGATAACCAGCTGAACACCCAACAACGCTGGGGCAATGGCAACCAGATGTCCGTAAGCGTAACGGGCAATCGCAACAACGCTGGTGGCACATTGAGCGGCAGTGCCGGCGCTGCATTCGCAGCGGGTGACAGTGTGACCGGCCTGTCGATGTCCGCAGGCTCGCTGTGGCAGCACCTCCACAACAACCAGATGACCATGACCGTTACTGGCGATGATAACCTGTTTGCCGTCTTGCAGCGTGGCAGCGGCAACATGCTGAACGGCACGGTGATCGGATCCTACAACCAGGCAGCTGTCGCGCAAAATGGCAACAACAATACCGTCAATTTTGTCCAGAACGGGTCCTACAACAACCTTGGCATCATCCAATAACCTGATCCTCCGTCGCGGTTGATCTGCGGCGGGGCTCAGCCCTTCTGGCGACATGAATTTGACGGCACACAAGGGCAATTAAGCGAGCGTATTCGGGGTCCTACCTCGACGGAATGACGCACAATGTAAATCTGTTAACCATTAGGTTGGGGGAAGTATTATGACAAACCTGAAG
This sequence comes from Pseudophaeobacter sp. C1-32P7, assembly GCF_041008775.1. NCBI lineage: Bacteria > Pseudomonadati > Pseudomonadota > Alphaproteobacteria > Rhodobacterales > Roseobacteraceae > Pseudophaeobacter > Pseudophaeobacter sp. C1-32P7. The sequence continues at coordinate 184,540 of NZ_JAXGFR010000010.1, read as the reverse complement.
ACATTCTTGGTGGCATCTACCGCCATGGCTCTGGCCGGTGCGGCCTGGGCGGACAGCAACGAAGCCGCTCTTGACCAGAACGGCAGTGGCAACACCGCACTGATCGACCAGAGCGCCGGTGCGAACAACGTAGCTGGTACATCGGCAACTTTCACCGACTATGCAAACCAACCGCTTCTCCAGGATGGGGACAACAACGACCTCACTGTCGATCAGTCTGGTGACGGCAACCTCGTAGGCTATAACGGCAACAGCGGCAGCCCCGCTGGCTATGTTGAGCAGCTTGGCGACGATAACGTTGCCGATATCGAACAGACAACTGACGGTAACGCCGTGATCCGGGTGTCTCAGGAGGGCGACGCTGACACTGGCACGGATGAAAACATCCTGACCATTCTGCAGACAGGTGGCAACAACAACACGATGCGCACTGTGCTCCAGAAGGCAACCGGCGGCGTTCCGGATCTGGCTAATACTGCGGATCTCAGCCAAGATGGTACTGGCAACCTGATCAATACCGTTCAGCAGTTCGGCGAAGACAACAGCGTGACCGTGCAGATGACCGGCGATGGCAACGGCACCACCGCGCTTTCGGGAGTCGCGGCTGTGGCCAACAACGCCACCTTCATCCAGCGAGGTCTCGGCAACATGATCAATGTTGACATCGATGCCAACAACACCGGTATCGGGGTGGAGCAGCGCGGTGATGGCAACTCGGTCGGTACGCTGGACATCAACGGCGACAACAATGAGATCGGTATCGCGCAGGGTGGTCCTGCCAACCAGTCCGGCCAATCGGGCAACAACAACGTTGTGGCAATGGGTGTGGTCGACGGCGCCTCCAACATCGTCGGGATCCGTCAGTGGAACGATGACAACATGGCGACGCTGAACATCATCGGCGCCTCGGATGACAACATCGTGGATATCATTCAGGAGGATGCATTCGGAACTGGTGGCGAGGCTATCGTCAACATCGAAGGCAGTGCCAACGGCGGCGACGCCAACGACATCTACATCGAGCAACAGGCCTGGGGCTTTGCGGATGTCGGCATCGACGGTGATCGCAACGATATTTCCATTCGCCAGTTCAATGCCGATCAAGCCACCGTTCGCATCGGCGGCATCCCGGAAGGCGATGACAACGTTCTGTCGATCGTGCAGGGCGGGTCCAGCCCCGCCAACCCGAATGTCATGAACGTGTCCATCTTTGGTGACGACAATAACTTGTCTGGCGGCTTCAGCGGCAGCGCGCTCACAGCTGCGGTGGCTGCGACCGGCTATCAAACCTGGAACGATCTGCAGCCGGGCGCATTGAGCCAGCAGGGTAAAGGCAACACGATGACGCTGACAGTCGGCGATGTCCTCAGCGAGGCGAGCGGCAACCTCTTCGCTGCAAGCCAGCATGGTAATGACAACACACTGACCGGTGTCATCAATGGTAACTATAACCAAGCTGTCGTCGCACAGATGGGCAACCTGAACACTGCTGCATTCAGCCAAGCCGGGTCCGGTAACAATACTGGTATCATCCAGTAATTTACTTCCGCCGGGGCGGTTTGCCGCCCCGGCACCTACGAAAGGGGAAGGTGTTCCCCAGAAATAAGGAATCAATTCAATGAAGCGCACTGCAAAGTTTCTGGCAGCCTCGACAGCGCTTTCTCTTCTGTCGACCGTAGCCTACTCCGGCAGCGGCAACGAAGCGCTACTGAGGCAAGTCGGCAATGCAAACAGCGCGCTTGTTACGCAGTCGGGTGACAACAACAGTGCTTTTGGCTCCGGCGATGGCGGCCTCAACAAGGCAGACATGGTGCAGTCCGGTGATCAGAACGCGCTGGTCATTACCCAATCGGGCGATGGTAATGAGATTGGCATCAGGGGCAGCCTTGTCACCTTTGGCGGCAGCGCCGGTCTGAACCAGACCAACAACAATGCCACCACCGCGGGCAATTTCAACGTGCTGACCATCACCCAGTCCACCAACAACAACGCGGTGCAGGGTATTCGCCAGCGGGCCTTTGCCGGGGCAGGGGGCAACAGCATGACGATCACCCAGCAAGGGGGCGATGGCAATCTGATCGGTGATATCAAGCAGTGGCACTACGGAAACTCCGGGGCCAACAGCCAAGGCCAGACGATTGTTATCCGCCAGGATGGTGCCAACAACTGGATACGCGCGGTCTATCAGGACCTGACGGGCAACGGCAACGAAGGCAACACGATGTATATCGACATCCTAGGCAACAACAACAGCGGCGCCCAGCCGGTCAACTCGGATGCGCGTGCCGGATACAATGGTGGCGGACAGTTTCGCCAGAACGGCTACGGCAACTATATGGATGTGGACATCACCGGTGACTCCAACGGCTATGGGGGGAACCAGGTTGGCGCCCGCAACTCGATCGGCACGCTGGCCATCAACGGCAATGGCAACGCCTTTGGCATTGAACAGGTGGGTGACGACAATACCGTGACCGTCTTCGGTGGGATCAATGGCAACGACAATGATTTCGGGGTCAACCAGGCAGGATCCTCCAACCTAGTGGATGTTGCGCTTTTCGCCGGTGACCTGAACGAGCTGCTGGTCGATCAGGACGGTGCTGACAACGTCTCCTACGTGACCATCGATGGTGACCAGAACGATGGCGACATCACCCAGGGTGGCGGTGGCAGCAATACCGCATCGCTAAGCCAGGTCGGTGACAGCAACGTGGCGACCATCACTCAGTGACGCCGCAGCGTCGGATTGGCGCAAAAAATCAATCAGGCCGGGCGCCAGCGCGCCCGGCCCCTGATCCGTAGGAGCCCGTCGTACAATGCGCATTCTCGTTCTTCTCAGCATTCTTCTTCCTGTGGCGGCTGCCGCGCAGGACAACCTGGTTTTCATTGATCAGATCGGTTTGGAAAACGAGGCGCTGATCGATCAGGTCGGAAGTGGCAACCAATTGGGCCTTGATACGGATGTCGCGCTGCAGGAGGGTTATTACAACAGCCTGATCGTGACCCAGACGGGGGCGGACAACCAAGTAGGCACCATCGGACGGGGCTTTGAGCAAAGCGGCAATTCGCAGACACCTACGATTTTCAACCAGGTCGACATCACCCAAGGCTCCAACAGCAACCTTGTGGGAGAGGTACTTCAGGCCGCAACCGGGGCCATCCCATCTGGCGCCAACCGCCTGTTCATTCTGCAAGGACAGTCCGGGTCGGGAGATGGCAACCAGATCATCACCGTAATCCAGGAACAGCTGAACGGAATGCCTGGTCAGATTGCCCAGATTGAACAGACCGGCACTGAAAACACTCTGCTGCGGGTCGAGCAGCGGTCCGAAACGGCCGCGCAATTCGCCGAGAACATCATCCGCGCCCGGTTCACCGGATCCTACAACGGTCGCGGTCAGCTGACCGGACCTGCTTTGCTGTCCCGCGCCCTCGACAACGCGCTCATCCAGCGTATCGGCTACGATAATATGGGTGCAAACGGCAATGAAATGGATCTGACGGTTTCTGGGGATTTCAACCGCTTTGGCATCTTTCAGGGCGGACGCCGCAATTCGGTCGGTTTCGTCACAATCACCGGCGACACAAACGAAGTGGGGCTGCGCCAGGATGGTTTGCAGAATGATATCACCATGTCCACGGTCGCTGGCGATGAAAACCGGGTCGGGGTGGGGCAGATCGGCACGAACCGCGCCTGGGTGGAGCTGACGGGGTTCAGCAATCGGAACGACATTCTCGGGCTGCAGGAAGGCACCAACGATCTGGAGTTCTATGTCGAAGGAACTGGCAATATCGCCTCAGCGGACCAGAACTATTTGTCAGGATTGGGGGGCGGCAATGCCGCGGAATTCCGCATTCTCGGAGACAACAATTTCCTAGACCTTCTGCAACAGGGGCAAAACACGGCTGTCTTTCTTGTTGAAGGCGACCTGAACAATGCCGCACCTGCAAGCTTCACGGGTGTTGCAGCCAGCGATCCAGGTCTGACGCCGGGTTTCTTCAAGCAACTTGGCTTCGGGAATGATGCCACGACATCCATCACCGGGGACGCAAACCTCGTTGCCGCGGTACAGGACGGTGATGTGAATGGTTTCACGGTCATCATTGTCGGCAATACGAACCAGGGCGCCGTCGCACAGCGCGGAAACGCGAACGACGCGTGGATTTCTCAAAACGGGACCGGAAATACGGCTGCAATCATCCAATAATCTGGCCCCCCTTTATCTCTGCCAATATCGTGCACTTGCGGAGCGGAGAGGATGTAAGCGCTTTGCCGCGCTACCGGCCTTGGCGGACGGTTCTGTATGGGGCGCTTCGTCTTGCGCCGCCGAACTGCAACATGGAGTTGACCAGAAGCGGCTGACGCCCGGTGTCCGTCAGCGGGATGTGACCGGTTCCCCCTGCGACGATGCCGCCTGTCAGGTGGCGGGCGGCGGCGGCGAATTCAGGGGTCAGGTAGGGGCTGGACGCGGCGCTCAATTGGGGCAGGCAAAGCCGTGAGGCCCACAGGAACGGATGAGTCGAGAGACGGGCTTCACCGGACGGATCGAGAAAGAATGCTGCTTTCACGGTTGATTGGCGTGACCATGCTATCGTGTTTGAGAGTGACCAAGAAAGGCGAGCTGTCCCTGAAACTGGCCGCCATAGACGCCGGAGGACCGGGGCATCGTAATGGGAAGAAGCACAAGACCGGCCGCCATGGCAGCGGCCAGTGCCAGTGCAAGAAGAGAAGTCATTTCTTTCATTTGCGGTTTCCACTTCCTGGGCTGAATGGTTTTAAAGACGCACTGGCCGTCTGGCGCATGGCGTACTCAAGGTATCGTTACATGTTTTGTACGGCGTTCCGGGGGCGGGGGTCTTGGCAGGTTCTGCCAGCCATATGACCCTATCTGCCAAACCGGGGGTCCACGCTGCAGTTATTGGGTCGCTGCAGCCTGCCGGTATTGGGCAGGTGCCTGGCCAACCCAGCGTTTGAAGGCGCGGCTGAACGTACTTTGTTCGGAAAATCCGGTGAGGAATGCGATCTCGGCGATCGAGAAGTCGCTTGTGGTCAGCAGTTCATGGGCAAGTTGGGTTTGGGCCTGTTTCAGGGCCTCTCGATAAGTCAGCCCCTCTTCGGACAGGCGGCGGTAGAGAGTGCGTTCGCTCATCCCCATGGCGCGCGCGATGTCGCCCGCTTGCGGCAAGCCATGTTTCAGGGCCTGTGACAGGTGGCGCATCAGATCGGTCATCAGCGGTGGGTTCTTGTGCAAGGCACACATTTCCTCATCCAGATGCCGGATCAGGAAGTCGGACACCGCCTTGTCTCCGAGCCGGACCGGCAGATCCAGCGCGGTGGAGGGCAGGGCAAGGGCGTCCTGGTCGGCGCCGAACCGGACCTCGCAGCCAAAATACTCGGCATAGCGTTCAGGCGTGCCTCGGCAGGGGTGACGAAAGGATGCATAGGAAAACTGGATATCCTGTCCCAACAGGCAGCGGATCTTGTGAGCAAAGCTGGCCAATGCGCATTCATTGCGAAATTGCAGGACGGGATGAGTGACGGAACGCTCTTCGATGATCAGGCGAGCAGGATCCTGAGTGTCATCAAAAAGATAGTCGACAGTGTCGGTCATGAGCCGGAAATAGCGCTCGATAAGGCGCATGGAGCTGCGAAGATCAGGTGCCGTCTTGATCGCAAGCCCCAGCACCCCGAGATCGTCCAACTGGATGGTCTCCGCGTAAGTGGAAATGAGAGCGACCTCATCTTCCTGGGTGCTCCGTATCCAGTCCAGTGCGTTGAAATACTCGGCCTCGGGCATGATCCCATCCGCGCCCGGCCGAAAGCGATAAACAACTTTCCCTTCAGAGAGCAAAGCACCGTCGTCCGACATCGTCAGACCAGCGGCATTGGCCATCGTCGCCACAAATGTTGTTGTTACACTTGGCATTCGACTCTCCCTGTTTGGGAAACGAAGATAATTTATCTTTTGGTTTAGGGATAGAGACTTCGGGGTGTCCTTGGCGCCACCACGGGCGTCGTTGCTGCGCCTGTCGGCTCCATTTGGGTGCCTGACGCGCTGTGGGGCGGTGGCAGCGCCTGCAATTTGGGGCTGGTCCGTCATAATGTGCCTCCTCCCTGATGATCCGTGAGTTAACTGATCAGTCAACGCTCTGTAGGGTGTACTGATCGGTACGGAAATGTCAATGTGATTCTTTTCTGATCCGCTTACTTCACAAGTTGGAGAGGGAAAATTTAATACTTTTCAGTAACTTAATAACTTGTTTGCAAAGTTCATGCGCGCGTGAGTGAAAACGGATCGGTACACCTTTGGAGTGAGTTCGGCGGTGCGATCATGAAGTAAGGTCGTGGGCAGGGCGCCGTCTAGGCCGATCGCGATAGCGACATGCCGTGGCGCCCGCAGAACCCAGCCAGACGGAGGCTCGCTGAGTAAATGAAAATCACGCCATATCCGAAGCGTTCTCAGACGCCTGCAACATGGCAGCAGGGCACTGCGACGTTAGCCGCAACGGGAAAGGCCCGCCAACTATGGCAGGCGCGGCATCCACCATGATGCGCCCGAAGTTCTTTGCCTGGTTATTTTACGCCAAGGCCCATCTGCATCAGGGTCCGGCGCACCGGCGCCATTGAATAGAGCGCATTGAGGCCAAAGGCACGTAGATCGCGCAGCGGGCGCGGTGCCAGCATCGAGGTGCGGTTCAACAGGTCGATGCCTTTGACGCGCAGCATGATGTCCTTGTGGCGGGCCTTGTTGTAGGCCTCCAGCATTGCAGCATCGCCCAATCCCTCGGGGCGGGCCTCGGCCAGTTCCAGCAGACAGCGCAAATCGCTCAACGACATGTTCAGCCCTTGGGCGCCAATTGGCGGGACGACGTGGGCCGCCTCTGCCATCAGCGCCAACCGCTCGCCGTTCAGCCGCTCAGCCGACTGGCTGATGATCGGCCAGATGGTCCGGCGGGAGGCCAGCGTCAGATCACCCAGCAAGCCACAGCTGCGCCGGGTCATCGCGGCCTCGAACTCTGCCGTCTCCATCTGCAGCAACTCGCTCGCCCGCGGACCGCGTTCCATCCAGACTACGGCTGAGGACGGCAAGCCTTGATAGTCGGGCAGGGGGACCAGGGTGAATGGCCCGCCCGAGCGGTGGATTTCGGTCGAGACGTTTTCATGTGGGACCGGATGGGTCACCGCAAAGGCCAGCGCCTTTTGACCGTATCGGGTGGTCTTGACCGGAATGCCTGCGGCCTCGCGCATCGGGGAATTGCGCCCGTCGCAAGCAAGAACCAGTTTCGCCTTTTGCTGGCTGCCGTCGGTCAGGGTCACGCGAGCTTCGTTCAGGCGGGTGAACAACTGCGTGGTGCCAACGCCCGGGCGGAAATCCACATTCGGCAGATCAGCCAGCGCTGCGACCAGCTCCCGGCGCAACAACCAGTTGGGCAGGTTCCAGCCAAAGGGCTGGTCCGAGATATCGGCGGCGTTGAAATCCCGCACCACCCGCGGTTCGGGGTGCTCTCCGCCAGCATCGACGATGCGCATGATCTGGAGGGGGGCGGCGTGATCGGCAAGTCGGGCCCAAAGGCCACAACGCTCCAGCAACTCGCGGGCGGGCTGCAGGACTGCGGTGGTGCGCAGGTCGGAGCCATCGACGTCCCGCTCGGTAATCGGGGGGGCCGGGTCGACGCAGATCACCCGGAACCCGGCAGAGCCAAAAGTGGCGGCGGCTGTCAGTCCGGCGATGCCGCCGCCGGAAATCAGGATGTCACAGGTCTGGTCCATGGCTGCCGCCTTTCATCGTCCGTCTGCCCTGAGATATGCCCCAAGGCAGAGGAATGACAAGCGGCATATGGTCCTTATCCGCGCGTGATCAGGATCAAGAGCGTGAACATCACCGGTACAAGGCACAGGGCCGGTATATAAAGACCGGGAACGCCGAACATGACGACCGAGCAACCCCAGAGGCTGACGAAGGTGCCAAGCGCGTAATAAATGTTGTCCTTGGCGCCATAGGCGACCTCTTTGCAGATCCGGCCCAGAAGGGGGATGGCAAACAGCAGCCGCTGCCAGAGAGACAGGCGTTCGGGGAGGGTATAAGCAGTCATATCGCGTTTCCTGTATGTATTACTGCGGCTTCATCTAGGTCAGGAAAGGTGACTATTGCAGGCGAGATTTCGTCGCAGTCTGCTTAAGCGTGGAAAACCGCTCAGCTGAGCCGAAATTTACCGCGGTTCAGCAGCCATTCTGCCGCGCCGGACGACCCGGTGCAGCCATTGATTGGATAAGGGTACGGGGGAGCAGTGCCGGTTCTACAATAGGCGGCTCAGGAACCCTGTCAGATCATCAGTATGGTGATGGATGTGATCGCCGTCATGCGGGGCTGGCGCGACATGGACGGTGCGCATGCCCATGGCGTGCGGTGCAGCCAGATTGCGGGGATCATCCTCGAACATGGCGGCGCTTTGTGGCGCAATGCCCGCCTTGGCAAACACGGTGTCGAATGCCTGCCGTTCGGGTTTTGGCCGGTAATCGGCGTGTTCGACGCCATAGATCCCGTCAAACAGCCCAGCCAGACCGCGCGCTTCGAGAACCCGCTCGGCATAGGGGGCGCTGCCGTTGGTATAGACGATCCGGCGCCCCGGCAGATCCTTGATCCGCGCGGCAAGCTCGGCATCCGGGTCCAGCGGCGCAAAGGAAATGTCATGCACCGCAACCAGATAGGGATCGGGATCAATGCCGTGCTCTTGCATCAGCCCGGCCAGGGTGGTGCCATGTTCACGCCAGTAGTGTTTGCGCAGACGGTCGGCCTCGGCGTGATCCACGCCCAGTTCGGCCATCACATAATCGGTCATCTTGACCTCGATCTGATCGAACAGCCGCGCCGAGGGCGGGTAAAGCGTGTTGTCGAGGTCGAAGACCCAGTGACGGACATGAGAGAAATGTGATTTGACCATGCCCTTCGATTAAGTTGGATGCGGCTGTTTTGCAATGCAGCGCGGCTTTTCTGGCCTGCGTGATTTCGGCGCAAATTGAGCAAGAGGCTTGATTGGCCGGGGCCGCACTGTAGAAAAGACCGGATGAAATCCAACGGAAAGACCATGAACCAGCACCGCAGCACCCAGAAAGACGCCTATGCGCTGATCCTTGAGGCCATCGACGTAGGCGTCTACCGGCCCGGCGACCGACTGGTGGAAAGTGATCTGGCCGAACGCTTTGGCGTCTCCCGCACGCCGATCCGTGAGGCCCTGCAACGGCTTGAGACACAATCGCTGCTGGAGCGGGACGGCAGGTCGCTGATCGTGGCCTCGCTGGATCATAACCAGATGGCCGAGCTCTATGTGGTGCGGCGCGAACTGGAAGGTCTGGCCGCGCGGTTGGCAGCCCAGCACGCCACCGAAGAAGAGATCCGTGTCCTGCAGGAGATGGTGAAGGCCGATGATCAGCTGGTCGATGATCCGACCGAGCTGGCCAAGGCGAACCGGCGCTTTCACGAACAGATCCACCTTGCCTCGCACAACCGCTATCTGGTCCAGCAGCTCAATCTGGTGCACCGGACCATGGCCCTGATGGCAACCACTTCGCTGGCGGCCAAGGGACGCGGTAAGATCGCGCAATCCGAGCATAAGGGTATTGTTGATGCGATCAGCAGGCGCGATGCGGATGCTGCGGCAGATGCCCTGAAAGATCACATTTCTATCGCCTTCATGACCCGTCTGAAACAGGATGCTGGCGACCGCAGCAAAGGCTGAGAGTCAGGTTGCGACTCTTGCAGGCAGGTCAACTCTGTGCGCTGCTGCAGGCCTCGGCCTGTTCTGCGCTCCGTGTCTGTGGGTCATAATAATCGTCCGGCGCGTGGACCCCATGATCGGTCTTGTCCCAGAAAAACGGATGAAAAACCAATTCATAGAGGCCCTTGTAGGCGGCGACGACTCCCATAGGATAATAGAACAGAAGGCAAGGTGCCCACAGGGCCAGCCATCGCCGACGGGTCACAAAGGCTGCGACAACAGCCGTTATCTGGTTCAGGAGCTCAAAAATTACGATGCTTGCGACGGCGAGCGCCAGCCAGCCTTCGGGAACCGTGTCTGCGCTGGGATGAGGCAGCCCCAAGGCGACGAGCCAGAAGCTCCACAGGAATGGCGCGAGCAGAAATTGCCCGACAGAGCACAGAAAGAAGATCTGGAAGCCGATGAACCGCGACCAGCCAAGATCCCGAAGAAGCTGCGCCGGGGATCGCATGTGGACGCAATAGGTCACCATGAAACCTTTGAGCCAGCGTGATCGTTGCTTAATCCAGGGCCAAGGGCGGCAATTGGCCTCTTCATAGGTGGTGGAGGCCAGCATCTTGGTGCGATAGCCCGCTCGGAACAGGCGCACGCCCAGGTCGGCGTCTTCGGTCACATTGTGGGCGTCCCAGCCGCCAATCCGGTTCAGAATGTCGCGCCGGATGAACATGGTGGTGCCGCCAAGCGGAACGACCAGCCCCATGCGTGCAATCCCATGCAGGATAATGCGGAACCAGCTGGCGTATTCCAGCGTAAAGCAGCGCGCGATCCAGCTGGCGCGAGGATTGTAATAATCCAGGACACCTTGCACACAGGCCAGTTCAGGAGGAGCATGGGCAAAGGCCGCAGCCACCCGGTGCAGCTGATCGGGCTGCGGCGCATCCTCGGCATCCCAGACGCCGATGATCTCACCCTGGCAGTGGTTCAGCGCGTAGTTCAGCGCCCGAGGCTTGGTCTTCAGGTCCGCATAGGCGGGCACCCTGATCACCCGGATCCAATGGGGCAGCCGGGCCTTTTGCACCGCCCGCAGGGTGATGGCGTCATCCTCTTCCAGCACCAGGATAACCTCCATAAGGTGGCGCGGATACCGCAGTTTCCGGAGCCGGTGCAAAAGCGCGCTGCTGATTTTTGCCTCACGGAACAAGGGCACCAGGACGGAGATGCGGGGCAATTGATCCGGTCGCAAAAGGCTGCGGTGGGGCAGGGGCGGGCGGTAACGCTCTGCAAGAAAGCCTGCGAGACCGATCACCCGAAAGCCAGTAAACAGCAGGAGCAGCGCAAGGGACAGCGCGCTGAAGGCGTTGAAAACGAACATCGGAACCAGAATGGTCAGGCTCAGCACCATCCCCATCCACACCGCCATTGCCATATGGAGCCTGCCATGGGCGAGGAAGCGGCTGCTCATCTCGGATGGCACGCTGACGCTGGCGTTCCGGACCATCCGGTGCCGCAGGGTGCGCGTCAGAAGGTCCTGCACCTGCACCTTGCGGGCAAGAACCGGGATCACTGTGCCAAAGGCATTGCGCAGTTGTGCCTGAACCCGGTCGGCCTGGCTGAGATCCGCCATGGCCACAACGATGGAATCCCCCAGCCGCATCCAGGGCACGGCAGAGTTTCGCAGCCAGAAGGCCGGGGGCATTTTGTGTAGAAGGTTTGGGTCAGGGCGGGCTTTTGCCAGCTCGACATAGCGGAAAATGTCTGGGTCAGAGGCTTTGTTCCCCTGGGACGTTTGCGCGCATTTTTCAAAGGATCGCGTGGTCCTTGGCAACATGGACTGCAGGCTGTCTGGCGGGGTTTTTCCATGCTGCCGCAGGGTTAGCGCACGAATAGCTGCGTCCGCCGGTGGTCCGGCGCTGGGCGCTGGCGGCTGGCGCGGATTGATCCTTGCCGGAGGGGGGCCGAAAGCGGAATGGTTCCTACTTTTTTGGTTCTGACGCGCGGTGAAATGAACCTGCGCCTGATGCGCCCGGATGAGCGCGCTTGCCGGACGTCGCAATCCCTGTGTGTGTTTGCCCATATCAGATCAACCCCAGATGGAATGTGGGGCTACGGTTGCCGCCCATGGTTAATGGGCGGTTAACAGTGCTGAGCTTGGGGTTTTCCCGGGGGTCTTTTTACGAAGCCTTGCGAGTCGCCATGGCTTCCGCAAAACGTTCGAAAAGGTAAAAACTGTCCTGCGGACCGGGGCTTGCCTCCGGGTGGTGCTGTACAGAATAGACAGGGCGCCCGGTCATGGCGATGCCACAGTTGGAGCCGTCAAAGAGCGAAATGTGGGTCTCTTCCACGCCTTCGGGCAGGGACTGCGCGTCTACTGCGAACCCGTGGTTCATCGAGGTAATCTCAACCTTGCCGGTGGAATGTTCTTTCACCGGGTGGTTCGCCCCATGGTGGCCGTGGTTCATCTTGACCGTCTTACCACCCAGCGCCAGCGCCAGCATCTGGTGTCCAAGGCAGATGCCAAAAACGGGCAGATCGGTGGTGTCGAGGATCGTCTTGATCATCGGCACGGCATAGGCGCCGGTGGCCGCCGGATCGCCAGGGCCATTGGACAGGAATACTCCGTCAGGATTATGGGCGAGCACCTCTTCGGCCGTGGCCGTTGCAGGTAGAACGGTCACATCGCAGCCCGCAGAGGCCAGGCAGCGCAGGATGTTGCGCTTGGCGCCATAGTCGACGGCGACAACTTTGTGCTGGGGGGCCTCCTGACGGGTATAGCCTTCGGGCCAGGCCCACCGCATTTCGTCCCAGCGATAGCTTTGGGCGCAGGTGACGTCCTTGGCCAGATCCAGACCTTCCAGACCGGACCAGCCACGGGCGGCTGCAACCAATGCTTCCACGTCGAAGTTGCCTTCCGGATCATGTGCCAGTGCCGCATGCGGAGCGCCCTGCTGGCGGATCGCGCGGGTCAGGCGCCGGGTGTCGATGCCGCCGATGGCGATGCGTCCGGTGCGGGTCAGCCAGGCTTTCAGCTCTTCGGTGGCGCGCCAGTTGGAGGCCAGCGTCGGGTCCCATTTCACCACCATGCCAGCCGCAACCGGATCGCCGGTTTCGTCATCCTCGGGGGTGACGCCGGTGTTGCCGATATGCGGGAAGGTAAAGGTCACGATTTGCCCGGCATAAGACGGGTCGGTCATGATCTCCTGATAGCCGGTCATCGCGGTGTTGAAACACAGCTCGGCCACGGTTCGTCCTGTTGCGCCGAACCCGGTTCCGTAAAAGACGGTTCCATCAGCAAGCGCAAGGCACGCGGTTGGCTTGGACGGTGCGGTATCGGCCATGACACGACTCTCCATGAGGTGAAATTCAAGGGCTTGTAGGGGGTGGTTCAGAGCGGGTCAAGAGCGCTGCGCACAGGCGCGACAAAGCCTGCAGGCAAAGGGCGTCAGAGCGCGCGCTTGAAATGCGGCTTTCAATTGGATAAACGTCCGAATTCCGATGCCATGGGGATGGGTACAGAAAAATGGATACGCGTACACGGGTCAATCAGGCCCTGAAGCAGGCCATGAAAGACAAGGCAGCCGAACGGCTGGCAACGCTTCGCCTGATCAATGCCGCGATCAAGGACAAGGAAATTGCCGCGCGCGGTGATGGTGAGGAAGGCAGTATCGGCGATGCTGAAATCCTCGGGATTCTGGGCAAGATGACCAAGCAGCGCAACGAAAGCGCCCGCGCCTATGAAGAGGGCGGTCGTCTGGACCTGGCTGAGCGGGAACTGGCGGAAATTACCATCATCGAAGAATTCCTGCCCAAACAGCTGACCGAAGAAGAGATCCGCAGCGCGGTCAAGAGCGCGGTCAGCGACACTGGTGCGGCCTCGATCCGGGATATGGGCAAGGTCATGGGTGTTCTGAAGTCCAAGTACACCGGGCAGGTCGATTTTGGCCTTGTCGGCCCAATGGTCAAGGACGAGCTGTGCTCTGAAGGCGGCTGCTGAGACAGCTGCCAGATCGGGCATTCGCCATGAAAAATTGAGTGCGTAAAAAGGCCCGCATCGCTGCGGGCTTTTTGCTTTTATGGCAGTTCGGCATCCAGAGCGCCGACCACGGCCCCGGCCTTGCGCAGGAAATCTTCGCGCACCTTTGCGGCAAAGGGATTGGCCTCTGCAATTGCGGCAAAGACGCCAGGGGGATCCCCCTGAACCATCTGCACCGCTTCGACCAGTCGGTCAAAGCTGGCAGTCGTCATCCGGGCGGGCAGGGGGCCCATGTCGGACAGGGTCCGGGCAATTAGGTGCGTTAGCCCCTGAACGGTGGCGGCCTCAATATCGTGCTGCTCGGCCGTGGTCAGAATCACCTGTAGGCCCAACACCGTTCTGAGAAAGGCCGCCAGGGGCAGGTGAGACCTGCCGCGTATGTTGCAAAGGGCAATCTTGTGACCAGCGAGGCCAGCGCGGGCGCTTTGCGGGCCAAAAAGAGGGTGGGTGCCCACGAGGTCAACATGATCCGGCAGGCGGCTTTGCATGATTTGTACCGGCTCCAGCTTGACCGAGCCGACATCCGCGACAATGGCGCCGGGCTGAAGGTATGTGCGGATCTCACTACATACGCTCCCGATGGCATGAACCGGCACCGCGAGGATCACCAACGGGCAACCAGCGGCCGTGGCCAGATCGCCGGAGCGCTGGTTCGGTCCTGAGATGGCGTCCGGTGGCAGGGCTGGATCGCAAATCACGAGCGGTACATGCGGCGACAGGTGGCGGGCGATCAGCTTACCGAATTGGCCAAAGCCGATCAGGCCAACCGTGTGGATATGAGGCATTGAAGTCATCGAAACGCTCCGGTGTGCCACGATACCGGAGGAGTGTCTGATGCTGCTGCTGACCGCCGGATCGCGGCGGGTGAACATCAAAACAGGTGTATGCGGCCGCCGTTATTGAAACAGCGGATAATAAACGGTGCTGAAAAGAGGCGTCGTTTTACACATGCAGGCTGAGTAGCCCGCGGACCGGGGAAAGTCAAAACCCGATTTCAGCAGGCTCAGCCCCGCAGTGCCGATTGCAGGTCGTCATAGAGTGCCTTGCGCTCATCCTCGGACAGGAAGGCGCCGATCTCGACCTCCCGGCCTCCGCCGCGCAGGGTCACGTAATTGGGCACTGGTCCATCATGGGCGTGCAGTTGGACGGTGGTCCAATGGCGGTTGCAATGCCAGCTTTGATGTCCGCCGCGGGGGCCGGTGCGCTCCAGCCGGGCCTCTTCTGGGCCCAGCGTCAGGACCTCCAGGATCTGCCGGTCGCGTCGGCTGCGGTCCAGCGCCCATTTCATGCCGAAGAGGGTGATCAAAAGAAACGGCAAAAGCCCCCAAAGAACGAAGGATCCAAGCAGCGGCAGCAGGGGCACCGAAATCAGAACGGCAGTCAGGGCCAGAAACCGCACGTAGCCTTCTACGGGCAGGGATTGATGCGGCCACAGGTGCAACTCACGAGGGGCACCGCCATCTGCGGCGCTGTCGGTGGGGGTCCAGTTGTAGGGCATGAGACGAGCAGGATGTAGGGATTGGATAGAGCTTTGAAGTATGGTCCCGGCGGGCAGGTTTTCAAGGCGCGCTTTGTCGCAAAAGAGAAGATTGAATCTACGAAAAAAGGCCCCGGAGCAGATGCTCCGGGGCCTTTTGTTTTACTGTGTCATCCACCTTTTAGTGGGAGTGGGAACGATCCCAGTCTTCCTGTTTGGGCAGGATTTCAAAGGTGTGCTCGGGCGGCGGCGAGGGCAGCGTCCACTCAAGCGTATCGGCATATTCGTTCCAGTAGTTGTTCTGGGTGATACGTGCGCCGCGCAGCAGCGAGTAGATCACGACACCGAAGAAGAACACGAAGGATGCGAAGGACAGGAACGCGCCGTAGGACGAGATCTTGTTCCAGTAGGCGAAGCCTTCGGGATAGTCGATGTAACGACGCGGCATGCCCTGACGGCCCAGGAAGTGCTGGGGGAAGAAGGTCAGGTTTGCACCGATGAAGAACATCCAGAAGTGAATCTGAGCGCCGATCTCGGAGTACTGCTTGCCGGTCATCTTGCCGAAGTAGAAGTAGATGCCTGCGAAGATCGCGAAGACAGCACCCAGCGACATCACGTAGTGGAAGTGAGCAACCACATAGTAAGTGTCGTGATAGGCACGGTCCACGGCGGCCTGCGACAGAACCACACCGGTCACACCACCAACGGTGAACAGGAACAGGAAGCCAAAAGCGAACATCATGGGCGCTTTGAACTCGATGGAGCCGCCCCACATGGTTGCGATCCAGGAGAAGACCTTAACCCCGGTGGGAACCGCGATGACCATCGTCGCCAGCATGAAGTAGGCCTGCTGGTTCAGCGACATACCGACGGTATACATGTGGTGCGCCCAGACGACGAAGCCCAGAACACCGATCGCAATGATCGCCCAGACCATCGGCAGGTAACCGAAGACCGGCTTCTTCGAGAAGGTCGCGATCACGTGGGAAATGATACCAAAGCCCGGCAGGATCACGATGTACACTTCCGGGTGGCCGAAGAACCACAGGATGTGCTGGTACAGGATCGGGTCACCACCGCCTGCGGGATCAAAGAAGGTAAAGCCGAAGTTACGGTCCATCAGCAGCATGGTGATGGCGCCGGCCAGAACCGGCAGCGACAGAAGGATCAGCCAGGAGGTAACGAAGATCGACCAGGAGAACAGCGGCACCTTGAACAGGGTCATGCCGGGGGCACGCATGTTCAGGAAGGTGGTGATCATGTTGATCGCGCCGAGGATCGACGAAGCACCCGAAACGTGGACGGCGAAGATCGCCAGGTCCATCGAGAAACCGCCTTCATTGACCGACAGCGGCGGGTAGAGAACCCAGCCCACGCCAGACCCCATCTGGTCGTTGCCGCCCGGTGCCAGCACCGAGGCAACTGCCAGCGAGGTACCAGCCACGTAGAGCCAGAAGCTGAGGTTGTTCATCCGCGGGAACGCCATGTCCGGCGCGCCGATCTGCAGCGGCATGAAGTAGTTGCCGAAACCGCCGAACAGTGCCGGGATGACCACGAAGAACATCATCAGGATGCCGTGCGCGGTGATTAGAACGTTCCAGAGGTGTCCGTTCGGGGTACATTCACCCGGAACAGATGCCGCCATCGTGCTCAAGAAGCCGCTGATGAGACCTTTGTCCAGGTGCTCCATGCACATGTACTGAACGCCGGGGTCCATCAGCTCAAGCCGCATGAACACGGTGAACGCGACGGAAATGAAACCTGCAAGCGCCGAAACGATCAGGTAGAGAATGCCGATATCCTTATGGTTCGTGCTCATGAACCAGCGGGTGAAAAAACCGCGCTCGTCTTCGTGGCCGTGACCATGAATGGCTGCGTCTGCCATTTAAGGTGCCTCCTGTTGCAAAACTTAAGGCCACTGGGAGGGTTTCCGGGCGGCCTAGACTCGATGTTGGTTTTAGAGCGCCCTTAAAGGGCCTTCAATGGCGGAGTTTGATCTGGATCAAGAATAATTGTCGCGGGGGGGGGCTTTTCTGGGGGGCATTCCTATCGCGGATCGGCAATGTTAGACCTGCGCCAGCCCGGCGCGCAAAACCGGGAGACCGCTAAGGATGGAGAGACAGCCGATGCCCGCCTATGATTCTGACAATATCTTTGCAAAATTGCTGCGCGGGGAAATCCCCTCGGCGCGGGTTTATGAAGATGATGATACTCTCGCTTTCATGGATATCATGCCCCGGGCAGATGGGCATCTGCTGGTTATCCCGAAAACACCCTGCCGCAACGTTCTGGATGCCAGCCCCGAGCAACTGGCGGCCGTCATGCAGACCGTGCAGAAAATGGGCCACGCGGTGCTCAAGGCTTTTGACGCGGACGGTGTCACCATCCAGCAGTTCAACGAGGCCGCAGGTGGGCAAGAGGTGTTCCACCTGCATTTTCACGTGCTGCCACGCAAGGAAGGCGACAAGCTGCGCCCGCCGGGCAAAATGGGCGACATGGAGCAGATCCAGGAACACGCGGCCAAGATCCGGGATGCGGTCGCCGGTTGACCGGCTGACGCAGTGCTGAACGACATCGCTGCCGCATCTTTTTGAAGGGCGGCGGCGAATATTAACTCGACCGAAAACTGGGCGTTGTTCGGGGGCGGACCGACCGGGTGCTGGTCAGGCGTTTTGCCTGTGCCTAAGATGGCCGTCCATGCCCGCCTCCTGCCTCTGGTTCTTCGGCCAGCCTTCTGGGGGCGGGGGCACAACAAATTGGTGGGTTTGGGCGGTTCTCTATTGCATTGGTCTGCCGACGCGGCTTCCCTGACAGTCAATATAAGGTGGCAAAGCGGTCACTTCCTGTGACTGTGCCGACCTCACACTGATTTGGGGTGTTTTTGCTCGATCACGCCGGGGCAGCAATCCTGGGATCAGGCGGAGCAGGATGCTCCGTTGGC
Organism: Pseudophaeobacter sp. C1-32P7; assembly: GCF_041008775.1. Classification (NCBI taxonomy): domain Bacteria; kingdom Pseudomonadati; phylum Pseudomonadota; class Alphaproteobacteria; order Rhodobacterales; family Roseobacteraceae; genus Pseudophaeobacter; species Pseudophaeobacter sp. C1-32P7. The sequence goes on along the minus strand of NZ_JAXGFR010000010.1, from coordinate 166,375 downwards.
GGCGGCCTCTGCCCCGAAGACCTCATCGAAGCTGCGGCGCAGGGCGACATCGACATCGGCCATGGTGACGGGCAGGCCCATATCCACCAGACTTGTGACGCCATGCTCCGTGATGCCGCAGGGCACGATTCCGCTGAAATGCTCCAGATCCGGTTCCACGTTGATCGAAATTCCGTGGAAACTCACCCATTTACGCAGGCGGATCCCGATCGCGGCGATCTTGTCTTCTGCGATTTCTCCCGTCGCGGTCCGCGGTTTGTCCGGGCGTTCGATCCAGACGCCGACACGGCCGCAGCGGATGTGTCCGGTCAGGTTGAACTCCGCCAGCGCGCGGATCACCCAGTCTTCCAGCTGCTGCACAAAACGGCGCACATCATGGCCGCGTTTACCCACGTCCAGCATCACATAGACAACCCGCTGACCGGGGCCGTGATAGGTATATTGCCCGCCGCGTTTTGACGGGTAGACCGGAAACCGCTCTGGGTCGGTCAGGTCTTCCACCCGCGCCGAGGTTCCGGCAGTGTAAAGGGGCGGATGTTCAAGCAACCAGATGCATTCATCTGCCTCGCCTGCGGCGATGGCAGCGGCCCGTGCCTCCATGAAATCGGTCGCTTCCTGATAATCGACGGGGGTGTCGGATGTGATCCAGTCAACCATTGCAGGGCACCTCTGATGGAGTTTTAGGAAAATGGAAGTCCAATGCTGCAGGAAAAAATCTGCAGAAAATCAGCATTTTCAGGGTATCCTATTTGCAACGATTCTTTTTGTTGTTCAATAGAGGGCCTGTTTCATGTTCCGTACCCCGATCAAGACCGCGCTTGCGGCGACCCTGTTTCTATCTGCCCCTTCTGGCCCCGTTGCTGCTGATAATCTTGGGGCCGCTCTTCTGGGCGGCATTGTCGGCGGCGCCATCGTCAATGAGGTGAACCGCAACAAGAAACGCCGCACCGTCAGCCAAGGCTATTCGGCCACGCGGGCGCACAACCGTGAAACGCAGGCTTCTCTCAACTACTTCGGCTTCCCGGCGGGTACGCCGGATGGCGTCATGGGGCGTCGGTCCCGGACTGCCATCAGCCAGTACCAGGTCCATATGGGTTTTCCGGCAACCGGTCAACTGACCGCCTATGAACGGGATTTTCTGGTCTCATCCTATAATCGTGCCCAGATCGGTGGCCCGCAGGTAATCAAGGCGATGCAAGGCCCCAACGGCGTGCGCGGCTTGCTGCACACCTGGCGGGATGAGGCCGCAGGCGTGCGCAGCGCCAGCACCGGCTATGCCGGACTGCCGATCGAGGTCAGCGATGCTGTCGACGAAATCGCCGCCTCTGCCGAACCGAGCGCCGAACAACTGTTGCAGCGCTCCGGGTTCATGCAGCTGGCGGACATCAACGGCGACGGCAAGAACGATTATCTGATCGACACTTCCGTTTCGGGCAGCTCTTTCTGGTGCGGCGCCTCGCATTGTTCGGTCATGGTCTTTGCCTCGACCCCGCAGGGGTACCAGCGCAACGATTTCATGGCGCGCGGTGTCACGACGGCGAGCTTCTCCTGCCATCAGGGCGTGTGCCGCATGAATGATGCGATGCAGGCCTCGGGCCAGGGGGCAGGGCAGGCGGTACCCGCAGCCCCGGCGCCTGCAACACCTCCGGCTGCGTCGCAGCAGGGCGGCACGGTGATGGCATCGGCCGGTGGTCAGGCGCTCGGAGCGATCCCGACCTTCAACGCGCCTTCGCAGGCGGCACAGACGGCCTCTCTGGCAAGCCATTGCAGCAAGGTCAGCCTGCTGACCAATTCGAATGGCGGTTATATGACCGTGTCGACGATGACGGACCCTGATCTCGCGCTGGGAGAGCAGTTCTGCATCGCGCGCTCCTATGCGATGAATTCCGGCGAAGCCATCGTGGCGACCCTGACGAATGTGACCTCGGCGCAGGTGGACAGCCAGTGCGATTCCTTTGCCCCGGCGATCCAGCCTTTCCTGGCGCGACTGGACTCTGACAACAGTCAGGCCGTCATGGCAGATGTGCAAAAGTTCGTGCTGCAATCCAACATGTCGATTGATCAGCTGGCCAACACGGCGGCCGTTTGCATGTTCTCGGGCTATCGCCGAGACAAGCTGGATATCGCGATGGGATCGGCGCTGATCATGGTCGCCATCGGCAAACGCCCCTACGCCGAGCTGATCGGCCACCACATGTCGCAGGGGTTCGGTGCAGCCAAATCCGTTCCTGCGGCACAGGATTGGTACGGCGTTGCTGTCTCGGCTCTGGAAAATGGCGCCGAAGCGGTCTTTTCGCCCGGCCAGCCGGAGCGCGCTGGTCTGATCAAGGCGGCAGCTGCGCAACTCGGTCGTTCCGGCCAACTGCAACCCGTACCGGCCTCTGGAGCCGCGGCGGCCTTGCCGACATTCTCGAATAACTGATCTCCGATCCCACTGCGGAAAGGGGCAGTCAACCGGGCGATTGCGGGCCAGTTGAAGTCTCGTTTCAGCGGTCACAAATTTTCGAAGAGGCAAGATGTCAATTTCGGCATTTTGCCTCTTCACATCACCAGGCGGCTCGTCTATACGCCCCTACATCAAGCCTAGGCAGTGCGGTCGTGGCGGAATTGGTAGACGCGCAGCGTTGAGGTCGCTGTTCCTTAACCGGAGTGGAAGTTCGAGTCTTCTCGACCGCACCAACTATCTTCCCTGAGTTGATTGATCTGAGCGTTCCCATGTCGAGGAGCGTAATCGCAGCGGGTCGTTTCCTGCTTGCAAATCAACCAAGCGGTCTGTTCACCCAATGAGACGGGCGCGGGCGTTGGTTGGCATCTGTACGCATGCATGGGGCTGGCAGCAATGCAGGCCATCTGATTGGCAGGGCCTTTGGGTTTGCGGAAATAAGCGCGCTGTCGGCTTTTCAGGCCTTCCGTCGGAATGTTGTTACACGGCACTGCTAGCCCGGTGAGCAATCGTAACCACTCTACGGAGACTCACATGCGTTTCGCTCTTTCCGCGCTCGCCGCCGCCTTGCTGTCCACGTCTGCGTTTGCCGCCGATGTGTCGGGCAAGCTGGTTGTCTATACCTCGCAGCCCAACGCCGATGCCCAGCAGACCGTCGATGCATTTCAGGCCAAATACCCCGACATCGAGGTCGAATGGATCCGCGACGGCACCACCAAGATCATGGCCAAGCTGCGGGCAGAGTTCGCGGCCGGTGCGCCGCAGCCCGATGTGCTGCTGATCGCAGATATGGTCACCATGGAAGGGCTCGAGGCCGAAGGGCGCCTGATGGCCTACCCCGAGGCGGACACATCGGCCTATGACCCGGCGTTGATGGATCCGGAAGGGCATTATTTCTCGACCAAGCTGATCACCACCGGCATCGTCTACAACACCGGCGCCGAGATGGTGCCGACCTCCTATGCCGATCTTCTGAAGCCCGAAGCCAAGGACAAGCTGGCGATGCCTTCGCCGCTGACCAGCGGCGCCGCGACCATTCACATGGCCGCGATCACCAGCAACCCCGATCTTGGCTGGGACTTTTACGAAGGCCTCGCGGCACAGGGTGCCAACCCCAAGGGCGGCAATGGCGGCACCTACAAGGCCATCGCCGGTGGTGAGAAGCTTTATGGCTTTGTTGTCGATTTCCTGCCGATCCGCAACAAGCTGGCCGGTGCCCCGGTCGAGTTCGTCTTCCCCGAGGAGGGCGTGTCGGCCGTGACCGAACCGGCCGCGATCCTGTCGACTGCCAAGAACCCCGACGCGGCCAAGGCCTTTGTAGACTTCCTGATCTCCGAGGACGGCCAGCAGATGGCATCGGACATGGGGTATCTGCCCGCGCATCCAGGCATCACCCCGCCGGAAGGTTTCCCGGCGCTGCCCGATATCAAGCTGCTCGAATTTGACCCGGCCAAGGCACTGGCTGAAGACACCGAGAGCAAGATGAAGTTCACCGAGATTTTCGGCGGCTAACCCTTGTCCCGATTGAATTATTTCCGCAGCGGAGAGGGGCTGGCCCTTGCCGCTGCGGTGCTTTTTGCCTTGTTGGTTCTGGTCTATCCCCTCAGCCTATTGGCGCGTGTCGGGATAACGCAGGACGGCATGCTCAGCCTTGCGCCGCTGCTGGAGGCCCTTGGCTCCCGCTCGGTCTTGCGCGCCTTCTTCCATTCTCTGGAAAGCGCCTTTTTGTCTTCTATCCTGTCATTGGTCGCTGGGACGGGGATCGCGCTGGTCATGGGGCTGACCGATATCCGCTGGAAGGGGGCGTTCACCTTCCTGCTGCTGATCCCGATGATGGTGCCGCCGCATGTGACCGCGATTGCCTGGATACAAGCGATGGGGCCGTCCTCGCCGATCCTTCGCAGTTTGGGCATGGCGCCCGAACTGGGGGCGACCCATCCGCTTTATTCCAAGGGGGGCCTCGTCTTCCTTCTGGGCGTGCAGCATACGCCACTGGTTTTTTTGGTGGTGCTGGCCGCCCTGCGCAGCCTGCCGCGGGAAATGAGCGACGCCGCACGGATCGCCGGGGCCCGCAGTATGGGGCTGTTGCGGCGGATCATTCTGCCTTTGCTGGCGCCAACGCTGATCGCAGCCTTTGCGCTGGCCTTTGTGTCGTCGCTGGGCAATTTCGGCATTCAGGCGCTGCTGGGCATTCCGGCCCGCTATATCACACTGCCGGTGCTGATCTGGCAGAGGCTTGCAAGCTTCGGACCTTCGGTCCTGACCGATGTTGCGGTGATTGCTTCCCTTTTGGCGGTGCTGGCGGTGACGGTCATTCTCGTTCAGACGCTCTTGCTGCGCCGTACCCGCAACACGCTGATCGGGCCGCCGCAACCGCCACTGCAGATCCGGCTCGGCCGGTTGCGGATCTGGACCGAAGGCGCGCTGGCGGGGCTGGTCTTTGCGACGCTGGTGCTGCCGGTTTCGGCGCTGCTGGCGACCGCTCTGGTGCGCACCTACGGGCTGCCGCTGAATGCAGAGACCATCACGCTGGACAATTTCACCGAGGTTCTGTTCCGGCAGGCTGTCACGGCGCGGGCGTTTCTGAACTCCTCCCTCAGCGCAGGTGTCGCCGCCGTTGTGATTTCCGTGGGCTGTATCTTTGTGTCGCGGTTCATGGCCTCCCGCAGGGGCGCCACGCGGCGCACCGGGATGGGCATCGCTACCCTGGCCGAGATGACCTATGCCATTCCGGGGTTGGTGATCTCGATCGCTTTCATCCTTGCCTTCCTGAAGCCGCTGCCGGTTCTGAACATCGCGCTCTACAACACCTTCGGGATCATCTTTCTTGCGTATCTTTGCGCGTTCTTTTCCGTCGGGTTGAAGCCGGTCAGTGCCGCCTTCGTGCAGCTTGATCCGGCGCTGGAAGAGGCCGCCCGCATCGCTGGGGGCGGCTATATGTTCCGGATGCGCCGCATCTTTGTGCCGCTTGTCGCACCGGCAGCGGCCTCAGGCGCGATCCTAGTGTTCCTGACGGCCTATAACGAAGTGACAGTCTCGGCTTTGCTGTGGTCCTCGGGCAATGAAACCATTGGCACCACGATCTACAATTACGAGGATGGCGGCTACACCACCCTGGCGGCGGCCATGGCAAGCGTCACGATTGTGGCGACGGTCGCGCTGATGGTGGCGCTGGACCGGCTCGGCAAGAACGCTCCGCGTGGCGTGGTGCCTTGGCGCATCTGACCGGACCCGGGGATCAGTCGAGCAGCGGGGCGAATTCGGCGTCGATGGCTTCGAAAACCGGAAGGTAGGCTTCTGTAGTGTCCAGAATGGCCGCGTTGCCCGCGTGCCGGACCCGGATGTCGGCAATCCGAGCGGCAAGGCTGAGGCTTTCACCCCTGGGGCCGGAGCGGTTGTCGCAAAAAGTCAGCGCGCGGCTGAGCGCCGTTTCAGTCGTTCGACAGTCCGGGCCGTACATATGCATCAGATCGGGTCTGCTGCGGCTGGCCAGTCCGCGCGCGCCGGAATGATGCAGCACCGCGTCGACGATTTCGCCGTCAAACCCATCCTTGCGGGCAATCTCGGCGCCATCGACGGGGTGGAATCCGGTTGTGGCCAGAGAGGGGGCATAACCGATGTCGTGATAGGTGGCAGCGGCGATCAGGCGACCAGAGAAGGAGCGCCGCGCCTCAATCGCCTGGGCTGTCCTGATCACCTGCTGGATGTGGGCCAGCCGGTCATTGTCCGGCGCGAACCAGTCTTCAGGCAGTCTCATCCAGCTCTCCACGGGTTTGCATTTGCGGCAGCACCCAGGCTTGATCGACGGCGAGCGACAGGGGCTGGCCGATGTGCAGCGCCGTACCATGTGTCAGCGACAACAGCGCGCCCCCGGCGATTTCAACCTCTGCGTCCCATATGCCGCCGCGGTAAAGGATACTGCGGACCGTGCCCTGCAAGCCGTCCTTGCCTGCATCCGGCAGGATTTTGATCCCTTCGGGCCGCAACAAGGTCTGCGCCGGGCCATTCGGATGGCCGGGCAGGGCGGAGGCGGGGAAGCGATACCCGGCCAGTTCGGCGCTGCCATTCTGATAGGTGACGGGCACCACCGCGCCCTGACCGATGAAACGCGCCACCTCGGGGCAGGCCGGGCGGTCGTAGATCTCTTGCGGTGTGCCGATCTGGAGGAAGCGCCCGTCCTGCATCACCGCCATCCTGTCGGCCAGCGCCATGGCTTCGCGCTGATCATGGGTGATGTAGATGGTGGTCGCCCCCGAAGAGCGGTGGAACCGCAGCAGTTCCTTCTCCATGGTGCCGCGCAGGTGCGGGTCCAGATTGGCAAGCGGTTCGTCCATAAGCACGGTTTTGGCGCCTCCGGCAAGGCAGCGCGCCAGCGCCACCCGCTGCCGTTGACCGCCGGACAGGGCCTCGGGCTTGCGATCTGCCAGCGCCTGCATGGAGACCGTTTCCAGGTGTGGTTCGGCCATCCGGGCCGCCTGTCTGCGGGACATGCCCGCGGCTTCCAGCGGAAAGGCAACATTGCCCCGCACCGTCATATGCGGCCAGAGCGCGTAGGACTGAAACACGAAACCGGTGCCGCGCTGTTCCGGTGGCACCATGGTCCCGTCCCCGGCAACCAGATCCCCGTGAAGCCGGATTTCGCCCTGATCCGGGGTTTCCAGTCCGGCGATCAGCCGCAGAAGCGTGCTTTTGCCGCAACCGGACTGCCCGACGATGACAAAGAATTCATGCTGGGCAATGTCGAAGGAGACGCCATCGACGGCGGGTTTGCCTGCATAGGTCTTGCCAATCGAATTGACCTGTATTCCGCCTGCCATCCGTCGCCTTTCGGGAATCAAGAGTTCACCTGTCCGGGCTACATGGTCGGCTGGGGTAACCGTTTTATGACAGGGCGCGTTTCCATGCCGGAAGCGGGGTGGGGGCTCAGCCCTTCAGGATCTCTTTCAGGCTTCCGGTCGGCTTGGGCGTCTCGCTGAGGTCGAGCCCCGAAACGATATCGAGCAGATGGCTTTTCATCAGCTCTTCGGCGTCTTGACCGTCCCCCCGCCGGAAGGCATCGACCAGCGCGTGATGGGCGTGTTTTTCACACAGGGCGCTTTGCCGTTTCCAGTACAGCGCGATGATCAGTGAAGAGCGCGCCACCAGCCGCTCGATAAAGCCAGCGATGGTGGATTGATCCGCAATGCGCGAAATCTCGATGTGGAAATGCCCCGACAGGCGCAGGGCCTTGCCGACCTCGCCCTCGGCCAGGGCCTCGTGTTCGGCGGCGATATGCGCCTCCAGCCGGGCTACGTCCTCGGGCGTCATGCGCTCTGCAGCCGAATGGGCGGTGCGCGGTTCCAGCAAGGCGCGTGCCTCGAAGACTTCGCGCGCCTCGCGCACGGTCGGCTGCGAGACAAAGGCGCCGCGGTTGCGTTTCAATTCGACCAGTTCCACATGCGACAGCGCCTGAAGCGCGCTGCGCACCACGGTGCGCGAGACATTGTAGATCTCACTCAGCTCATCCTCGCCCAGTTTGGTGCCAGGCAGAAGGCGATGCTCATGGATCGCCTGGCTGAGAGAGGCCACGAGATGGGCCGAGGGGCCGTTCACAGCGGGTTGGATAAAATCGGGTTTGTCTACGAATCGCGTCATGGGGTGCTCCTGCCACAGACATGAGGGCTGGCGGATTCCATGACAAGATGAAGTCATATCGAATACGGCATATGAGTTAATTGTATACAATATTGTGCGCAATATTTGACCAAAGCCCGCACAACTGCGGTCAGATTGCAGGCAATTGCGATAATCGGCCCTTTCCGTGACCGGTAGGCTTTGCGCAATGCGTCCGGCTTCGGCGTTTCTGGCTGCAACTGAACGCTGGGGACGCAGATGACCGGACATGCTGATCTTGAACTTGTTGCGCTGACCAAACGCTACGGCGGAACCGTTGCGGTCGATGCCATCGCGCATCGTTTCAAGGCAGGGGTCTATGCCTGCCTTCTGGGGCCTTCGGGTTGTGGGAAATCCTCGACCCTGCGCATGATCGCCGGGCACGAAACGGTCAGCGATGGATCGATCGTGCTGGCGGGGCGGGATGTTTCGCATTTGCCTCCGGCGCAGCGGGGCACGGCGATGATGTTCCAGAACTACGCCTTGTTTCCCCATCTCAGCGTGCGCGACAACGTCTCTTTCAGCCTGCGCATGGCAGGCATTGAGAAACCCACCCGGGACAAGCGCGCCGATGAAATGCTGGAGCTGGTCGAGATGACTGCGCTGGCAGACCGCAAGCCGGACCAGCTATCGGGCGGGCAACAGCAACGTGTCGCGCTGGCCCGTGCCCTGATCACCCGTCCACAGGTGTTGCTGCTGGATGAGCCGCTCTCGGCGCTGGATCCGTTCCTGCGCATCCGCATGCGGGCCGAGCTGAAACGGCTCCAGCGCGAATTGGGCATCAGCTTCATCCATGTCACTCACGGTCAGGACGAGGCGCTGGCGCTGGCCGATGAGATCATCGTCATGAACGATGCCCGCATCGAACAGGCAGGCCCGGCGCGCGATGTCTTCAATCGGCCCAAGACCGCCTTCGTGGCGCGGTTCATGGGCGGGCATAACGTGTTGAACCTGCCGCAGGGCAATATTGCGCTGCGTACGGATGAAATGACGGTTACCGCCGCGCAGGCAGGGCGCATCGACGGGCGGGTCATTGGGATCGAATACCAGGGAACCCATGTCGCGCTGACGGCCGAGGTCGCCGGCGGTCAGGATGTCACGGCGCTGATGCCGGACACGGATTTCCTGCAAACCCCAAAGGAACTGGGAGAGGTCATCGGCCTCGACTGGGAGGACCGGGTCGCGCACCCGCTCTCCGCATGAACAACACAACGCAAATAACGCAAAACGCATAACAGAGAGGGAACGACCATGACGACAATTTCGAAAATTCGCTATAGCCGCCGGGCATTGCTGAAGACGGGTGGCGCGGCGCTCGCGGCCTCTGCGCTTCCGGCGCCAATGGTCTGGGGGCAGGAGAGTAAGAACATCACCCTGCGCCAGTTCGGCACCGGCGTGTCCAACCTCAATGAAGTGGCGACCAAGGTCAAAGAGGACCTCGGTATTACGCTGGAAATGACTGCGCTGGATACCGACAGCGTCACCCAGCGCGCTGCCACCCAGCCGGACAGTTTCGATATTGCCGATATCGAGTATTTCGTCTGCAAGAAGGTCTGGCCGACCGGCAACCTTCAAGCCATGGACGCCTCCAAGATCACCAATTACGACAAGATCGTCGGCATCTTCCGCGACGGTAAACTGACACCCGATAGCGAGATTGCGCAAGGCACCGCGCCGCATACTGTCGGTTTTGTCGATGGGCCGGGCGGCACCGATTTCGTCGATAGCGAATCCGGCTGGATGACGCTGATCCCAACGATCTACAACGCCGACACGCTGGGTATCCGTCCTGATCTGATCGGCCGTCCGATCGAAAGCTGGTCCGAGCTGCTGAACCCCGAGTTCAAGGGCAAGGCCTCGATCCTCGATATCTCCTCGATCGGCATCATGGATATGGCTATGGTCTGCGAGGCGATGGGCGAAATCAGCTATGGCGACAAGGGCAACATGACCCGCGAAGAGATCGACAAGACCATCGCGATATTCACCGAAGCAAAGAAGAACGGCCAGTTCCGTGCGTTCTGGAAGACCTTCGACGAAAGCGTCAACCTGATGGCCTCTGGTGAGGTAGTGATCCAGTCGATGTGGTCGCCGGCCATCACGGCAGTTCGTTCGCGCGGGATCGACTGCGTTTATCAGCCGCTCAAAGAAGGCTATCGCAGCTGGGGCGGTGGTATCGGTCTGTCGGCCTCCCTGTCCGGCATGGAGCTGGATGCAGCCTATGAATACATCAACTGGTATCTCAGCGGCTGGGTCGGCGGCTTCCTGATGCGTCAGGGCTATTATTCGGCGGTGCCGGAGACCTCCAAGAACTTCATGTCCGAAAACGAGTGGGGCTACTGGTTCGAAGGCAAGGAAAGCACCGACATCATCACCTCGCCCTTCGGAGACAAGCTGGCCGGAGCGGGCGAAGTGCGCGACGGCGGCTCCTTTTATGACCGCATGGGCGCAGTGGTCTGCTGGAACTCCGTGATGGAGGAAAACCAGTACATGGTCCGCAAGTGGAACGAATTCATCGCGGCCTGACGCAACACCTGCGGGGGCACCTCTGCCCCCGCAACCACTTCCTGCATTTCATTAAGGACCGGACCCCGGATATGAGCAGACAGATCATCGCATGGATCCAGGCCGCGCCGATGGCGTTGGTGCTGCTTGGTTTTCTGGTGGCGCCCATCATCATGATCGTGATCGTCAGCTTTTGGGGCGCGACGGAATATTCGATCTACCCGGCGTTCCAGTTCGACAATTACGAATTCCTGTTCGGATCGCCGGTCACCTACACGGTGTTTTTCAACACCTTCAAATATGCCCTGCTGACCTGGGCGCTGACGCTGGTGATCGGCTTTACCGTTGCCTATTTCCTCGCCTTCGAGGTGCGCAGCCTGAAATGGCAGATCGGACTGTTCCTGCTCTGCACGATCCCGTTCTGGACCTCGAACATCATCCGGATGATCAGCTGGATTCCCTTTCTGGGTCGCAACGGGCTGGCCAACTCGGCGCTGATCAGCTGGGGCGTCATAGACGAGCCGCTGGAGTGGTTGCTGTTCAGTGATTTCAGCGTCGTTCTGGCCTTTGTGCACCTCTACACCCTGTTCATGGTGGTGCCGATCTTCAATTCGATGATGCGCATCGACCGGTCCCTGCTGGAGGCCGCACGTGATTGCGGTGCCAGCGGTCTGCAGACCCTGTGGACGGTGATCGTGCCGCTGTGCAAACCCGGGATCATGATCGGTACGATCTTTGTCTCAACCCTGGTGATGGGGGATTTCATCACCGTGCGGTTCATGTCCGGATCGCAGCGCGCCAATGTCGGTCGACTGATCTCAAATGACATCAGCCTGCTGCAATACCCTTCGGCCTCAGCCACGGCAGTGGTGCTGCTGTGCACCGTTCTGATCGTGATCGCGCTGCTCTTGCGGCTGGTCGATATTCGCAAGGAGCTTTGATCGATGGAAACGCGCAGCCGGTCCTTTTACATCCTCGCCGCCTTTTTCGGTCTCTTCGTGCTCTTCCTCTACGGGCCGATCCTGACCATCGGCATCCTCAGTTTTCAGGGGCCGCAGGGCGGTCTGACATTCCCGATGAATGGGGTGTCGCTCTATTGGTTCCGCGATCTGTTTCAGGAACAGGCCGTCGGTGATATCTGGGGCAGCTTCCGCCGTTCCTTTGCGCTGGGGCTGATGGTCATGGTGACAACCGTGGTGGTCTCGGTTCTGGGCGGCCTTGCCTTCCGCAAGCGTTTTGCAGGCTCCGGGCTGCTGTTCTACCTTGCCGTCACCTCACTGGTGATCCCGTCGATTCTGGTGTCCCTTGGGGTGGGGCTGATCTTCAACCAGTTGGGTTTGCCGATACATTGGGCGAGTTCTGGCTATGGCAGCCAGCTGACCTGGACGCTGCCCTTTGGTCTGCTGATCATGTTCGCCGTCTTCAACCGGTTCGACAAAAGCTATGAGGAAGCCGCCCGCGATCTCGGCGCCACTGCCTGGCAGACCTTTGCGCATGTGGTCCTGCCGATCATCGCGCCGTCCTTGCTGGGGGTGGCCTTGTTCGGCTTCACGCTCAGCTATGACGAGTTTGCCCGCACCCTGATGACGGCGGGCAGCTATAACACCCTGCCGCTGGAAATCTTTGGCATGACCACCAATGTGACCACGCCAGTGATCTTTGCCCTTGGCACCTTGACCACGGGGTTTTCGCTGGTGGTGATCGGGGTCTTTTTTCTGACCGTCTGGCTGATGGCACGCAAAAAGGATCGCGGATCCGATGCGGGCAAGGGGATGGTCTGAGCAATGACGGTGATCGTGATCAATCCCAACAGCACCGAAGCCATGACCGCCAGCATTCTGGCCGCCGCCCGCCATACCGCGCCGGACATCCGGTTCGAAGGCTGGACCTCGGTCGGTGGACCGCCCGCCATCGAGGGGCCTGAGGATGGCGCGCGGGCAGTGCCGCCCTTGCTGGAGTTGGTCCGCAAGGCCTCGGATGCAGGGGCGCGGGCCATTGTGATCGCCTGTTTCGATGATACCGGACTGGACGAAGCCCGGCAGCTTGCCACCTGTCCGGTGCTCGGGATCGGGCAGGCCAGCTATGTCATGGCCGAGCTGATCGGCGGGCCGACAGCGGTGATCACCACGGTGCAGGCTGCCGTGCCGGTGATCGAGGCCAATATCGACGCGCAGGGGCATGCCTCGCATATCGACACGATCCGAGCCGCGAATGTTCCGGTGCTGCTGCTAGAAGATAGCCCCGCTGAAGCCGCAGCAGCTTTCACCGCTGCCGCCCATCAGCTTCCGCCCGACACCGTAAATGTAATCATCGGATGCGCCGGCGCGGTGTCGGTTACCGGCCATCTGGGGGATCTCCCGGGACTGACCGTTATTGACGGCGTGACTGCGGCAGCGAAGCTCAGCCGCGCGTTGGTCGGTTGAGCTGTGCGGTGCGGGCGGCTAGCCTTGAAAATCTATATAGCTTTCGCAGATGAGTTCAGCCGGTACATGGTTTACCGCCTTTCTCTCTAAGCTCTGTATTCTGTCTGACCTGGGCCCCCAATTTCCTCCACCTCCACGGAAAGCCATTGGGGTCGGTTTGATGGCCTCGTGCGGCCAGTGTATCTATCGTTCTTTTCTCAGAAAAACTCACACGGGGCGTACTGGACGCAATACTAACGGTAACCTATGAGCGCCAATATGTTCCATCATGTGGTGGGGGTATGGAAGGAAAAGTATTGAAAAACAGGCGCTTAGGTTAACTTCGAGTGACGATTGGTGCTATGCTGCGGCTATCTGCATTGGCAGGGCTGTGTTCGTTTCTGTTAATAGCTGGCGTGGTTGCCAAACGGAGATCTTGGCGAGTGGGGGGGGCGCCCTAGCGCTCGGCATTATCGTGTGGGTTTCAGTTGCTTCGGTTCCTGTTTCAACATCCCTCGAGAAATTGCGATCTGAAGTTCTCGAAAAGGTAAGCAAGTCAGGAAAGATACTGTCGCGTCTAAATTCCTCGGTACGCCGGGGGCTGGCCAACGGTTGACGCTCTCGCCTGGGCTGGAATTCACTGAAGTCGGCGGAGTTGATGCCTCGACTTTTTAAGGTCGGAAAGCTGCGGAAGATTTAGCGCGGAGGTTTCGTGTTCCGAACGGCTTTGTTGTTGGCATCACAGAAGGAGGGAGCATCCACCCCATCAACAAAATCCAGCGTCACTCTCAATCAGCTCGGACCATCGCTGGCTTCACAGCCCTTGATTTCAATTGGCATTCGCTTCGCGCAGTTCGCGATGCAACCGTGCCTCCTCCTCGGCCTTGGGGGTCGAGAACCGTGCCAGCAGCAAATAGGCCGCCGGGGTCAGAAAAAGCGTCGACAGGGTTGCGAGCCCCAAACCACCGACGATCACCCACCCCAAGGCTTCGCGCGCCTCGGCGCCCGCCCCGGTTGAGAAAATCAGCGGTATCCCCCCGAGAACCGTGGACGTCATGGTCATCATGACGGGGCGCAAGCGTATGGTGGACGCGTCATAGATTGCCTGATGTACGTCTGTCCCGCGGTCCCGCAACTGGTTTGCGAACTCGACGATCAAGATGCCGTTCTTGGCCATGATACCGACCAGCATGACAAGGCCGATTTGGCTGTAAACATTCAGGCTTAGCCCGGTCAGAGCGAGGGCAAAAGCAGCGCAAGCCAGACCGAATGGCACGGTCGACATGACGACGATGGCGGAAATGAAGCTTTCGAATTGCGCTGCAAGGACCAAAAGAACGACGATGATCGCAAAGCCGAAAATAATGCCAATCCCCGAGTTCGTCTGATCCAGCGTCGCGGCCTCGGCCAGCGGAACGACCCTGTTGTTTTCGGTGATCAGATCCGCCGCCAGATCCTGCACCTGGACAAAGGCATCGCCCAGCGCAAGCTCCGGCGTCAGGCTGGCCGCGATCTCGACCGAGCGGTTCTTTCCTTCGCGGCTGAGTTCCGGAGCAACGGCGCGTTCCTCAAGCCGGACAAAGGACGACAGGGGAACCATCTGGCCATCGGACGCACGTACAAAGATGCTTTCCAGATCACCAGGATCATCAACCGGCATCGAGGTCGAGAGCATCTGGATATCATAGCTGGTGTCATTGATGAAAACCGACCCCACGCTTCGCCCGTCCAGAACGGCCCGCAAGGCATCCCCCAACCCGGAGATTTCGACGCCAAGGTCCGATGCCCGTGCGCGGTCGATTTCGATAAAGAGCTGTGGCTGCGTCGTTTCATACTCAAGCCGAACCCTGCCAAAGTCGGGATTTTGCTGCATCCGCTCGACCAGTTGCTCGGCCACGCCCGCCAGTTGGTCGTAGTTGTCGCCCGTGATCGCAAACGCCAAGCCGCGTCCGGCGCCGCGAATCCCCAAGGAATTGCGCTGGATTACGAAGACCCGAACTCCGATGATCGAAGACAGCCCCCGGTTAATATCGTTGACGATGTCCTGCTGACCGCGGCTGCGCGCCTCCCATGGTGCAAGCGTGGCAACCATGAACCCCCGATTGTCGGCGCTATAGCCCGTAATCGAGAAGACATTGCGCAGCTCGCCGGTTTCGCGAAGGGGAGACAGCGAGCGCTCGATCTCGTTCATTTTTGCCATGGTATAATCGAGCGACACCCCCTGAGGTGCCGTGACGGACATCAGCACAAGCGATCTGTCTTCAGGCGGGGTCAGCTCCTGTTTGATACCAGAGCCAACCATAAGCGCAGTTGCCGCGAACAGCAGCGACGCAAGGACAACTATTGCCGGAGCGCCCAAGGCCATCCGCAATGTGGCTCCGTAAAGCGCTGCAAGCCGGTTGCCCAGCCAGGTGATCGGTCCACGCCCGCTGTTATTCAGCTGCACGCCATCCAGCAGGCGGCTGGCCATCACCGGGCACAGTGTCAGTGCCACAACCGATGACAGCGTCACGGACATCGCCAGTGTAAAGCCGAACTCGCGGAAAAGCCCCCCGGCCTGTCCGGGAAGGAACGACAGGGGCACGAAAACAGCCGCGAGGGTGGCCGTCGTGGTGATGACGGCAAAGAACACCTCCTGAACCCCCAGAACGGCAGCCGCGCGGGCGCCCATCCCCTCGGCGCGCCGCCGCACGATGTTTTCCAGAACCACGATGGCATCATCCACCACCATGCCCGTTGCCAGAACAAGCGCCAGAAGCGTCAGGATGTTGACTGAGAACCCGACCAGATAGATCCCGGCCAGCGTTCCGACCAATGCGACGGGAAGTGTCAGTGCAGGAATGAGGGTGGCACGGAAGCTGCGCAGGAAGAGAAAGATCACGGCAACAACAATTGCGATAGCCAGGCCCAGCGTCTTGAGCACCTCCTCGATCGAGCCATTGATGAACACCGCATCATCAGAGGTGATGAATATATCCACCCCTATCGGCAGGGTTTCATTCAATTCTGCAACCACCTGGTGCACGGCTGCCGAGATTTCCAGCGTATTGCTGGTTGCCTGACGGATCACCCCGATGCCAAGCCCTGTCTGGCCATTGGCGCGCAGGATGGTTTCATTCGGCGCGGGGCCAAGGGTAACGCGTGCCACATCCCCCAGTTTGACATTGTCGCGGATTTCCAAGGCTTCAAAGGCTTCAGGTGTCGAAACAGAAGCCGTTGTGCGGACATTGATCGACTGGCGCATACCGCTCAGATCGCCCGCCGGAGCATCATAGGCTACATCCGCAAGCGCACGGCGCAAATCCGCAAGGCTGAGCCCCCTGCTGGCAAGCTCCCACTGGTCGATATCAACCCGGAATATCGGATCACGATTCCCATAGATCTGCAAATCAGCAACGCCCGGTATCGAAATCAACCGGTCTTCCACCCGGTCATGCACGATTTGTGTCAGTTCCTGCGGCGAGCGGCTGTCCGAGGTCACCGCCACCCGGACCACAGGCTGCGCGTTGGCGTCGGCCTTTACGATGCCGGGGGTCTCGGCATCCTCTGGCAGGGTATTGGCGATCCGGCTAACCGCATCACGGGCATCCGTCGCGGCGACATCCAGATCTACACTATCCTCAAATTCCAGCGTGACCCGGCTGCGGCCATAGCGAGATTGCGACGAGATCGTCCTGATCCCCGAAACCCGCCCAACCGCGCCTTCAATCCGGCTTGTGACCTCCTGATCAACGGTTTCGGATGACGCGCCCGGGAAATAAGTCGTCACCGTCACCACGGGGCGGTCCACATCCGGCAATTCGCGGATCTCGACCCCGAACAATCCAGCCACACCGGCAATCACGATCAACGCGTTGAGCACAAAGGCCAGTACCGGCCGTTTGACGAACAAGATGGTGCCCGTGCCATGCTGCCCATGTAGAGTCTCGCCAAGTATACTCACGACGATACTCCCTTAACCGTTGGTCTCAGATGGTTCTGTGCCCTCGACAGCTTCAACCTCAGCCCCCGGCCGGATATTCTGAACGCCTTCGACGATGATGGCATCCCCGGCATTCAGCGCGCCTTCGACCAGGACAGAGCCACTGTTGCGCTGCAATATCTTCACAGCGACCCGTTGTGCCTTGCTGTCTTCGATCTTCCACAGGAAAGGCCCGTCCGAAGACCATTGCACCGATAGCGGATCCACTGCCAAGGCCATTTCGCCGGGAAACGAAAGCGCGACCGAGAACGCCATCCCAGCCCTGAGCGTATCGCCCTCGTTTTCAAGCTGCCCCTGAACCCGCAAGGTGCGGCTGTGCCGGTCGACGATATTGTCGATCGCGTTGATCTTCCCGACAAGCTGCTGATCCGGGTTCGCCAGGGGAACGACCTGCATCGGCATGCCAAGCGACAATTGGCTGATCGCCCGTTCAGGCACCCGGAAATCGATCAGGATATGCGAGCGGTCCGTGATCACCGTCAGGACATCCTGCACGGAAATGCGGTCGCCAACCTCGATCTCCGACAGACCAGCCCATCCCGAGATCGGCGCGACGATGGTTCGCTGTGCAAGGTCAAACCGGGCCTGCTCCAACGCCAGTTCGGCCGAGCGCAGTTCCAGTTCAGCCTCGCGGAAACGCACAGCTGTTACCGCGCCGGTTTTCTGCAACTGCTTGAGCCGGTCGACATCCTCTTTTGCAGCCTCCACCTGCAATCGCGCCCGCTCGACTGCGATCTTTTCGGCTGCGTCTTCAAGGTGGTAAAGCTCATCCCCCTTGCTCACATAACCGCCGGCCACAAACCCCGTCGACACGATGCGCCCCGTCGCTTCGGCGCGCACTGTAACGGATCGAATGGCCCGCCCGTCCCCAATCGCGCGCACCTGGTCATTCATCGGTTGTTGCGAAACCTCTCCCGCAACCACGCGAACCGGCCCGCGCGGACCACGTTTCGCAGTCGTTTCTGACGCTTCGTCCGAGGGAAGGGGCGCAACCTGTTCAATGATATCCAGCACGCCCCAGCGTTCGAGCAAGGGGCGCGACGCAGGCACATAGGCAGCCCAAAGATACAGCGCCCCGCATACAAGCAGCGCTCCCGCAAAAAGTTGCTTGATGAGCTTCATGGAGTTTCCTGCGCTGGGTGAACCGGCGTGGTTGCCGCTGAAAATTGGGTTGTGTGTATCATTGTGAAAAACTGCCTACAAAAAACATGCAACCGCAAGCAAATTCTAGCCGTTCCCGAAGCCTACCGGTGTCGAGATGTTGCTTGTTTTTGCACAACAAAATGCACACCTCAGTATCATTCCGAAAATGCACAAACTATGCAGCTCATCAGGCTAAGTTCGTCGGCTCTGCTTCAAGCAGACATAGCGTGGAGAATTACTTTTCAAGAGCGAACACGGATAGCGATCAAACACCGGGCCAGGGCGCGCTGAGCGGTTCGCCTGATCGGGCTCGAAGCGGCTATTTTCCACGATCAACGTCAACGTCGGCTGTGCACGCTCATGCCTCCCTGTGTGCCCTGCAGGTCAAACTTTTTAAAGCCGGTTTTTGCGCCTAACAAACCCGGGCGCAGTGAACACTCCCTTGGGTTGTGCCGCGCCCATTCCGTCACACTTTGCGCTTTGGGGTAATAGCTTTGCTCAGTCACACCGATCTCTCTGACCGCATCGATGCGTGGTATTCCTTGCCGAAACTTCACGAAAAATTCGTCAGGTTTCGGTTTCTTCGCACATCTTGCTGTTGTTGGGCGATGGACTTGAGGGGGGTGATCCAGTGCATTTTAAATTGGAAAACGGTGCCTTATTCATTGCCACCTTCCTGTAACTGCCGTTTACACGGATGGGCCAGAGCGAAGGATGAGGCCGTTACGTGAACGCCTTCCAAATTGAAGGAACCCCGGCCGGACATCGTGACTTTTTATGGGGCCTAGGCCGTGTTTTTCCAGACCAGGGGTGGACTGGAGATCGCCGAGCGCAGATATCGGACTTAGTCAAGCCGGGTCCTGCAGAGAGTTAGGGCAGGAATGGCCGAACCAAACCGGCCATTTAGTTTCCCGCCTAATACTGCGTTGCAGCCCATTGGAGCTGCCATTCGTGCATCGTGCAGTATTTTCGTGGAGCGGGTGACGATCGCGTGGTGCGTTTGCTGCGCGCCTTAGCCCAGTCCACGCTCCAATAAAAATTGAAATTTCTGCGAAAAAATGGCACCATCGGCCATCATGCTCAGGTTCCTTACCGTTTTGCTGGTGGCAGGAGCAACATTCGCGTACCTCGCATCGGATCTCAGCGCTCCTTCTGCAAAGCCCACATATGTGACCGCCCCTGTGGAATTTGGACGGCTGGAGGAAACTGTGTCTTCAACCGGTACTGTGGATGCCCTTTTTACGGTGGATATCAGTTCTCAGGTGTCCGGGCGGATTACCAAAGTCACTGCAGATTTTAATGACAGCGTAGAGAGCGGCCAGCCGCTGGCGCAGATTGACCGACAGGGATTTGAAGCGCGGGTTGCCGAGGCTGAAGCTGCTGTCAGCATTGCCTTGTCCGCAGTTGAGGTTCGCAAAGCGGCGTTGAGGCGGTCGAAAGTTGAAATCGACGCGATTGGATTGGAGCGGAGTGTTCATCAGGCTCGGGTGGATAAGGCCAAGGCAGAGTGGCTCTTGGCACAGTCCAATCTTGATCGAAAAGAAGGGTTGCACCGTTCTGGGACCGTTTCAGAGGCGGACATCGACAATGAGCGCACATCAGTGCTGACTGCATCCGCAGCCCTGCGGGAGGCCGAAGCCCTGATGGCCGTCAACGAGCAGAGGATTGAGACCGCGCGCGCTGATTTTGCGAAAAACCAAGCCGAACTTGCGGGTGCACGTGCAAATGTTCCACAGCGGCAGGCCGCGTTAAAGCTGGCTGAGGTTGAACTGGAGCGCACCACCATACGCGCGCCGATAGATGGGGTGATCATCAACCGCAGCATCGAGGAAGGGCAGACCGTTGCGGCGGCTCTGGAGGCGCCGACCCTGTTTACGATCGCCAAGGCTCTCCGGAATATGGTGGTCTATGTCAGCGTGGATGAAACCGATATTGGCCGTATCCGCATCGGACAGGCGGCTGGGTTCACTGTCGATGCTTTCCCGGATCGGATGTTTTCAGGTGTTGTGACCGAAATCAGAAAATCCGCCAAGGTGATCCAGAACATTGTGACCTATACCGTCGTCCTTGAGACTGAAAACCCCGAAGAATTGCTTCTTCCTGGGATGACAGCATTTGTCAAAATAACGATCAAAAGGTCTGAACCTGGGCTCAAAGTTCCGACCAACGCACTGAGTTACACCCCAAGCACCTATTCGGGAACACCCGAAACGACTGCGGTGATCTGGCGATTGGATGAACTCGGCAAGCCTGAGCCGATGGCGGTCGTGCCGTTGGACAGCGATGCAAGCCATACGCTTATTGCTTCGGAGGAGATCGAAGAAGGCGATCTTGTTATCGGGGCCGAAATTGAACAGCCGCATGAACGGTCGCTGTTTGGGAATTGGATCGGAGCGAGGCTGTGACCACGCTGATCAAAGCAGCGCATCTTGGGCGGAGCTATAGCAGCGGCGGAACATCTATCGATGCTTTGAAGAACTGTTCCATTTCGGTCGCCGCAGGGGAATTCGTGGCCATCATGGGCCCGTCCGGGTCCGGGAAAACCACCTTGATGAATCTGCTCGGTCTGCTTGACCGGCAAGACGCCGGGACGCTCGACATTCTGGGGCGCCGGGCCAGCGGTCTGACGGACGCACGCAGGGCTGAAATCAGGAACAGGATCTTTGGGTTTGTGTTTCAGTCGTACAACCTGCTGCCGCGTCATTCTGCGGTCGAGAATGTCGAACTGCCGATGATCTACGCCAGTATCCGGGCCGGGGAGCGCCGAAGGCGGGCAGTGAAGGCGCTGGAGGATGTGGGGTTGGCCAAACGGCAGGGCCATTATCCGCACCAGCTTTCTGGCGGAGAGCAGCAGCGCGTTGCCATTGCGCGGGCCCTGGTGAACCAACCGCGCCTGATCTTGGCTGATGAGCCAACGGGGGCCTTGGACAGTCAAAAGGGCCGACAGATCCTCGCCCTGTTCCAGACAATCAACCGTGCAGGTCACGCTGTTGTGGTTGTGACGCATGACGAACGGGTCGCCCGGCATGCGCAACGCATCCTGCGGATGGCAGATGGTGAGATCATCTCGGATGAAACCGTGCCAAACCGTCTTTGGGCTGCGGATGCTGCATCAGAGGTTCTGGTGCTGAGATGATCGTGCTGGAAAGTTTCAAAGTGGCTCTGCGGGCGCTTCAGGCGAACCTGCTTCGCAGTTTCCTGACCATGCTTGGCGTCATTGTCGGTGTGGCTTCGGTTGTCTCTATGGTCGCATTTGCAGCCGGGGCGCAGCGACAGATTTCGGAGCAGATCAAAACGCTGGGCGCGAATGTTCTGATGATCGAACCGCCCAGAAGCAGCCGTGGAGCGGGACAGACCGGCCGCGGTGCGGTCTCGCGGCTGACAGAGGAGGACGCGGAGGCTATAGCGGCCAATATTGCACAGATCGCTTTGACCGCTCCTGCGCTTCGCGGCAACGTGCTTACGGTTCATAAAAACCGGAACACTTGGACAACGGTGAACGGCACCACCTCCAGCTATTTCGCAATTCGTGAATGGCCCTTGAAACAGGGGCGCTATTTTTCCCAGCAAGAACAATCCGGAGCGGGAAAAGTTGCGGTGCTGGGGCAATTGACGGCCGAGCAGCTTTTTGGCGACACGGACCCGATTGGGCAGGTCATTCGCGTACTGTCGGTTCCCTTTGAAGTGATTGGTGTGCTGGAAGAAAAGGGCACCTCGGGTTGGGGGCGAGCGCAGGATCAGGTTGTTTTTGTACCTATCCGCACAGCAAAGCAAAGGCTGATCGGCAGCTCCAACGCGGTTCACCGGAATTCAGTTGAGTACATTCTCGCAAAAGCGGTCTCTTCCTCTGCGGTCCCGGTGGCAGAAAAGAGAATGACGGCTCTCCTGCGGCAAAGGCACAGGATTGGTTCGGGGGCGGCCAACGACTTTCTGGTTTCGGACCCGGCCTCAATGATGGCGGCTGAAAATGCCGTAAAGAGAGCGTTAGGCTGGCTGTTGTCGGGCATTGCATCGGTATCGCTGATCGTGGGGGGGATCGGCATCATGAATATCATGCTGGTGTCTGTGACAGAGCGCACCCGCGAAATCGGCTTGAGGATCGCAATAGGTGCCAGCCCAGGGCATGTGCAGCTGCAATTTCTGATGGAGGCTGTCTTGCTCTGTGTCTTCGGTGGGTCGATTGGATTGGCGATCGGTGCATCTGCAGCAGTATTGGTGGGGCAATTGGCTGGCTGGCCGGTCTTTTTGAGCCCTCTATCCGTCATTGGCGGGGTGGCGGTTTCAGCAGTGGTCGGTTTGATATTTGGTTATTTTCCGGCGCGTAAAGCATCCAAAATGGATCCGGTCGCAGCCTTGAAATTTGAGTAGGCACCAAACTACGCAGGGTGGGCGCGCTGCATGGAGCAACGGGAGCGGCAGAAGGCAACCCAGCCGCCGGATACAGCAAGAGCCCCAAAGGGGCTCTTGTTCAAAAGGCTCAAACGTAAATGTCAGCTGGGTTGGCCCACATTGCACTGATCACCGACTTCGGTACCTGGAGTTTTGCCGTTGCCAAACGGATCGTTGTTGGGACCCGGGTCTTTGGCTGTGGTCCGGAAAACGGATCCTGGCGGAACGCACAAAGCTTTACGGCCATTGGTTTTGGTTCCGTCAGGATAGGCGTTTGCATTGGGTTGGCCGCCGGTATCTGCAAATGCCATGCTTGAGGTGCCAAGTGCCAGTGCCCCGGCCGCAATAAGTGTGACAAGTTTCATGATAACCTCCCAGTTTTGTGAATACAGGCTGCAAGATTTGCATAATTCCGGGAGTCCAACATCGCTCACCCGAGTGAGTATCCGCGGCATTTTTCTAACCCGAATGGGGTATGCGTTCTCGTCAGACGCAGGCCGCGGTAGCCGCCGCAGTATCTGACTGGCAGGCACATCTGGGTTTCAAGGCTAGAGTTTACTGCTCTGCTTGGCCAAATTATTCGCGCGATCCGACGGCGTTAGTAATCGGCATGGGCTAACAATGCCACCAGTTCTGCCTGTCGGTGGGTGTTGGTTTTCTGGAAGATAGAGCGTAGATGGCTGCGTGCAGTCCAAATCGATATATTCAGCTGTTTGGACGCTGCTCTCAGGCTTGCCCCCGCTGCAAGCCGGATTGTGACCGAGGCTTCGGCAGGCGTCAGGTGATACTCCTGCTGCAGGAACTCTTTGAAATAGTCAGAGGCGTGTGCGACTTCCCGGATATAGAGCAACGCATGCGCCCCATTTAGCTGTTCTCGCAACTGAATGGGCACCGGCACAGCATCAATGTACAGGACGCGGCCCGTCTCTGTTTCCAGCTTGACCGGGGGCGGCAAAGGGGTACTCCCCTGCTCACCGAAATCCAGGGAGGCTTGAACAAGCCGCGAGAGTTTCGCTTTCTGGTGTGGGTCACAGAGATGGATATTCCGCCAATTCAGCATCACTTGCCACAGCGGCTCTTCGGCGCAAGCCTCATCGAATGACACGGCGTCACCATTTTCATTCAGAAAAATGATACAGTGGCTTTTGTCACCCAAAAGCGTAATCCACTGGGATAACGAAATAAAACTCATGTCGCATGTCCCAAGCCTGGAGTGTTTCATCCAGCTCGACCCAGCCTCCTCTCGAGAGTGCAATCTGGTTTTTACCCACTGCTCACAGTGTGATTGCATCAGGCCAGCCAGTATCCGCTACCGCCTGCGATTGGAGGCGGACGAGAAACGAGGGGGCCGAGATGTATTGTGATACCTTAACGATAAATCAAGCCGCGATTCGTGTAAACTGACCCAGCTTTCTGCCAAGTTTCCCTATGGCGGCGCGAGTGGCGGACCCAAGGGGACCGGGCAGCAGGGGCGGGGCCGGAGCCGCCAGAGACATGTCGGCTGCGACCTTTGCTACTCGACGAGCTACCCATACGCTTCTTCAGAAGACGCAGCTCCGGTGCCTGCTCGGCAACGACCTCTTCCAGATCACCCGCCTCCCTTCGCAGATCCGTGGTCTCACTCTACATCGCCGCCCGCGCCGCGTTGCCCGCCAGGCGTTTCTTCACAGCCTCGAGGAATTCATTGCACCAACTGTAATAGAGGCTCAGAGCAGTGCCCTCCGGGCGGCACATTTCAGCAATGCTGCGTGTAGACCTGTCGCGTTTCTGCGCCGCCCCAAGTGCTCGTTTTCCTCTCTGGACCTGTCGCGGACTGTGCCACTCCTTTGGGTGTCGGAACGTGGGGAGAATTCTACAATCGGATAGGTTGATGCCCGGCATCTTCCGCCGCGCGCGGAAGATTGATGAAACCGAGAAACGTGCGAAGATTGTTGACCGGATGATGGAACAGGGCCGGAAGCTGTTCGGTCGTTCAGATTTGCCCCAGAAGGTCGAACAGGAGGCGCTCGATATTGAGAGAGCGCGGGAATGATAGAAAACTTCCGTTCCCCACAGGCCTGGATTTTACGCCCCCGAAACCTCGTGGCCTGCTCCCGGTACAGGGACAACTGTAGGAAAGTTCAAGCTGACCGGCGCGCCAGGCTGATCAGGCGAAGAATCCGGCGGTGCTCAGTCGTTTTCGAAGAGCTTCTGAAGCGTAGGCTCGGTACTCGATCCGCTTTCAGGGAACCTCCCAAGATCATCTTGCGACGATGAGCCTGTAAGTCGGCGTGCAGCGAAAGCGAGGTAGGTGAAGAGCCAGAAATAGGGGCTTGTCGAGGGGCCGAATGAATCGCTCGACATGTTCGCCGCGATATAGACTAGGGTGCTGAGCGACAATCCGATGCAGATCATCCGGGCCGATGTCGTGCCCCGTGTCGCGCGTAGCATTCCGACGATTGACCACAGGCAGAGGGTCACCACCGCGCCGATCATGATCGCGACGCTCAGCAAGCCCGGCGCGCCAAGGGTGCGCATGTAGTCCAGAAACAGGTTGTGACTGTGGGAAACGTCGGCTTGACGGTAAAAAATATCGATGCGCTGGCTCGCTCCTTGGCCGAGGAACGGATCGGCGAGAAACTGGTCGATACTGTAGCGCCACAGGAACCCCCGGGTCATCAGGGATTCCAGCTCTTCCTGACTGTAGAGGAACTGGGACAGAAGCCCCAATGCACGCGGGTTGAGAACGTTGAGCGCGAGAATGCCAAGCCCCGTCATCACAAGGGTGAGGACAAGGTATAGAGCCATCATGCCGATCCGTCTGACGCCGGAATATGCAACGATGGCATAGGCCAAGAGCATCGTCAGGATCGACGCCCAGGCCAGCATCAGATTGGTCTTGGAACCCGACGCCAGCAACCCAAGCAATATCAGGAACAGGCAGAGTATCCGGAACGGGCGCCGCCGCCGCACGGACAGAAGCAGCGCCATGAGGGCCGGGATCGTGGTGGAGATCGCCATGCCGAACTGATTTGGGTTCTTAAACATCCCTGCGGCGCGGTCGGTTCCTTTGAAAACCATCTGGTGCAGCGGTGCGATGTCATAAGCGATCAGGCTCAACAGCGCGGTCGCCGCCAGCGCAGCTGCAATGATGTCAATGTAACGCAGGATTTGCTGCCGGGTGACCGTGCTACGGACAAGGAGATAGATTGCGAAACCGGAAACGAGGGTGGACAGATAACGGCTCGCCCGTAAGGGTTGGGCGGCCCCGAAGGTCGACAGCAGCGACCAGACGATGAGAAACCCGGCACAGGCAAGAACAATCGCGATGGTGCGCGTGGCCGCGACATCGAACGGCGTGCGCCGGGCCCGGGCGGCCTCGAACCAGACCGGTAGCCCGACCAGCATAACCCCAAGGGCCAGCGGCGCCCCGGCGGGAAGGCTGACAAGCGCCGGGGCGGCAAGCAGCGCGACATAAAGATACGCCACATAGGCAGGGAGAGGGGCTGCGCTCGATCGGCGCGCCAGTGCGAGGGGCCGCCCTGCCGGAAAGGGCCCTGCGCCGCTGCCTGACGGCCAATCAGACCCGCGCACGTTCATTGCGCTTCCATTCGGAAATCCCCGCGAGCCCCACTCCCACGAAAATACTCAGGGTAAGAGAGATCGCCAGCACCACCATCTGGTTCGGCGAACTGGGCAGGGTTGGAGCTACGGCATCGGCGACGATGCGCAGGTCGGAATGACTCTGCGGGGCGTAGCGGGTGGTCTCGAGCTGGCTCAGGTATTCCTGATAGGCGCCGTCATAAAATATTTTGTCACGCCGCGCCGCCTGAAGCGCGGACCAGGTCTCGCTTGCGACATAGGCGTTCAGCTGACTGATCTGGTCGCTGACGCTTTCCTGTTCGGCCACCGTGGTTTCAAGCTCCACTTCAATCGCGCTGGCGGCGAGGCGAACCTCCTGTCTGAGACTGGCTTCGAGTGTCTTGATGCTGTCGGTGATGGCAGACACGGATTGCGGCTGGGAGCCGGGCTGCTGCTGAATCCCGGCAAGCCGGTCCCTGGCTTGTGCGAGCTCGGTAAGCAGCTGTCGGCTAGCCGGGCTGTCAAGGGTGATGACCGATGTATCGCCCGTGCGTTCGTAGGCCGCGATCAGCGACAGCTTGGTCTTCAGCGCTGCCGCCTTGGCCTCGAGCATCGAGAGTTGCTGGCGCAGGGCGAAGGTTTGCTGTTGGATCTGCTGTGGGTCGGCGGCCACCCTGCCGGTTCCGCGCAGGAGAGACCGGACATTGCCGTCGGCCTCGGCCGCCTTCTGCCGCGCGCGTGCCGCAAGGGTTTCCAGCTGGGCGATCCGTTGCACCTTTGCCTCTTCGTCGCGGGCTAGTGCCCCGGCCAGGTGGGCGCGCGCAAACGCATTGGCGATATCCGCCGAAAGCGCCGACGAGACCGAGCTGTAACGCAGTTCGATGAGCCGCGTATTCCCCTTGCGAGAGACACTCAGACCCTTCCTGACCTTGCCGATTACCATCGGCATCGGATCAGCGGGTTCGTCTGGGCTGGCGCGTCCGGCCCATTGCCTCAGCGTGTCGACCACCGCCGCAAGGGTGCTGGCCTCAGGTGCGAATTCCGGCAGAGTAGCAAGATCGAGTTCGCGGATCACGGCAGCGGTGGTTTCGTCTGAGCGGATCAGTTCGGCGTTGGTGTCGAGGTCGATCGCCGTTCCCAATTCGGAGCGCAGATCGCCCCCGGTGACGGACCCGAGATAGAGCGAAACACGCGCTGCATACATCGGCGTGGAGAAGACGATAATCGCCAGTGCCAGAAAAATACCGGCAGCGAGGCAGATCAACAGTGTCTTCGCTTGCCGTCGAACCGCCGCCAGAAAGGATGCGATGGTCGGCGGAGTTGCCTGCCATTCGAATTCGAGAGGATCGTCTGGTAAGTCGGAGCCATCCATTGCTTCCCTGCCTTCAGTTTCTTGTTCTCCGTCCCCGCGCACCCTTCGCACCAGCCTGATGAAAGATTCGGCTGTGGGCGCCTCGTAGAGCCAGTAGTTGTCGAGCGGATCTTCGGTTTGTTGTGACCCTTTCATTGCGTTTCTATCCCCTGCTTTCCGGGCTCCACGGCCATGCCGGGGGGCAGGACGTGAAGTTCGACGATATCCCCTGGCATCAGGGCCATCGCAGGCTTGGTCTGAGCCCGGGCGAGCGTCACGCCGTTTCGGGTCACCGTGGCCGTTGGTTTGATCCCGTAAAGCTGCCGCAGCGGGTCTCCGGCACTTGCCGTCAGGGTCGCCAGGTTGGCCTGCCGCTGTTGGGCGCGGGCCACGGCTTCGCCTAGGTCCTTCCAGGCGGTGATGCGCGCATCGCTGTCGATGGCGTTGATTTCAGCTGAGAGCTTTGCCGCCTCGGCGCGGGCTTCTTCCAGGGTGACGTCGATCTGCAACGCCCGGCTCGCCGTGACCAGAGCGGCGCGGCGCACCTCGGAAACGCGCGACATCGGCGCCAGCCCCTTTTCCTGCAGCGCGCGGATGTCTTCGAGATCCTTCTCGTCCATCGCCGCGCCGTTGTCCTCGTTCTGCTTTTGCTCACTCAGAACGCCGATGCGCTTGCGAACCCTTTCGATTTCGTCCTGCAGGTGTTGTTTCTGCGTCTCGATGGCCACGCGGGTTTCTTCGAGGATAGACCGCTCGACGTTGACGATGCTGTCGATCGCGGGGATATGGGCCACAAAGATGCGTTGGTAATCCTGAGGCGTGTCGGTCCTGAGGAAGGTTTTCAGGCGCCATATCCGGGCGTATTCATTGGCCAGCGCGGTCACGGCGGCCGCAATTTCGTCGCTGGAGGCCGGTCGCTGGGTATCGCGTGGCGGTCCGCTGCTTGCCAGCGTCATCACGTGGTGCAGGGTCATGCCGCCGCGGAACGGGATTTCATGCGCGCCACCGGCATCTCCCGAGACATAGATCGGCCGGTAAGAAGCCACAGTGACAAGAACCTGATTGGTTTCGATGATCTGGGGCAACCCGCCACCGGGAGCGACCCGTCGGGTCAGGCTCATCTCGGCATAGGCCTCGGCGGTCTTGCGGCGGACGTCGTCAAGCGTTCCCCCGCCTACAGCGATCGGTCCCACCAGCGGGAACCAGGCCGCGCCACTCATTTCGATCGGCACGTCGACATTCAGTTCCGGCGCCCCCACGACAAGCAGACGCAGCACGTCACCCGGGGCCAGCCGATAGTCATCGGCCGCGATCGGGAGTGCCGTCAGCAACAGCGCCATGAGGGAGAGGACAGCTGCAAGCCATGTTCGGGTCTGGGGCTGCGACCGTGTTTCGGCAGGGCGGTTTGGTGCGGTATGCATCACAGGACCTTCCAGATCACGCGGCGGACGGATCGCACAACTTCGTCAAGAGGCTGGTCGGCGTCGATTTCCGCCACCAGCGTTTCGTCGGGAAAACGAAGGGCGCGGACCACTTCGATCCGGTTTTCGATTTCCTCAGCGCTCATCTCGGGGCGACGGGACAATGCCACCTCGGGCGAGGCGATGAGCTTGATCACGACGTCAGGTGGGTAAAGCCGGGCGTCAGCATAGGCGCGGGCTTCCCACCGTGCCAGCGCCTGGGCGAGGCGGGAAGACGAGCTTGCAAAGCGGCCAAGCAGGCAGCCATCGTTGAAGCCTTGGAACTGGTCTTGCGGGTAGCGATCGCAGATGACCACCAGACCACGGTTCCGGGCGCGGATCATCCGCCGCAGCTTCGCGCGTTTCTCAAGGCTGAGGCTGAGCGCCCAGGGGATCAGCGCGACGGCCCTGAGACGCCCGCGCAAACCGCTGCGGCGCTGGCTTGGCGTGCGGCTCGCGGTGCGCCGGTCGACAAGGCCCCGGGCAATCTGCAGTGGCAGTCGCAGCAGCGAACCGGGACCGTCACCGCTTCCGAAATAGATTGGAACCACGTCGAGTTTCTGTCCAAGCCAGGACATCGTGTCGGCGCGCATCGTCGACTTGCCCGCTCCGTCGGAGCCGAGAAAGGCGACAACGATACCGCCCCGTGGCGATGTGCGGCGCAGCGGGATCGACCAGTGAAACCGCCTGCGGCTCAATCCGCCGAGAATCCAGAAGACCTCCCGCACCTTCATGAACAGCGCCGCCGAGATGCCGCCGTAGGTCCGGTGCGGGCGCAGTGCGGCGCGCACCACCCTGGCAAAGGCCGCACGGTCGGAGTGTCGGGCACCTTCTGCGAGGATACGGCGCAGCGGCGCTTCGGTCTTTGGTCCGATCATACTGGCCGCGAGCGAGACAACCGCATCGGCTTCGGTGCGCTCGACCAGCCAGGCGAATTCGCGTTCGAAATCATCGTTCCCGCCTTTGACACGGAGCCATGCGGCAACGGTTGTTCTGATCCGTCGCTTGAGGGCGTCGCGGACGAGAAGCAGCAAAAGCTCCATTTCGGGGGCGGTGACATAGGCGCCGTAAGTGGGGTCAAACCCGCGCGTCGCGAGGGCCTGCGCTTCCCACGGTAGGCGGTAGCCCTTGAGGTGCTTCTGGCCAAGCGTGAGACGGTGATGCAGATGAAGGTGAACCAGCGTTCCGGTCGCGTCGTCAACGGCAAGATAATCCTCGACCGCCGGATAGGCGGTGAGCGCGGTCGCCTGGAACCGGCGGAAACCGCTTTCGGCGAGAATGCGCTGCAAATCGTCGCTGCGCCACTGTTCGACCAGAACGTCCAAATCCGTAAGGCCCCGCATCCCGGCATCGAGGTGTTCATTGCTTTTCCAGTGGCAGTACTGCAGGTCGGCAGCATGCAGGCGGTCAAAAAGCTGCTGAACCACGGCGAGGCCGATTTCGGGTACGGGCGCGCCGCCCCAGGTCGCGCGTTGCAGCAGGTTTTCACGATCATCTTTCATCACGATACCCGCCTTTGAAGCAGTGCGATGCCGCGCCGCATGCGCATGGGGCCAACATTGGCGAGGGCGAGCAGCAGGCGCTCTCGATCCGGCCCGAGAAAGAGCTGCGGGCGCATCCAGATCAGAAGCGGTACCAGCAGCGCGGCAACCAAGACCGTGCCGCCGACGACCGGAACCGATCCCGCGCCGGAGCCCCGCAGGCCGGTTGCGATGGTGAAGCTGCTCCCGCCGAGGATCAACGCGAGAAGCGCGCCAGGCAGATGCGCCTGTCCGAAGGTTCGCCAGCTCATGGCGGACAGGCGCAGGCTAAGCTGCGCCATCATCAGGAAATTGAGGGCGAGGGCGCATAGGACACCGATCGCCACGCCGACCAGCCCCCAATGCTGCCCGGACAATGCACCGACAAAGACGGCCATGGCGAACACTCCCTGACGCCAGGCGCGGGCATATACGGCGCCGGTGGCGCGCACGATGGAGTCGCTGATCTTGGAACTGGTGCGGAACAGCATCCCGAGGGCAAGGAAGCGCAGCGGCACCGCCGCGCTCGCCCAGTTCGGCCCCAACAGGATGTGCACGATTTCGGGGGCGAGGATGGCAATGACGACACCCGCAGGCAGCATCACCGTCGCACAGGCGAAAATACCGCCACGGTAGGCTCGGGCCAGACGTTCGGGCTGGCTCTGGACGCTGGCCATGGTCGGGAACAGCACCCGGTCGAGAGCCTGCCCCACCAAGATCGCGGGCGCGGCCATAAGTTGATAGGCATGACCGTAGAGCCCAAGAGCCACCGGCCCAAGCCAGCGCCCGACGACCATGTTGTCGGCCTGGGACGCGAAGTAGTTACAAAACTTGGCGATGGTGAAGCCCGTGCCGAAATAGAGAAGCTCACCGACGGCACGCGATTCCAGCATGAGCCGGTTTTCATGCGGTTGGCCGAAAAGCAGTATCAGTGTCCGGGCGATATTCTGCGTCAGGTAGGCGCCGACCAGCGCATAGACTCCGAAGTCCATCAGCGTGAGTACCGGTGCCACCACGATGAAGCCGAGCCCGAAAGCCCCCGCCTCGACCAGTGCGAGCCAGCGAAAGCGGAAGGTGCGAAGGGCTAGCGCCTCAGCCACCGTCGCGAGGCCGCGTAGTGGGAAACCGAGTGCCATGATCCGCACCACTCCCGCCAGTTCGGGCATCTGGAAGAAACTGGCGATCGCATCCGCCAGGAGATAGGCGACCAGCCCCACGACCAGCCCCATCGCCACCGACAGCGTGAACCCTGTGCGGATATGTCGGGGCTCAAGCGCGGGGCGCTGAACGATGGCTGGGCTGACCCCGAGTTCGGAAATGATCGCGCAGAAGCCGCCGACGACCATCGCCGCCGCGAAGAGGCCGAACTGTTCAGGCGCCAGCAGCCGCGCCAGGAAAATGATCGCGACCACCTGCAACAGCGCCCGCGCGCCGACCGCCAGCGAGGTCCAGCCGAAGCCGGAAATCGTCGTTTCGGTGAGTTTTCGTCCGCCCGTCATCGCGTCACTCTCCGGAAACACGGGGGATATCGGCTTTGGTGCCAGTTACCCTTTGGCCAGTCACCCGCTGGTCCTTCTCCCGTTGACCCGTCATGCAATGGCCCAATCGTTGTGCAGGTTGATTTCAAACAGGCGCCCGTCCGGTTCCTGGTCGTAGCCGTAATCGACGGCATAAAGCGACATCTTGTCCCCGTCATTCGGGTCGCTGCTCGGCGCGAGTTCGAGCCCCTTCAGCTTTGGCTTGCCGCCAGTGATCGGGCTTCTGTAATCGTTCAGCAGGTCGGTCGAGGCGAGAATGTTGCACTGGCGATCAACTTCAAAGATGGTGCCGCGCGTGCTGCCGCTTGAGATATAGAAGACATCCTGCGCGGCATCGTAGGCCAAACCCTCGGTATCTTCGATTTCGCTGGGCAGAACGGTCCGTTCGATCAAGTCGCCGGTTGCGGACAGTTCGACAAGTTCCCGGTTCGCCCCGTTGAGCAAAAAGATGTGGCCCGTTGCAGGATTGATCACCGGATCTTCGGCGTCTTGGATGTCGAGCGCGCCCACGTCGATTTGACCGAGCAGGACCGTCGGGTCGTTTGGATCGGTGATAAAGATTTTGTTGGCGTCGTCGTCGGTGATGTAAAGAAGGCTGTTGAATGGATTATAGGCCACTCCCGTCGGCTCATCGGTGTAGCTGATCAGGGAGAAGGCATCGACATATGTCCCGTCCAGCCGCGTCGCGAACAGGTTCACGGGGCTGTAATACGGGCTTTCGTTATGCTCGGAATCCACTATGAACAGCAGGTCGAGTTCGGGCACATAGGCAATGCCGGAAGGATCACCTGATCCATAGCCCGAGGGGTCGCCTGGGAAATAGTCGGTCGTGTTATGGATTGCGACGACGGCGGGGGAAAGGGGCTGCACCACGGCGTCGTTGTCGATCACCGAAACCGAAACGCTGGACGTCCTGCCATCATAGGCGGTGTCGGGGCTTGAGGTCGTCAGGATCAGGGTGAAATTCTCTGTCCCTTCGGTAATCGTGTCGTCGATCGCGCTGAGCTGGATCGTTTGCGATGTCTGCCAGTTTTCGGAGGTGAAGGTCAGGGTTTGGGGCGTGAACCCGATATCGTCCGGACCCGAGGTCGAGACTGTGATCGTCACGTCCGCAGTTGGCGCAGTTTGCAGCGAAACGGACAGGCTGTCTCCTTCTCCGTCCTCGGTGACGATCGTCGATCCATCGCTTTCGGTGACCGTGATGCCCGGCACCGGATCGGTCGGGATAGAGTAGGTCACCGACAGGGTCGGGGCGGTGCCGCTCTCGGATGATCCGAAGCGCAGACCGTTGTCGCCGCCGACAGTCATCAGCCAGCCGTTGTTGGCCAGCCCATCAGACCACGCTTGCAGACTCTGCGTCACATCAATCAGCTCGGTCCCCTTATTGAGACGGCTGAGCGCAACATCGGGGGTCGAAAATGCCTCCACGTCATCCGTCTGAATGCCGTTGCCGAAACCGTTCCAGGTCATTTCCGGCTGGCTGGTCCAATCCCCCGCCATGAGGTGGAACGCCACCGAATCCCTGGTGCCGTTGGACAGCACAAGCGTCAGGGTCGCCGAGGTGATCGTCGCGCCAAGTGGAATCTGCCCCGGCCCGTTTCCGAAGATCTCCGAGAACCGGATGAGCCCCTGCATCTCGCCGCCTGCCTTGTCGGCGCCATCGACATAGACAACAGGCTTGGTGTCATAGCTTCTGTCCGCGCGGCTTTCCCGGATGTAGGTGTCGATCGTCCCCAAATATCCCCCGACATTCTGCTGGAAGCTGGTTGTCACCTCTGCGGCATTCTCAGCCGCAGGAACATAAGCCGCGGCGGCTTGTTCGATCATCGTATAGGTTGGGGAAACGTCATCCTCATGCAATTGGACGCTCCGGTCGGTGCCGCCATTGCCGCCGAACAGCCAGCCGAAACTCTCAATGCCATAAGACCAGCTTTGCAGGCTCCGCATCACCTCAATGACACCGGTGCCGGAGAAAAGACCGCCGGAGGAGCGGTGCGCGCTGCTGTTATCCGTCAGACTGCAAGCGCCGGTGGTGTCCCAGTTCCAGTTTGCCAGGCCGGTCCAAATAGAGGAAATTATCGGTCCGAACGGGATTTGGTCTTCACCGTCCCCGAATGCATTCGAGAAGTTGACGAAGCCCAGTGTTTCGCCCGGAAAATTGTGGAAACCGTCGACGTAGACATCGGGGGTGGAATCATAACGGTCATCCGACGCATTTTTCCAAATAAATGCGTCTATCGGGTCATCAAAGTCATATAGATATTTCTGATTTGCAGTTGTCGACATTTTTTCACCTATTTAACAAGCAACATTTCCCCGAAACCAAAAGCAAACGTAAAAGGCTATACAATTGCAATGTTTCCGAGAATCTGAGAAGGATTTTGCATCAGGGCGCTTTTCGAGAGCCCGATGAATGGGGTTTTTGGGGTCAAGGGATGAGGAATTGTGCGTCGTGTTGCGCCAATTATTGTTATGCATGCAGCCCCCTTTCTTCCATGCGCCGACGTGGCACCCGTCGGGTCCCGTCTGCCAGCAATTGCGTCACGATCTGGTGCGCTGTCTCGTCTGGCCTTGCGGTGCCGTCGACGGTGATGATCCGGGGCGAGATGCCGCGCGCGTGGCCGACTGCCTTTAGGGTGTTGAGAAGAGACCGGCGCAGGAATTCCGCTCTCTCCCACGTGCGTTCGGCGTCGGTGGCGTCTCGGACTTGCAGCCGCGAATGCTTGGAGTGCCGGGCAGCAAGGCGGTCGGCGCAAATCGTTGCTGGGGTTGCGACCGATACGTAGATCCGGCTGTTGGTGACCGCACTAGATAACCCGTCACCCATCAGCGACTGGGGGTCGCCATTCAGGGCGCGCAGTTGGACCGACCAGAGCGCTTGCAGCAACCCCTGGTCGAGGACCGCGCTCATGCCGTGGCGTTCGAGCCGAGCATAGAACGCCATGATCGTGGCAACAGTGGAGACGGCGCGGAGCTTGTCTCGCAAATGCGGCTGCTGGATCGCCAGAGTCTGTCTTACCGCGTTGCGGCTGCCGCCGTCATGACCAAGGTTGGATAGGATCAAACGCAGCTTCGCGGCCGCACGGGTTGTTTTGCCTGCTTCGTCCCTGAAAAAATCGGGGGCGAAGATCAGGTCAGGGTGTATGCGTGCCAGTGCCGCGTGAACTTCGCGCGCAACAGTCGTCTTTCCCGACCCGGGCAGGCCGAAAAACTCGATCTTCAGCCCGCGCATCAGCCCGTGTCCCGGCGCGGTGGCAATCCTTGATCGCTGCGAGTGAGGCAACTGGTTCATGCCGGGGCCTCCCTGAGCAGGCTGCGCGGCAGCAGCTCTTCGTAAATTTCAAGCGTCCGCCTCGCCATGAAATCCGCATCCCAACGGTCCAGCGGCGTGGCGCGGGCTTCGGCAGCCATCGCCGCCCGCCGCTCGGGAGACGAGACAAGCTGTCCGAGCCTTTCACGGAAACCCTCCCAGTCTTCCTGGGGGACAATGAAACCGTTCACGCCATGGGTAATGATCTCTTCGATGCCGGGCAGATCGAACAGGACAACCGGCCGCCCCACTGTCAGGGTTTGCAGCACCGTTCGCGGCAATCCTTCGCGCTCGGCGGTGTGGATGCAGAGATCGGCCATGGCGATGATCCGTTCGGGATCGGTGCGGTATCCAAGCAGCGTGACCTGGGTTTCAAGGTCGAGGTCCCTGATCGTGTCCTCAATCGCTGACCGAAGATGCCCATCCCCTGCAAAGACGAGGTGCAGCTCCGGTAACTGTTTGAGAAAAATTGCGATTTCCCGCAGGAGTTCGAGGTGCCGTTTGCGCGGTTCAAGCACGGCAAGCATGGCGATGACGACCGGGCGAGGGGCGTCTGAGCCGAGTCCGAGAAGATCGCGCCAGCCCTCTGGTGGCACGGCCTGCCGAAACCGCGAGAGCTCGAATCCGGAGGGGACGACAAAGTGCTGTCGGCTTGCGCCGACTTTGTGGTCTTGGCAGGCGCGCCGCATCCCCTCGCTGACATGGATAAAGCCATCGGTCATCCGCGCCGTGGCCCGTTCGAGCCCGAGATAGACGGCCTTTTGGGCTGGTCCGACGCCGAGAAATGGCAGGATATGAACGCCATGCACGACAAGCGGAACACCGGCCGATGTTGCGGCGAACCGGC
The DNA here is from genome assembly GCF_041008775.1 of Pseudophaeobacter sp. C1-32P7. Classification (NCBI taxonomy): domain Bacteria; kingdom Pseudomonadati; phylum Pseudomonadota; class Alphaproteobacteria; order Rhodobacterales; family Roseobacteraceae; genus Pseudophaeobacter; species Pseudophaeobacter sp. C1-32P7. The sequence continues at coordinate 130,272 of NZ_JAXGFR010000010.1, read as the reverse complement.
CGATGATGCCGGCCTTTGACTGATGCGTATGCACCACGTCGGGCTGGATTTCCCTCAGCAGACGACGGATTTCGAGGAAAGCGGCCGGGTCCTGAACCGGGCTGAGATTTCGTACCAGGTTGGGTACCGCTACAAGCTCCGCTCCCGGGGCAAGCGCCCGTGCGAATTCGGGCAGGACGTCACGGCCATGCATAAGGATCACCTCATGCCCGGCCGCGACATGGCGGGCGGCTGTCAGCAGCGTGTTTTCCTCGGATCCGGCGCGAAGAAGGCGGGTAAGGATATGGACGATCTTCATTCCATCGCCCCGCTCTTGTGTGTCTTAAGCGTTTTCAAGGTCAGGCCCCCGTCATCCGGAGAGCCGCCGGCAAGGTCATGAACAGGATCCTGAGATCCTCAAGAAGCGACAGGTTTTTAGAATAGAGATGGTCGAGTTCGACCCGTTCTTCGTAGCTGATATCGTTCCGACCCGAAATCTGCCACAAGCCAGTCATGCCGGGACGTACGCTCATGTAGCTGTCGATGACATGCCGGTAGAGCGGCAGTTCATCCTTGGTCACAGGGCGTGGCCCGACGAGGCTCATATCCCCGCGAATGACGTTCCAGATCTGCGGCAGCTCGTCGAGGCTCGTCTTCCGCAATATCCGGCCCAAGCGCGTGATCCGCGGGTCTTTGCGCAGTTTGAAATCCCTGTTCCATTCGGCTGCTGCTGCCGGATCTTCGCGCAAAAGCTTCTTAAGGCGGGCCTCCGAGTCAGCGACCATTGTGCGAATTTTGAAGCATGGGAAGGCGCGGCCATTCTTGCCGACGCGGCGGTGTGAGTAGATCGGCTTGCTTCCATCGATGGCGACGAAGGCCGCCAGAATCAGGATGAGGGGCAGAGCTAGTGGCAGGAGCAGGAAAGCGCCGACGATGTCGAAGCACCTTTTGCCCCACAGCGCATAGAGATGGGTCGGCGTCGTTCGACCGAGTTTTCCGATAGGATTGGTGCCTACGGCGGGGGCATAACTCGTATTCGAATAGCTGAAATAGTTCTTGTCTTTGGGTACGCGAAACATAATACATCTCCCCTTGGCGAGGAATTGTACTTCCAACGCCAACTAAAAGCGTTCAACGCCAAATAAAGGCGTTCCCGCGATACGCGAAGTGTCGCATGCATTTTAGATTTGGAGTGATTGCAGTCGGATCCGAAGATTGATCCGTAATCTCTTATTGTACTTTTTAATTCACCGTAAACGCTCGGCAAAAGAAGGGCCGAGATAGTTTCTTCGATTTACGGGATTGCGCCTGTATTATTATTATACGGAAAGGCTCAAGCAAATTAGTGAGCCCCGCAATCCTCCGTAGAATTAGTCACAGTTTCTAAACGGTGACAGACTTCCCAGAATGAGTCAATCATTTAGTCATAAATTTGACACATATCTGACATATTCCTGTCGCAATCTATTTGAGTGGGATGTCCGGGTAAGGATATGTGGGTGCAAACCGAAGCATAGACGTGCGCAAGGAGTGTCAAGGGGGAGACATCGTGATCGGTGCGTGTCGAGCGTCCCGCTGACAGCCACTGATTGAGCCGATTGGACGGGGTTCAGGATGCATTGAGTTGCAGAAGTATGTGACGGTTGCGGCCAGGGCGATTGGCGAGAAAAAGACATTCGGGCAACGGTCATAGTTATTTGTGACACGCCGCCAGTCCTTCAGTCTTCCGAACGTGATCTCTATGTGGTTGCGCTGTTTGTCGCGGTGCTTTTCGTATCTTGCTGTAGTCTGTTGTTGCTTCTTGCCTAGGGGGCAGGTGCGGATCCCATTATCTTGCAACGCTTCTCTGAATCAATCGGCGTTGTGCCCGCGATCACCAAGACGCCAATCCAAATTTGATGAGCCCGGCACGCTGTCACGAACAGGTTCAGTGGGCGTCTTTTGCTGCCGCAAACTGCGTGCAGTTTCGTGTTCGTGTCGCCCTTGGTGCGTCTGATCAGGCGGCCACGCCTCTTGTTGTTTCGACGCCTAGATATCCGCTTTGAACCAATCTGAGGCTTATCCATGACATTGATCCAGAGGAACAGCCATATAGGCGACAATTTAGTCTGGCCGTGTGTGAGCGGCGGCAAGGAGCGGAAAGCGGTCAGTGCTCAGATGGGCAGGAAACGCATGGCGCCTTGTTTGCAGAAATTCCGTAAGGCGCAATGCCAATAGGATGATTCTCAGATCGAAGCTTCGACGTGCTGCCAGATCGTCGGCTACGTTTGATGATCACGTTTTGTTGATCGAATTGATCCGCTCACCGAGAGTGGCCGTAACCAAGGGTGCATAACCAAAGCGGACACGTTTTGCCGAAACTGCTTATCTCGTGGCACTATCACCGCAATGGCTACCGCCTTGACCGAAGTCGCCCAAGAGTGCTCGGAGCCGAGGGGGCGTGGCCTTGCAGACTGCGAGTGTCACCACCGCCGACATCAGGACTGGAAAGGCGTCATAAGCGAGATCGAAGAGGCGCTCCCGCCGAAGTTAGCGATAACGAGCTCTAGGGCTGACAGGAGGCATGCTGGCCTTCTGTGCGTCTGAGTAAATGGGAGAGAGAGACCATGACCACCATTGCAGGAATCGCATCAAGCGATACGACCTTCAGCATTCTTGTCTCAGTGATCGAGTTCATCGATGCTGAGAAAGGGACTGCCTATATCGACACCCTCAACAACGCGGCTGCAGACCTCACCGTGTTCGCGCCGACGAATGCGGCCTTTGGTCAACTGGCCACAGATCTTGGCTTCGCAGGGGATGCGGCCGACACCCTCGCGGTGACTGAATTCCTTACCACGCTGGGTGCGGACACGCTTGAGGCCGTGGTGACCTACCATGTTTCGGTTGGGACACAGTCCTCCGGTGATATTGCAGCGGCCGGATCCGTGACGACGTTGCAGGGCGGCATTATCGATGCCTCCGAATTGCCGACGCTGGGCGACAACGAACCGGATCTGATTGATCCCTCGCTGATTGCGACGGACATCATGGCGGACAATGGCGTGGTGCATGTGATCGACAGGGTGCTCTTGCCTATTGATTTGCCCGACAATGATGCCCCGACCGTTACCGGTCTCGTGCTCGAAACGAGTGGTGCGGAGGGCTTTGACGGCAACGGCGCAGACTTCGACATTCTGCGCGATTCCGTGATTGCCGCCGATCTTGCAGGGGTTCTGGACGATGACACACAGGATTTCACAGTGTTCGCGCCGACCGACTCGGCGTTTGTCGGTCTGTCCCAGACCCTCGGGTATGAGGGAAGTGACGAAGCAGGCGCTTTCGGCCATTTGGTCGATGCGTTGCGCCTGCTGAACGAAGGCAATGACCCCATCGAGCTGTTGTCCACCGTTCTGACCTACCACGTAGCGGGCCAGAGCCTGCAAGCTAGCCAGGTGATTGCCACTGGAGAGGTGGAGACGCTGCAAGGCGGGACACTTACGCTCGACGGCCTCAGTCTTGTCGATGCCGATCCGGATCTTTCGAACCCCAACCTGATCTCGACCGATCTTCAGGCTTCTAACGGTGTCGTTCACGTCCTAGACGGCGTTCTTCTGCCTGTCGACCTGTTGCCAACTGATGGGGCGAACGACGTTGACTTCGTGATTGCTGATGATGGACGCGATTTTTTGCGCACGGGGCGGGACAATGACCTGATCGATGCAAAGGGCGGCAAGGACGTCGTTTTTGCCGGGGCGGGTGACGATCTGGTGTTGGCGGGTGCGCAGCGCGATAAGGTTTTCGGTGGCAGCGGCAACGATACGTTGAAGGGCGAAGCTGGCAGCGACTTCATAAAGGGCGGCCGGGGGAATGACCTGATCGACGGAGGAAAGGGCAATGATTATCTCTTTGGCGGCCGGGGAGCGGACACCTTCGTCTTCGCAGAGAACGACGGTCACGACCTGATTGTTGGTTTCCGCTCAGGCAAGGACAAGATCGACCTCAGCGCGTATGGCTTCGAAAGCTTCGATGAGATCGAAGGTGCCATCAGCGAGCGGGGTTTCCGTACCGAGATTGACCTCGATGACACGGAGATTACGCTCCTCGGCCTTCGCGGGCATTCGCTGGACGAAGGCGATTTTATACTCTGACAGGGCAAGACACCCATGGTCCCCGCCCGGATGCCTATCCGGGCGGGGGATGTAGCGGTTCTGGATGTCCGGGCTGTTCAGCGGCTTTGTTGATGGCATGGATGCCGCCTCACGGCGGCATCACAATGTGCCAAGGTGATATTGGCGAAAGACATCGCGGAAGGAGAGACCTTCCTGGGCCATGGTACAGAACAGCGCGACCGGTGCTGTCTGAAACCGCCACCTTGGAAGAGAAGCTTGCCCATCAAGCTGCTCCAGAGGTGGAATTCGACGAAATGTTCAAACCTTCCATGGATTTATTGGCAAGCCTTTGGAAGATTTTGGAAAAAGGTTTTTGCGAACTCAAGAGAATGGCATTGCGAATGGCCTTTACAGACCCCATCAGTGTATCACGCGAAATCGGACTTCGAACTGCATAACCACCATGCCGTTCAAGAAGTTACGTTTTCTGTCTACCTCCGAAAGTCAAATGGTGCGGGCGGTGGGACTCGAACCCACACGGGCATACGCCCTTCAGATTTTAAGTCTGATATGTCTACCATTCCATCACGCCCGCATCCGGCGCCGAGTGTGAAGCGGGCTTTTGGGGCCTGAACAGAGCGACCCCCAGACCAACCTCAAACAGCGCGTTTCAACACCATGTTTCGTATGCAGATTTTCACGCATGTACAAGCGTTTTTGGGACCGCATTGCGCACGGAAGTGCGCCGGAACGCGGCATCGATCTGTTTTTATGCGCGCATTCCCGGCACCGCACTGGCTGCGCCCGGTGCAGTGGCCGAAGGTCTCATCGTCAGTGTGGACGGGGCGCCCTATAACAGGGCAGACTACGCTGGGAGTGGCTGTAAAACGCTGCCCGGATAAACCTGCCACAAAGAGCCAGATCGGTTGAGATGACCCAATCCGCAGCCACGTCCGATGAACTTGCCAGCGCGATCCGGTCCATCGGAACGCCGGATTTCCTGCCCGCGTTGTTGGATTTCATGCGCACAGCAACGCCGTTTCGCGGGGCCTTTGTCAGTCGGCTCAGCCCCAGCAGGCTGCCCGAGCATATTTATGACAATGTGCGGCAGGAGCGGCGCTCGATCGTGGTGGACCGCTGGCTGGACCGGGCCTGGCTGCTGGATCCCTTTGTGGTGAGTTATATCAGCGGCAAATATGATCCGGTCATGGTGCTGGATCATGTGGCGCCGGACCGGTTTTCCCAGACCGATTATTTCAGCATCTATTACCGATCCGTGCGATTGAAAGACGAGATGGCAGTGTTTGTCACCCTGCCGGAGAGCACCCTGTTTCTGTCCCTCGGGCGGCTGACGGGGGAGATGCGGTTTTCCAAGCGGGATCTGGCACGGCTGCGCAATATACATCCGGTGATCTCCGCCTTGTGCGAGCAGCATTTTCACCGGCGTCCGCAGAGCAGCGACGAGGCGGCGGGCGGCAGCGTCAGCCTTGAGAGCATGATCGAGCAGGTCTGCGAAGGATTGACCTGCCGCGAAATCGAGATCGTACAGCATCTGCTGCGCGGGCATTCCAGCCAGTCGATTGCGTTGCTGCTGGATCTTTCACCCGCAACGGTGAAGGTGCACCGCAAGAACATCTACCGAAAATTGGGGATTTCCTCGCAATCGGCTTTGTTTTCGATCTTTCTGCAATCGGTGACCTGACGTGTGGCTACCCCTTTGGGGGTAGGGCCGACACCCCCTCCTGGAGGTATTTCCCCATTGCCCTTGGGGCTTTAGTCTGACCGGACAGACTGCCAACAGGAACGTGCCGGAACAGATTATGATCAACGTGAAAGAAGTGACAAAACGGTTCGGCATCGGCGCCTCTGCTGTGACGGCGCTTGAAACCGTGTCGCTGGATGTGCCAGAGGGCAGCTTTTTCACCCTGCTGGGGCCGTCGGGCTGCGGCAAGACCACGCTGCTGCGGCTGATTGCCGGGTTTGAGCTGCCCAGCGAGGGCGCGATCGCACTGGATGGGCAGGAGATCGGCCATCTGCCGCCGCACAAGCGTCCGGTGAACACCGTGTTCCAGAATTACGCCTTGTTTCCGCATATGACTGTGGCCCGCAATATCGGGTTCGGGTTGGAAATGCTGAACCGCCCGAAGGCGGAAATCGCCGCCGCCATCGATGATATGCTGAATCTGGTGCAGATGGATGAATTCGCATCGCGCCGCGTTGATCAGCTGTCTGGCGGGCAGCAGCAGCGGGTGGCGCTGGCGCGCGCGCTCGCGCCGCGTCCCAAGGTGCTGCTGCTGGATGAGCCGCTGTCGGCGCTGGATCTAAAGTTGCGCAAGGGCATGCAAAGCGAGCTGAAACGCCTGCAAAGCGAAACCGGCATCACCTTTGTCTTTGTCACCCATGATCAGGGCGAAGCGCTGGCGATGTCCGATCAGATCGCGGTCATGTCCGCAGGCCGCGTGCAGCAGGTGGGCACCCCGCAGCAGATCTACACCGCGCCGCAAAGCCGGTTCGTCGCGGATTTCATCGGCGACACCAATATCGTGGCGGCGGACCTCCTTGGCTATGACGGGGCGCAGGCGCGGATCAGTTTTTTCGGCGGGGAGCCTGTACTTGCCAATGCGGCCAGCGACGGCTTGCCTCCTGGGGTAGTCTATGTGGCGCTGCGCCCCGAAACCCTTACCGTTTGCGCGGCGTCCAATGCGGCGGCTGTGCTGCGCGGAACCGTGCTCGACAGCAGTTATTTCGGAGCCGGTTCGCAAATGCGGGTGCGGCTTCAGAACGGCACCGAGATTCAGGTGCAGGTGGCAGAGCCCAGCCCGGCGGGCAGCGAGATCGGGCTGATCCCGGAGACCTCCATGCTGCATGTGCTGGCAGACTGATGGGGCAGGGGATGCAACAGACTTCGCCCACGGCGCAGAATTTGCTGCAGGCCGTCGCGGCCCGCAGCCGGACAGTCCGGCGGATCCGGTTGTTCCTGCTCTTGCCGGCGCTCGTGATCATCGGTGTGTTTGGTCTGGCGCCCCTGTCAATCTCGCTGGTCTATTCCTTTCTGGAGCCGGGTACCTATGGCGGCGTCGAATGGGTGTTCTCGACCGATGCCTATGTGCAGTTCCTGTTCGAGCGGGACATCTTTGATGACACGCTGAGTTTCAACAGCGCCTATCTCCAGATCTTTGGCCGCTCTTTCGGGCTGGCGCTATGCGCGATGATCGGCACTCTGATCCTTGGTTTTCCGGTGGCTTATTTCATCGCGGCCCGCCCGCCGGAACAGCGCAATCTCTGGCTTTTTGCCATTACCCTGCCGTTCTGGACCAACCTGCTGATCCGCACCTATTCCATGCTGTTAATCGTGCGCGACGAAGGGTTTTTGAACCTTGCGCTGATGAAACTGGGGCTGATCAGCGCGCCCATCGAGATGCTTTATACCGATGGGGCGGTCTTGGCCGGGCTGGTCTATAGCTATCTGCCCTTCATGATCCTGCCGATCTATGCCTCGCTGGAAAAGTTCGACTTTTCCCTGCTGGAGGCGGGGCACGATCTTTATGCCTCTCGTGTGCAGGTGTTCCGCCATATCGTTATTCCGATCAGCCGCCCGGGTATTGTGGCCGGATGCGCGCTGGTGCTGATCCCCGCGCTGGGCGCCTATATCACGCCCGAGCTGTTGGGCGGCGGCAAGAAGCTGATGATCGGCAACCTGATTGCCATGCAGTTCGGATCTGGGCGCAACTGGCCCTTCGGCTCGGCGGCGGCGCTGATCCTGATGTCGGTAGTGCTGATCGCGCTTCTGGTATCGCTCCGGGCAGGCGCCGAGAAGGAGAAGGCCCATGGCTGATCTGCTCCGCAAGAGGCTTGGCATGCTGTGGCGCAACAGCGAGACGCGTGAGTTGCGGCGTCAGCCCCTGTTCACGGCGCTTTCATGGCTGGTTCTACTGCTGCTTTATGCGCCGATCGCCGTGCTGATCCTGTTCTCTTTCAACGACAACCGCTCGGTCGTCGTCTGGACCGAGGCGAGCCTCAAGTGGTACGCCAAGGCGTTGGAGAATGACGACATCCGCAACGCGGCCTGGATTTCGATCCGGGTAGCTCTGACTGCCACAGTCATCTCTACCGTCATCGCGACAATGGCGGCGTTGGCGACAACGCGGGGCGGGAATTATCGCGGGCGCGCGGCAGCGATTGCCCTGATCAATCAGCCGCTGATGATCCCGGAAATCGTCACCGCCATTGCCACCCTGTCGTTCTTTTCGATCCTGCGACAGTTGACAGGGATCACCGGGCTGGGCTGGCTCATCCTGGCGCATACGGTGTTCTGTATTCCCTTTGCCTTTATCCCGGTGCGCGCTCGCCTTGCCGATATGTCGGAAACGTTCGAGACCGCCGCCGCCGATCTTTATGCAACGCCCTGGCAGACCTTCCGCCATGTCACCCTGCCGCTGCTGATGCCGGGCATTCTGGCGGGCGCAATGTTGGCCTTCGTGGTCTCGCTGGATGACGTGATCATCACACTGCTGATCGCCGGTCCCGGGGAAACCACCCTGCCGATCTACATCCTGGGCCAGATCCGGCGCGGCGTGACGCCCGAGGTCAACGCGGTCTCCACCATTCTGATCCTGCTGACCGTGGCCATGGTCGCGCTGACCTTCGCCCTGCAACGCAAACGAAAATAACCAGAAGCCCGCACCAGACGGGACCCACCAACCAACAAGAGGAAGATCCATGAAACTGACGATCCTTAAGGCGGGGCTCACCTCCGTCATCGCCCTCAGTGCGGCTGCAGCCCAGGCCGAAGGCACGCTGAACATCTACAACTGGGGTAACTACACCAACCCCGAGATGATCGAGAAATTCGAAAAGCAGTATGACATTGACGTCACGCTGGATGGCTATGACAGCAATGAGACCATGCTGGCCAAGGTCAAGGAAGGCGGCAGCGGGTACGACATCGTGGTGCCGGGCGACTATATGGTCGCCATCATGATCGGTGAAGGTCTGCTGGCCGAGATCAACGCCGCCGAGATGGAGAACTTCAAGAACCTCGATCCCAACTGGGTCGATGTCTACTGGGATCCGGGCCGCAAATACTCGGTGCCGTATCAGTGGGGCACCACCAGCTTTACTGTCGACAGCGCGGTTTACGGCGGCGACATCGACACGCTTGAGATCGTGTTCAACCCGCCCGAAGAGCTGAAGGGCCGCATCAACATGCTCAACGACATGAACGATGTGATCAATGCCGGGCTGCGCTATCTTGATTACCCGCGCTGCAATTCCGACCCGGCCCAGATGAAAGAGCTGCTGGCGCTGCTGCTCAAGGCCAAGGAAGACTGGCGCACCATGGATTACGCGGTGATCGAGAAGCTGACCTCGAAGGATGTCGACCTGTCGCAAAGCTGGAATGGCGCCGCGATGCGCGCCCGCGCCGACCGCCCGACGCTGAAATACGCCTATCCCAAGGAAGGTTTCACCGGCTGGATGGATAACGTCGCGGTGCTGGCGGATGCCCCCAACATGGAGAACGCCAAGCTGTTCGTGAACTTCATGATGGAGCCTGAAAACGCGGCGATGACCTCCAACTTTGCCCGCTATGCCAACGGCGTCATCGGGTCCGAAGAGTTCATGGACGCCGAAATGCTGGAGGCGCCGGAGATCGTGATGCCTGAAGGCGCCCCGGTGCCGGACTTCGTCAAACCCTGCGATCAGGATGTCGTGGCGATGTACAACAAGGTCTGGACCCGCCTGAAGCAGTAACTCAGCCAAACAGAAGGGTGGTGGCCCGCAGGGCCATCACCGGAATTTTTGACCGCAGTCCAGGCGCTGGGCTGCCATGCGGGAGCGTGCCCAATGCACCGGACAGCAGACAGTCTGAAGCCGAAATCGGCGCGGGAAATCGGCATCATGCAGGGATTCCCACCGCCGCCGGAAAAACGGCCGGCGCTGGAAAACTGGGATCTGGCGCCCTTCAACCGCTGGTCCTTTCAGAACATGCGGCGCCTGTTTCCCACGGCGGATGTGCGCAGCGGACCCGGCGCGGCTGCGCCGCTCCAAACGGCCCTGCAGGATCTGTCAGAGGTCTGTTTCGCCACCAGCGAAGGCACCCGCCAGTCGGTCGGCGATTGGCTGTGGCAAAGCTACACCGACGGGTTTCTGGTGCTGAAAGGCGGCGCCATCGTCACCGAGTTCTACGCCAATGATTTTCACGCCGAGGCGGCGCATCTGGGGCAGTCGGTGTCCAAATCCGTGATCGGCATCCTCGCCGGGATCCTGCATGGTGAGGGGCTGCTGGATCTGGCCGCCCCGCTGGAGGAGATCGTGCCGGAATTGGCGGGCACCGGCTACGCAGGCTGCACGGTGGATCAGGCGCTGGACATGCTGTCCGGTGCGCGGTTCTCCGAGGACTACGGGCTGCCGGGCAGCGACATGACCCGGGTCGATATCGCCTCGGGCTGGCGCCCGGTGCGGGACGGGGAGATCAAGCCGACCATACGCGACGTGATCCTCTCCCTGCCGCAGGAGCGGGCGCATGGGCTCAGCTTTTCCTATCGGTCGATTGAAACCGATGTCATCGCCTGGGCGCTGGAACGGGTCAGCGGTACGGATCTGTCTGCACTGCTGTCCGACCGGATCTGGCGCAGGCTTGGCTGCGAACAGGATGGGTTCTTTACCGTCGATGATGCGGGCACGGCGCTGGCCGATGGGGGGTTCAACGCGAGTCTGCGGGACTATGCCCGGTTCGGACATATGGTGCTGAATGGTGGCCGGGCCCACGGTCACCAGATCGTACCCGAAGCTTGGATTGATGGCATTTGCGCGGGCGCGGACCCCTCAAAATTCGGCGCACCCTATGACGTGCTGTCACCGCAAGGCGCCTATCGGCGGTTCTGGTGGGTGCACGATCCCGGGCGCGGCGTGTTCATGGCCCGGGGTGTGTTCGGTCAGCTGATCTTCGTCGATCGCAGCGCTGATGTTGTGATCGTAAAGCTGTCGAGCTGGCCCGACTATCTGATCCCGGCCTTTGGTCTGGATGCCGTGCAAGCCTGCGAGGGTATCGTCAGCGCGCTGGGTTAGGGCAGGCGATCAGGCCCGCGCGGGGCGGCGCAGGATGTAGATATCCATGATCCAGCCATGCTCCGCGCGCGCCTTCGCGCGCATATCAATGATCTCATCCGCGGTTTCGCGCAGCGCGCCGGAAATGGAGATTTCATTCTCCATCCCGGCATAAGCCGCCCACCAGATCTGAACACCTTCGGGGTCGATGGACTGAAAACTGCAGTCGCCGTCCAGCATGATGACCAGCGTGTCGGCACTCTCCGGCCAGCCCGCCTCGCGCAGTTGGCGGCCGGTGGTGATGGTGACGGGATCACCGATTTCGTTGAGGGGGATGGCATGGCTCGCCGTCAGCGCCTGAATCGAGGTGATGCCGGGAATGACGCGCAGGGAAACCTCGGTACGGGCCTGAAGCCGCGCGGCAATGCGCATGGTGCTGTCGTAAAGGGATGGATCGCCCCAGACCAGAAAGCCGACCTTGCCGTCCCGGGGCAGGTGTTGGTCGATGGTCTTTTGCCAGACCTCGGCAATGGCATCGTGCCAGTCGTCCACTCTCTGTCGGTAGCTTGGTGTCGCGGGATCGCGCTGCGGCAGGTCGAATTCGACGATCGCAGGCCCCGGCGATTTGATCACCCGTTTGCAGATGTCCCGGCGCAGCCCGGCAAGGTCGTCCTTACCGGCGCCCTTGTTGGGGATGAGGATTAGCTCCAGCCCGTTCAGGGCTTCGACCGCCTGCAGGGTCAGATGCTGGGGATTGCCGGTGCCAATGCCAACAAGGGTGAGATCAATCATGTCAGGCGCCTTTGGAAAAGAAACACGGCCCCGAAACGGGGCCGCGCTATGTGACACTTCAGATGTCGGCGAGAGGCTTACGCAGCCGCATAAAGGCGGGGCGTGACCAGACCGCTGCGCTCAAGTCCGCGCAGGCTTTTGGCGGCGGCCAGAACGGCCAGATCGGCGAGCGGCTCGATCAGGATGACGGTCATGTAAGCTGCACCAAAGGTAAAGACCGAGGCCATGGTTTCGGCGCCGATGCCCTGACCGTAGAAGGCCCAGAAAGCGACCCAGCCGACAACGCCTGCCTGATAGGCGGTCGACAGCGCCAGCGCCTGAGAATACTTCAGATCAACATAGGCAGTGTTCGGAGCGATGATCCGCTTGGCCAGTTCCTTCATCGCGAACAGCGGCACCAGGAGCGTGGTCAGGTTGATGAAATACTGCGGCAGATCGATCGGGGCAAAGAACACGCCCTGGATCAGAAGTCCCATCGCCAGACCGAAGGCAGCAGGTGCAGCGCCCAGCAGCAGGAACAGGGTCGAGCCGAGGATGAAGTGAACCTCGGAAACGCCCACAGGGAAATGCGGCAGCACTTCGAAGAAGGTGAAGACGCCGACAGTCGCAATGGCCGAACGCGCCGCAAAGGATGCGATGCCGGAGGCGGCCAGATCTTCCATCGTCTTTTTCGCAGCAAAGCCCATGGCGCCAGCGGCGGTGGCATAGGACAGGGCGATTTTGACGCCGTTTACGATTCCGGGTTCGATATGCATGTTCTGTCTCCTTGCCGCCTCACCCGGCGGCATTACATAGGTTATGGTTGGGCCATCCTGGCCACGTCTTCCAACGGCAGGTCTCCTGACTCGCGGGTCGATGCCGGTCCGGGGCCTTCCCAGTCCTGATAGGGACCAGTGGCTATGCCCGGTGGCTCTCCGCTCACAGTTGCGGGGGCAGTCACGGATTTGGCGCCTGATGGCTACACCTCACCGTGTTCCCTTTTCATCCTTGGGTCTTGGACCCGTCGGAACCTTTGGTCTTTCAGAGATGACACAGCGCTTACAAAGCTGTCAACGTGTCTGGCGCGTCATCCGTGTTTCAATTGCGGCATATGGGCGATCAGCGGGGCAGGTCCTCATCGGCCAGGGGACCATAGAGGATCAGTACCGGTGCCTTGGTCTCCATCGCGCGCAGAACCTCGGGGAGTTCCCCCACCGTGTGGCAGGACAGCGACTGATCCGGGGTCGAAACACCCAGCGCGATCAGCGCGTGCGTCTCGGGTGGCAGCCCGGCTACCAGCAACCGTTCGGCGAGCGCTGCAAAGGTGCGTTTCCCCATGTAGACAACGGTCGTGGCTTCGGGATCGGCGAGGGCGGCCATATTCAGCCTTTCGGGCAGGCCGCCGGTCACGTCATGGCCGGTGATGAACTGCAGTCGTCGCGCGGTCAGCCGCCGGGTCAGCGGGATATTGGCCGCCGCCGCCGCTGCCGAGGCGGCCGTGACACCGGGCACGATCTCGAACCCGATGCCTGCCTGCCGCAGCGCGGTGATTTCCTCTTCCAGACGGCCAAAGACGCCGGAATCGCCGGATTTCAGCCGCACCACATGCGCTCCGGTCGCGGCGTATTCGACCAAGAGCTGGCTGACGTGGTCCTGCCGGGGTGAGGGGCGCCCTGCACGTTTGCCCACTCCGACGAGATCGGCGTCCGTGCGGGCATGGGTCAGGATCGGCCCCGAGGACAGATCGTCGAACAGCACCGCATCCGCCGCCTCCAGCCGTTTCACCGCCTTGACGGTCAACAGCTCAGGGTCACCGGGGCCGGAGGAGACGAAACTGACAAAACCGCTCATGATTGCTCTCCGGTAATCAGGTGGAAGAAGGTGCCGGTCACATGCCCCCGCACCGATCCGGTTTCCGGCACCGGGTTGCCATCCGCGTCCATCACCCGGGCCAGTGGGGCATCGGGCTCGTCCAGTATGGTCGAATAGTGGAACTCATGCCCGCGCAAGGCACCGCCTGCGGCAAAGCCCGGCATCGGCGCCTCCAGAACGGCGCGGCGGTAGCCAAGGTGGATTTTTCGCTTTTCATAAGAGGTGACGAGCCCCAGCAGCCCGGCCATGCGGTGACGGTTGCCGTCCTTGTCGATCAGAGCCTCGCCCAGTGCCATGTAGCCGCCGCATTCGCCATGGACCGGCCGGGTTTCGGCGTGTTTGCGCAGGGCGGCGCGGAAGGTCCCGGCAGCGGCCAGCCTGCCGCCGTGCAGCTCGGGGTAGCCCCCCGGCAGCCAGACCAGATCGGCATCCGGGTCCGGGGTCTCATCCGCCAGCGGAGAGAAGGGAACGATCTCGGCCCCTGCTGCCCGCCAGCCTTCCAGAAGATGCGGGTAGGTGAAGGAAAACGCCGCATCCCGCGCCAGTGCGATGCGCTGCGCAGGCGGTTTCGGCAGGGGGGCTGAGGCGGGCGCAGCTCCGGCACGGGCGGCGGATTTGATCGCCTCCAGATCCACGTTCTCGCGCAGGAAGGCGGCATAGCCCGCGATCGCGGCTTCCAGATCCGGGTGTTCGACCGCCTGAATGAGGCCAAGGTGGCGTTCGGGCAGGGTCAGGTCGCCACGACGGGGCAGGGAGCCAAGCACGGGAATGCCTGCGTGCTCCATTCCCAGACGGGTCAGCCTTTCGTGGCGCGGGCTGGCAACACGGTTCAGGATCACACCGGCAAAGGGCAGGTCAGGATCATAGGCGCGAAACCCCAGCGCGGTGGCTGCTGCCGATTGCGCCTGACCGCCTACATCCACGACCAGAATGACAGGCCAGCCCATGCGTTTTGCGGTTTCCGCCGAAGAGCCAAAGCCGCTTTGGCCGCGCGTGGCAACGCCATCATAAAGCCCCATGGAGCCTTCCCCGATGCAGATCTGCGCGCCGTTTGCCTGCCCCGCAACGGCATCCAGAAGGCCGCCATCCATCGCCCAGGTGTCTAGGTTAAAAGAGGCCTGCCCCGCAGCGGCCAGATGAAAGGCCGGATCGATATAATCCGGTCCGCTTTTGAAGGGCTGCACGGCAAGACCATCCTCGGCCAGTGCGCGCAACAGGCCCAGCATCACAGTGGTCTTGCCCGTGCCCGAGGCGGGCGCCGAAATCATCAGACCCGGCGGATAGGATCCGGTCTTGCCCGTTTCAGTCATCGCCTTCGCTCCAATCCGCCCATTGGCTGTCGGCGCTTTGCGGGCGGTAACGCCGGTCATAGTCCTGCGCGTAAAGACAGCTTTCGTCGAAGTGCTCGGCGCCAAGAGCACGGCCCAAGAGGATCAGCGCGGTGCGCCCGCGCGCGCCTTCGGTGGCGTCGATCAATGTGCCTAGGGTGGCCTTGATGATCTTCTGATCCGGCCATGTGGCGCGCCAGACCACCGCGACGGGGCAATCGTCGCCATAGGCCGGAGAGAGCCGCGCCACCACATCGTCCAGCACATGCACCGACAAGTGAATGGCCAGCGTCGCACCGGTGCGGGCGAAATTCTCCAGCGTTTCGCCTTCGGGCATCGAGGAGGCCCGCCCCGAGGTGCGCGTTAGCACCAGCGATTGCGCAACGCCCGGCAGGGTCAGCTCGGCGCCAAGCGCAGCGGCGCCTGCGGCAAATGCGGGCACGCCGGGGGTTACGTCATAGGGAATACCCAGATCGCGCAGACGGCGCAGTTGCTCGCCCATGGCGGACCAGACCGACAGATCGCCGGAGTGCAGCCGCGCCACATCCTGCCCCGCCTCATGTGCGGCCTCGATTTCGGCCACAATCTCATCCAGCGACAGGGAGGCCGTGTTGACGATCCGCGCGCCCTCCGGGCAGTGCTGTAGCAGCGCCTCGGGCACCAGCGAGCCGGCATAGAGGCAGACGGGGCAGGCTGCGATCAGGTCGCGGCCACGCAGGGTGATCAGGTCGGCGGCGCCGGGGCCGGCGCCAATGAAGTGAACGGTCATGAGGTCAGTCTTTCTGCAATGGCCGCAGTGGCAAGGCCATCTGCGGTGACAACGCGGGGAACGAGAAGGCGGGCGGTTGCTGTGGGGCGGCCGTGGCATGCGCCGCAGAGGGCAGCAGCTTCGGCCAGCGATCCGGTTGCGAACCGGGTTTTGATACGGGGCGACATGGTCGGCGTTTCAAGGCCAGCAATCGCCTCTTCCGAGAGGGCGATCATCGGCAGGTTCAACTCGGCGGCAAGGGCTTGAAAGGCGGGGCTTTCCACCTTTGCTGCGAGTGAGGCGAGCGCATCGGGCTGATGCCCGGTCAGCGCTAGGGCGGCGCGCAGGTCGGCGACGGTCGCCGCTTTGCGAAATCCCAGACCCGCGACCTTCATCGCGTGACGCTCCACTGGATGACGGGGCGGGCGCGCTCCCAGCCGCGCATAGAGCCAAGCGGTCCGGCCTCGGCCAATTCCACCTTCATCAGATGCCCGCCGCGTGTGGCATGTGCCTGCATCAGCAGGGCCTCGGTCTCCAGCGTCACGCCATTGGCCACGATCCGCGCGCGCGCGGGCAGCACCTGCCACAGGTGATCCAGCAGCGCCTGGGAGCCGCCACCGCCGATGAAGACGCAATCGGGTGTTTCCTGTCCGTCCAGAACATCCGGTGCGCGGCCCGGAACCGGGGTCAGTCGGTGTTCAACGCCGAACCTGTCGGCATTGGCGCGGATATTGGCGATGCGGTCTTCGCGCGCCTCAAACGTTATGGCGCGGGTACCGGGGGCGGCAAGGCACCATTCCACCGAGACAGATCCTGAGCCGCCGCCGATATCCCAGAGCAACTCTCCGGCTCGCGGTGCGAGTGCCGAAAGGGTCATGGCGCGGATCGGGCGTTTGGTGATCTGCCCGTCGCTTTGGAACAGATCGTCGGGCAAGCCGCTGGCGCAGGGCAAGCCCGTGCTGCCTGCCACCTGAAGCGCGGCCACCACGGGGGCGGCGATGCCGGTCAGATCAAAGGTATCTGCGCGCGCGTGGCGCGTTCTTGCGCGGGGCCCGCCCAGCGCCTCCATCACCGTCAGCGTGGTTGCCCCGAAGCCCTGCGTGGTCAGCCATTCGGCCAGCGCGGCGGGGCTATTGCCAGCGCGCAGGGTGCAAATGATCCGGGTTCCGGCGGCCAGAACCGGCGTCAGCCGCGCGAAGGGGGCTGCGTGCAGACCGAGGCAAAGCGTCTCTTCCAGCTTCCAGCCAAGCTGATTTACCGCCAGTGCAAAACAGGAGGGCGCAGGGTGCGATACCCATTCATCCGGGCGCAGGTGCGCCACCAGCGATCCACCCGCGCCGTGCCAGAAGGGATCGCCCGAGGCCAGCACCACGGCGCGTTGACCGCGCGCCGCAAGCACCGGATCGATGGAAAACGGAACCGGCCAGGGCTGGCCGCGATTACCTGCCTGCACCAGATCCAGATGGCGGGGGCCGCCAAAAATCACCTCGGCCTCGTCCAGCGCCTTCCGGCTTGCATTCGCCAGCCCAGCCGGTCCATCGTCGCCGAGGCCGACAATGGTCAGCCATTGTTTTACAAGAGGATCAGACATGACGCGCATCCTGCTTCTGGGAGGCACCACCGAAGCCTCGCGCCTTGCCGAGGCACTGGCCGAGGCCGGGATGGATGCGGTGTTCTCCTATGCGGGCCGCACGGCGCGTCCCGTCACCCAGCCGCTGCCACTGCGCGTCGGGGGCTTTGGCGGGGGCGAGGGCTTGGCGGCTTATCTTCAGGCCGAAGGGATCACCCATGTGATCGATGGAACGCACCCCTTTGCCGCGCAGATGAGTGCCAATGCGCTCTATGCCTGTGAACGGGCGAATGTGGCGCTTTGTGCATTGGAGCGCCCCGCATGGCAGGCGCAGTTGAGCGACGACTGGCGCCATGTGGAGAACTTGGCCGAGGCGGTTGAGGCGTTGCCGGAAGTGGGGGCGCGAGTCTTCCTGGCGATCGGCAAACAGAACCTCGCTGCCTTTGCTGGCAAACCCGGAAACCACTATCTGTTGAGGCTGGTGGACCCGCCCGAAGGCCCGATTCCCCTGCCGGACAAGACCGTTGAAATTGCGCGTGGCCCGTTTGATGTGGCGGGGGATCAAGCACTGATGCAGGCCCATGGTATTACCCATATTGTTTCCAAGAACGCTGGTGGTTCTGGTGCCGAAGCCAAGCTGCAGGCGGCGCGCGATTTGGGGCTGCCGGTGATCATGATAGCCCGCCCGAAGGTGCCGCAGCGCCTGACCTTTGGAACCGTGCCTGCGGTCATGGCGTGGTTGTCTGGCCGCCCGGATCACGGTGCCGAACCTTCTGCGTAGCGGGGCGTGTAGACGTGCCGCCCGATGGCCCGCGTGTCGCGGTTGCCAACGATCACCATGGTGCGCATGTCCGCCATTTCCGGCCGTGCGTCCTTCAGCGCGACGGTGGTGATCTCCTGCGTCGGCTTGGTGACGTCCCGGGCAAAGCTGATCAGCGTCTCACCGCCGCAAGCCTCGCGCAGGATTTCCAGTGCGCGGGCGAACTGATGCGGGCGCGACTTGGAACGGGGATTGTAGAACGCCATGGCAAAGCCTGCTTCCCCCGCCGCCCGCAGGCGGGATTCGATCAGCGACCAGGGTTTCAGATTGTCGGAAAGGTTGATCGCCGCGAAATCGTGCCCGAGCGGCGCACCGATCTGGGCGGCGGCAGCTAGCATGGCGGTAATGCCGGGCAAGACACGGATATCAAGCTCCAGCCAGTCATTCGGCCCAGCCTCAAGCGACTCGAACACGGCGGAGGCCATGGCAAAGACACCGGGATCGCCAGAGGACACAACGACAACGCGGCGTCCCGCAGCGGCCATCTCAAGCGCATGGGTGGCGCGATCGACCTCGACCCGGTTATCCGAGGCATGCAGCACCAGCCCGTCGCGCGGCGCGATGCGTTTCACGTAAGGGATATAGCCGACTAAATCTGTTGCAGCGTCGATGGCATCGCGCACCTCTTGGGTCACCAGCGCCTCTTCGCCGGGACCTAGGCCCGCGACGACCAGCCATCCGCTTTCTGTCACTTGCGTCATGGTCGACGTCCCTGTCCATGCACCAGCACGATCGAGAAATAAGGCACCTCGCCAACTACTTCGGTCAGCTTTTGCACGCTCTGTGTCGGCATGGTGCCGCGTTCCACCAGCCAAGCATCGTCGAGCTTGCCCGCCGCCTGCAGCGCGCGGCGCAGTTTGGGCAGGTTGCGGCCGATCTTCATCACCACCAGCGCGTCGGTTCCGCGTGCGCGCTCGGTCAGCTCATCCTCGCTGAGCGTGGCCATGGCGACGGTCAACACGTCATCGCCCCAGGTGATCGGCTGATCGGTGGCAGTCCAGCAGCCGGACATGCCGGTGATGCCGGGGATGATGTCCACCTCGGCGCGGGCCTGAAGGCGGCTGTGCAGATGCATGAAGGAGCCGTAAAGGAAGGGATCGCCTTCGCAGAGGACAACGACGTCGTCGGTCCGGGCGATCTCTTCCAGACGGTCGGCCCATTGATCGTAGAAGTCCGACAGCAGGCGATTGTATTCGGGATCGGAGAAATGGATCTCCGTTGTTACCGGATATTCCATCGCATGTTCCTGCACCGTGTCTGGCAGCAGATGTTCGACGATGGTGCGGGCCTGACCCCTGCGGCCTGCTTTGCGGAAATAGGCGATGTGGCGCGCGCCGGTGATGGCGCGGTGCGACTTAACACTCATCAGGTCCGGATCGCCGGGGCCGAGGCCTGCACAGATAACTTTGCCCATGGTTATTCTTTCCAGCTGGCCAGCGCGTTGACGGCTGCCACGGTGATGGCCGATCCGCCAAGGCGGCCCTTCACGATCATCGAGGGCACGGGAAGGTCCTGCATCAGCGCCTCCTTGGATTCCATGGCGCCCACAAAACCCACCGGGCAGCCGATTATGGCAGCCGGGCGCGGGCAGGCGGGATCCTTCAGCATGTTGAGAAGATGAAACAGCGCGGTCGGGGCATTGCCGATGGCGACCACGGCACCGTCGAGTTTTGGGCGCCACAGCTCCAGCGCGGCAGCAGAGCGGGTGTTGCCCATCTGCTTGGCCATATCGGGCACCTTCGGATCGCGCAGGGTGCAGATCACTTCGTTGTTCGCGGGAAGGCGCGGGCGGGTGATGCCTTCGCTGACCATATATGCATCACAAAGGATCGGCGCCCCCGCCGCCAGCGCCGCGCGGGCGGTTTCGGCCATGCCGGGGGAAAAGCGGATATGCTCCTCGAGCCCCACCATTCCGGCGGCATGGATCATGCGTACGGCGACGCTTTCCTCATCGCGGGTGAAGCGGCCCAGATCGGCCTCGGCCCGGATGGTGGCAAAGCTTTCGGCGTAGATCCTGGCGCCATCGGTTTCATAGGTGTGGAGCATGTCAGCTGCCCTCTGTCAGAAGTTCGGGAGCGGCGCGCAGGGCGCGGGCGCTCAGGCTGTGTTTAATGGGGTGATCGGCGGCAGAGCCGTTGCGGATCAGGGTGAAGGTGTCATTGGCAGTGGCGGTCAGGGTCAGCGGCGCAGTGCCGGGATGGGCGCAGCCCTTGGCGCAGCCGGAGACATGCAGATGGGCGTCTTCCGGCACATGCGGCGCCAGATCGCGGGCCAGATCGCGGGTCGCTGAAAGCGCCTGCAGGCAGCCGGGGCCCCCGGTGCAGGCGCTCACCCGCAGGCGTGGATCCGCTGCGTCCAGGATCAGGCCGGGCAGGGGAGCGATATTGCTGGCACCTTCGATCAACAGCATCCGCCAGGGCGTGAGGCGCAGGGCGCCGTGATCGGCAAGTGATGTGAGCGTGTCCGCTAACATCTGGCCAAATTCCAGCGCAACCAACTGGCCTGCGCCCGTTTGGCCCGGCCTGGCAGCCGAAGAAGCCACGTTGGCGACCAAGCTATAGCCTGATGGAAGTGGTGTGCCTTTGGCTAGGTGCTGCCTCATCCGCCCGCGCCCATCGGGTGCACCACCTGTGTCAAGGAACCATCGGGCGAGGTTCAGGGCCTCGGGGACGGCGGTTTCCCGTGTCACGGACAGGCCAAGCTCGGCGCCATCGGGGCGCAGGATCAGGCCCGATGCATCGCGCTCGATACGGATGTCAGCAGCAGCGTCCCGCAGAACGGGCGCTGTGCCACAGTCCACGGCAAATCCGAATTTCCCCGGCAATGTCAGATCCGTGGCCGCCGTCAGAGCGGAGGCCAAACGCCGTGCAATCACCGCGCGGTCGTCGCCTTCTGTCCAGAAGGGTGTCAGCAACACATTGTGCCGTGCTTCGGCAGCCTCATCTGTATCGAGAAGCCCAAGATCCCTTAGGTCAGAGAGCAGCGCAGCGTGGCTGTCGTCCTTGACACCGCGCATCTGCAGGTTGGCTCGGGCTGACAGGTCAAGAAGGCCATTGCCATGTCGCCGGGACAGTTCAGCAACGCCGCGGGCCTGTTCGGGGCTGAGCCGTCCCATGGGCGCACGGATGCGCACCACCAGCCCGTCGCCCGACATCATAGGGCGCAGGGCACCGGGGCACCATCCGTAGACTTTTGGGGCCGCGCTCATGGTGCGCCCTCCAGTTCAGCGATGATCGAATTGCGCCGGGTGACCCAGAGTTCGGCCTCAGCCAAGGCGCGGAAGCGGTCGCGCAGGGCGGCAAGCGCGTCGGGGTTTTCCCGCTCCAGGAACTCCACCAGATCGTCCCGGCCAAGGGTGGCTTCGAAATAGAGGTCAAACAGGTGTGGCGGCACTGCCTGCGCCAGATGGGCGAAGGCCGCCATGTGATCGAGCGTTGCAGCAATCTCGGCGCCGCCGCGAAAGCCATGGCGCATCATCGAAGTCGCCCAATCCGGGTTGGCGGCGCGGGCGCGGGTGACGCGGGCGATTTCCTCGCTTAGGGAGCGTGCCTGCGGTGTATCAGGGCGGGTGGCGTCCATATGGTATAGTGCGGGCGCTTTTTGCCCGATACGGGCCATGGCGGCGGCAAAGCCTGCCTCATGCGCAGCGTAATCCGATGCGACCAGAAGATCGGTTTCCGGCAGGTCCTGAAGATGCACAAAACTGTCGGCGCCCTTCAGGCGGTCTTCCAGCGCGGTGCGGGCCTCGGCAATCTCGCCCTTGGCGTCGATGGCATGGGAGGAGGCATTGAGCCAGGCTTCCCCCGCCTCCCTGCGGGCCTCGTCCGAGTAATCGTCCAGATGTGCGCCCATGGAGAGGCCGTATTGACCGGGTTTGGGGCCAAAGACCCGCGGGGCTTTTGTCTGGTAAGGGTTGTCATCGGCTGCTTCTTCGCGGCCCGCAAGGGCGGCGGCAGCGGTCTCGAACATCTGGGCAAGGCCGGGAAAGACATCGCGGAACAGGCCCGAGACGCGCAGGGTTACGTCGATGCGGGGACGGTTCAGCATGGAAAGCGGCAGCACCTCGAAGCCCGAGACCCGTTCGGAGCCTTCGTCCCATTTTGGCGCAAGCCCCGCCAGATGTAGCGCCATGGCGAATTCCTCGCCCGCGGTGCGCATGGTGGCCGATCCCCAGAGATCGATCACCAGCCCCCGTGGCCAGTCGCCGTGGTCCTGAAGATGGCGGCGCAGCAGCTCTTCCGCCAGCTTGACCCCCTGCGCATGCGCCGCCCGCGAGGGCACCGCCCGTGGATCGGTGGTAAAGAGGTTGCGCCCGGTGGGGATCACGTCCGTGCGCCCGCGAAAGGGAGAGCCAGAAGGGCCGGGGGCCACCAACCGCCCGGAAAGCGCATCCATCACCCCGGTGATTTCCTGCGGTCCGCACTGGCCGGTGCCAAAGATGTGCAGGCCCTCGCCGTACTGGCTTTCCTTGATGTCGCAGACAAAGGCATCGATGCGGGTGATCGCCTCGGCAGCGGAGCAGTCGGGGGTAAGGCCCAGATCCGCCTCGACACCGGTGCCTTGGGCCTCGGCGCGGATATCTTCGATCAGACGGTCGCGGCGGGCAGGGTCCAGACCATCGGCGGTGGAATATTCGTCCAGAAGGCTTTCCAGCCGCGCCATGCCATCGGGCAGGCTGGTCTGCGCCAGTGGCGGCGGCAGGTGGCCCACGGTCACACCGGCGATGCGGCGCTTGGCCTGTGCGGCCTCGCCCGGATCGTTGACGATGAAGGGATAAATCACCGGCAAGTGGCTGGTCAGGGCCTCGGGCCAGCAGGTGTCAGACAGGGCGACCGCCTTACCGGGTAGCCATTCCAGCGTGCCATGGGCGCCAATGTGAAGGACTGCATCAACCTGTTGCTGGAGCCAGAGGTAGAAGGCCACATAGGCATGGCGCGGGGTGCGGTCGAGATCGTGATAGTCATCGACGCGGGTCGTAACCTCGCCGCGTTCGGGTTGCAGGGCGATGATCGCCTTGCCTGCGATGAGGGCCTTCAATTGAAAGGCACCATCCTGCAGATCCGGGTCATCTTCGGGGGTACCCCAGGCCGCCTTGAGGTCGGTTTGCAAGGGGTCGGGAAGCGTTTTCAGAGCCGCCTTGTAGTCCGCCAGCGGCAAGGCGATGCGCTCCTCTACGAGGCGGGCACCAAGATCGCCTGTCCCCGTGACGCTGTAGCCCTGATCGGCCAGAGCGCCCAGTAGCTGTTCGCAGGAAGCCAGCGCATCAAGGCCCACCGCATGGGCGATGTTGTAGTCGCGCCCCGGGTAGGTGGAAAGCACCAGCGCGAGACGCTTGTCGCGGTTTTCCAGTTGCGCCAGCCGCAGCCAGCCTTCGATCCGGTCCACGGCGGCGCGCACGCGGCCCGGATCGGCGCGGTGGGCAAAGCGCGAATACTGGAGGTCGGGGTCTTTCTTGGAAGGCGCCTTGAAGCTGACCACGCCCGCCATGATACGGCCATCCACCTCGGGCAGGACCACATGCATGGCAAGGTCAGCGGGCGACAGTCCGCGGGTGGCGTCGGCCCAGTCCTTGCGCCGCGCGGTGGAGAGCGCCACCTGAAACACCGGACAGCCAGTCACGCTGAGCGGCGAGGGGCGCCCGTCTGACCCTTGTGCCGAAAAGGCGGTGGCGTTGATGATGCCGGCGGGAGCCAGTCGGAGGAGTTCCTCGGCGAGCCAATCGGCGGCGGCCGGGGCCTTCAGGCTGGCAGCAAAGATGCCATAGGCGGCGTAGCCACGGGCGCGCAGATCCGCGATCAGCGCATCCACCGGGGCGGTATCGGCCGAGGTCAGGTAGGAGCGATAGAAACTGACCAGAACCAGCGGTTTGCCCTCTTGGGGGGGATCCGTGATGACGCCCTGATCCGGGTCATAAAAGCCGTGGTCCGGCATGGTTTTAAGGCCCGGCACGGGACCTGCGTATAGCCCCGCCGCGAGGGCCATCTGCGCAAGGGCCGCCTGCGCTGCAACCGCGCCGCCTGCATCGCAAAGAGCCTGCAAGCGCCGCAGAGTTGAGACGGGCAGGGTGGAAAGTTCATCAAGCCGTGGATCTTCGCGCCCATCGGCGGGCAGGATTGCTAGCGCAATCCCCTTGCGCCGGGCCAGGTCCTGCAGGGTGGCAAGCCCATAGGACCAGTAGCTTTCGCCGCCAATGAGGCGCACCAGAACACCCTTGGCGCCTTCCAGCGTCTGTTCGGCGTAGG
Organism: Pseudophaeobacter sp. C1-32P7; assembly: GCF_041008775.1. Lineage (NCBI taxonomy): Bacteria > Pseudomonadati > Pseudomonadota > Alphaproteobacteria > Rhodobacterales > Roseobacteraceae > Pseudophaeobacter > Pseudophaeobacter sp. C1-32P7. The sequence continues at coordinate 105,804 of NZ_JAXGFR010000010.1, read as the reverse complement.
TGTCCACCGAGAGGGGATGTTTCAGCGCCACCAGATTGGCGAGGCGGCAGGAGGGCAGCTTGCCCCCGGCGCGGTGCCAGCCCGCAGCAAAGGCGCCTAGATCGCTGTCGGAAAAGGACAGAACGATCAGCTCCGCCGGATCCTGCCCAACATCAAACGGCGTATCGGTTTCTTCAAGCCCGTGGCTTTCGCGGAAGACGACATGCATGGGTCAGCTCCGGACTGCTGAGCTGAGGGACGCGGCCGACCTCGGGGGGCCGTTGTGCGCCCTCCCGGGGGGGAGGTCGGGCGCGTCCCGGCTTGTCAGCCGGGACAGGTCCCAGTGGAGAGCGCAGCATTCCCGCATGAGTGTCAGGCTCCCAGGTCCGCGTGGATGCCCGCGACGTCGATATCGTCATGTTCGGCAATCACCACCAGCTGGGTCTTGCGCGGCTGGGTGCCCCAGGGTTGGTCGTATTGGGCGCGCAGCCGTTCGCCGACGGCCTGAACCAGCATGCGCATCGGTTTCCCTTCCACCGCGACATAGCCTTTGACGCGCAGAATTTTGCGGTTGCGGGCCATGTTGACGATGCGGTCCTGCAGGTCCTGCGGGTCGGAGACTTCGCCCATTTCAACGACGATGCTTTCAAAATCATCATGCTCGTGATCGTGGTGGCCATCGTGATGGCTGGGGCGGGCCTCCAGATCGTTTTCGGCCGCCGCGCCGATCCCCAGCACCACACGCGGATCGATCACGCCTTCGCTCATCGGCAGGATCGGCAGTTGGCGCGGGGCTTCGGCTTCGATCACGGCGCGGGCCTTGGCAAGGCCTTCTTCCCCGGCAAGGTCCGCTTTGGACAGAAGCACGATATCTGCACAAGAGATCTGGTCCTCGAAGACCTCGGACAGCGGGGTTTCATGATCCAGACTGTCGTCCGCCTCGCGCTGGGCCTGCACGGCGTCAAGATCCGGGGCGAATTGCCCTGCGGCGACGGCCTCGGCGTCGGCAAGGGCAATGACCCCGTCTACGGTGATGCGCGAGCGGATCGCGGGCCAGTCAAAGGCTTTCAGCAGCGGTTTCGGCAGCGCCAGCCCGGAGGTTTCAATCAGGATATGTTCGGGCGTTTCCGGCAGCGCCATCAGGGCCTCGATCGTGGGGATGAAATCGTCCGCCACGGTGCAGCAGATGCAGCCGTTCGCCAGCTCCACGATGTTGTTTTCCGGGCAGTTTTCATCGGCGCAGGATTTCAGGATGTCGCCGTCCACGCCCGCGGTGCCGAATTCATTGACCAGCACGGCCAGACGTTTGCCCTGCGGGTTTTGCATCAGATGGCGGATGAGTGTGGTCTTGCCCGCGCCGAGAAAGCCGGTCACCACGGTGACGGGAATTTTGTTGAGATCGCTCATAGGTTACTCCTCGGATGGGCTGTCACCTGGCTGGGGCGCCGGGGGAATGCGGGCGATGGATTGTTTGCGAAAGACCTGCGGACGCGCGCGCCAGGGCACCAGACCGTCGTCGGTCGCGGCATAGGCAGCCGCACCTTGCAGGATCTCCTCTACGTGTTGATCGGGATCCAGATCGCCGTAGATGTAGCTCCAGCGCTCGGTGCCGCCGCTCAGCACCATGGAACAACCGCGCTTGCAGGCGGACAGGCATTCGACGCCGCGCACCGAGACCCCGTCGGGCAGGTCGGCGGCGCGCAGAGCCTGCAGCAACAGGGTGCCGGGCCGGGTGGCTTCGGGATCAACGCCTTCGCGCTTGCAGGTGGTGCAGATGGTCAGGGTGACCTCTGGGCTGCCTTTGGGGGGCTGTTCAGCCGTATCCTTCGCCATTGGCGGGCGTCTCCTTGCGTCCTGTCAGACAGACGGGGAGAGGCCAGAGGGGAGCCGTATGGATGAATCGGCTCTCATCCGGTCGCGGCACACCCCGTCCGCCCGTAGATTAAGTCTGTTGGCAGGTCTCCCGGCTTGCGGATCTCAAGGCCACCGCATTGCTGCGGGGTCTTTGCGGTTCTCCGGCCTTCCCGGTGTTACCCAGTGGCGTGGAGACCTCTCCGGTCACGGTCGCGGGGGCGGCTGTGCTTGGGCCAGATGGCCGTGTCACATTCCCTCTTCGCCTGCATTCGCAGGAACCAACAAAATCCCCTTGCGCTATTGCGGGCTTCCTTGTCAAGACATGGTGCCAAACTGCAGGAGGGCACTTGGTGACCGAAAAGTCTGATAACGGCATTTCCGAGGAAGAAGCGGCACGGCACGCGTCCAAGATGGCAAAAAAGAAAGCGGCGCGTGACCGCATGATGGCCAATAAGGACGGTGAAAAGGGGCTGATCATCGTCCACACCGGCCCCGGCAAGGGCAAGTCCAGCTCGGGATTCGGCATGATCATGCGCTGCATCGCCCACGGCATGCCATCCGCCGTGGTGCAGTTCATCAAGGGCGCCTGGCAGACCGGCGAACGCACCCTGATCGAGGAGCATTTCGGCGATCTGTGCCAGTTCTACGCGATGGGCGAAGGATTCACCTGGGAGACTCAGGACAAGGCCCGCGATATCGCGGCGGCCCGCGCAGGCTGGGAAAAGGCCAAGGAAATGATACTGGATGAGCGCAACACAATGGTTTTGCTCGATGAAATCAATATCGCGCTGCGCTATGAATATCTGGATCTGGATGAGGTTCTGGAGTTCCTGGTCGAGCAGAAACCGCCGATGACTCATGTGGTTCTGACCGGACGCAACGCCAAGGAAGAGCTGATCGAAATCGCGGATCTGGTGACCGAGATGGGCCAGATAAAGCATCCTTTCCGCGCCGGGATCAAGGCGCAGAAAGGGGTGGAGTTCTAAGACGGCCAGACCATCTGCAGAGGTGTCACCGGGCAGGGAATACCGTGCCCGGTGCGTTTGGATTGCCCCGCCGTTACGCGGCAACCTTGTCCTTGATATAGGTATCGACCGCGGCGCGCTCTTCCTCGGTCAGGCGCAGGCCCAGTTTGGTGCGGCGCCACAGGAAATCATCGCCGCTGCGCACCCATTCGTTGGCAATCGCCCAGTCCAACTCCCGCTCGGTGATGGTGGCGCCAAAAGTGTGCCCCAGCGCCTCGGCGGATTTTGCTTCACCCAGGATCAGCCGCGCTTCGGTGCCATAAGCGCGGATCAGGCGTCGCGCCCAATAAGGCGTCAGGAAGGAATAATCCGCTGCAAGATCCGCCTGCAGCTTGGTCACATCTTTGACCGCGAAATTGCCGCCGGGCAGGGGCACACCTGCTGTCCAGTTGCCGCCGACGCCGGGCAGGGCCTCGGAGATCTTGGCAAGCGCGGCCTCGGCCAGTTTGCGGTAGGTGGTGATCTTGCCGCCAAAGATGTTCAGCAGCGGTGCATTGCCCGTGTCCAGTGACAGCACATATTCCCGCGTCGCCGCCGTCGCCGAGCTGGCGCCATCGTCATACAGCGGGCGCACACCGGAGTAGGTCCACAGAATGTCGTCGCGGTGCAGCGGCTTTTTGAAATACTGCGAGGCAAAATCGATCAGGTAGTCCTGTTCCTCGGGGGTGCAGGTGGGGGCCGTCTCCGGGTCGGGATGGTCGGCGTCGGTGGTGCCGATCAGAGTGAAATCCTCCTCATAGGGGATGGCAAAGATGATCCGCCCGTCGGTGCCCTGAAAGAAATAGCAGCGCCCGTGGTCGAAGAGTTTCGGAACCACGATATGGCTGCCGCGTACCAGACGCACGCCTTCGCGGCTGTTCTGGCCCAGTTTCTGGTTCAATACCTCCGCAACCCAGGGACCCGCCGCATTGACCAGCATCCGCGACCGGCGCGTGAACACTTGCCCCGTCAGACTGTCCTTCAGGTGGATGAGCCAGTGATCCTCGGCGCGTTCAGCCGCCAGAACTTTGGTGCGAGTCATGATTTCGGCGCCGCGCGCCTGCGCGTCGCGGGCGTTGAGCACGACAAGCCGGGCATCCTCGATCCAGCAGTCCGAATATTCAAAGGCGGTCTGGAACTTGTCCTTCAGCGGCGCCCCCGCTTCGTCGCGGCTGAGGTCCAGCTTGCGGGTGCCGGGCAGGATGCCGCGCTTGCCCAGCGTGTCATAGAGAAACAGCCCAAGGCGGATCAGCCAGGCCGGGCGGCGCCCTTTCATCCAGGGCATGATCCGCGTCAGCAGGCGGGAGGTCGGCGTTTCACTGTCGAACCGCATCTCCTTGTGAAAAGGCAGCACAAAGCGCATCGGCCAGGAAATATGGGGCATTGCCTTCAGCAAGACCTCGCGCTCGATCAGCGCTTCGCGCACCAGACGGAATTCGAAATATTCCAGATAGCGCAGACCGCCATGAAACAGTTTGGTCGAGGCAGAGGAGGTGGCCGAGGCCAGATCGTTCATTTCTGCAAGGCTGACCGACAAGCCACGGCCTGCCGCATCGCGGGCAATGCCGCAGCCGTTGATGCCGCCGCCGATGATGAACAGGTCGGTGATCTTTTGATCAGTCATTTTCGTTTCTTTCGTTTTGGCTGGCGGTGTCTCCCGCCACGATGATGCGTGTTCCCGCGGCGCGCGCGGCCTCGGCAAAGGCATCGGGCACCGGCGCATCGGTGATCACTACGTCGAGATCCGCCACATCACAGATCCGCACTGGGGCGGAGCGGTCGAATTTGCTGTGATCGCAGACCAGAACGCGGGTACGTGCGTTTTTCAGAATGGCGCGGGCGACGGAGACCTCGCGACCGTCGTGGTCCATGATGGCGCCATCCGCATCGAGGGCGGAGGCGCCGATAATGGCGAAATCGACCTTGTAGCGGGAAATGAATTCCACCGCGTCTTCGCCGACGATGGCGCCGTCGCTTTGCCGGACCGCGCCGCCAACCAGGATCAGCTCACGCGCTTCACCACCCATCATCATATTGATAATGTTTATGTTGTTGGAAATGACTGTCAGGCCGCGATGGCCGGATAGGGCACGGGCCACTTGCTCGGTCGAAGTGCCGATATTGAGCGTGATCGAGCAGTCTTCGGGGATGAGTTCTGCGGCCTCGGCTGCCATCGCCAGTTTCCCCGCCGCGTTCAGCTTGCGCCGGTCCGCGTAGGCGCGGGTGGCGGCTGAGCTGACGCGTACGGCGCCGCCATGCACGCGCGACAGCGCGCCACGCTGCGACAGATCCCGAAGGTCGGTGCGCACGGTCTGCAGCGACACGCCGAACCGCTGCGCCAGATCCTCGACCTCGACGCGATCCTGAGTGTTCAGCAGCTCTATGATTTCGTCCTGACGAGTCGTGGCATCCATGGGCTTTCCTTTCCAAAACCCATCTAGCGATTCATTTTCGCTTTGTCATCGTTTGCTTTCGGAAAAGTTCGTTTTGCGCGGAGAGCAAAAATCCACTTGTCGCGCAGGCTTCATCTCGCCCGCCCCAGCGATATGCGGGACGGGGGGAGTTGTTTCAGACTTCAGAGGAGTGTCAGATGACAGGGATCAGGTGGTTGTCCCAGCGCAGCTCGACCCGGTTCAGGACCGACAGGCGACCCTTGGCGATCTCGACGATCTCACCGCTGCCCGAACTTGCGATGAACCCATCTGTCGATTGGGACAGGCCGCAGACATCGGGCAGATGATGTTCCGTGGTGAGGGCGCCGCTTGTGGTGTCCATGACCTGCACCACGCCGCCGCGGGGCGAGGTGACAGCCACTTGTCGGCCATCAGTGGAAAAGGCAATGGAGCCGCCGTATCCATTGAGGTTGCGCAGGCGCGGGTCATCGGCGGCCATCAGCCGTGGCGCACCGCCGGGCTTGTGCAGCCCGACGATCGGCGCATCTGCACCCAGATCGCCCTGCCACTGCATGGCAAAGGCAACGGTGCCATCCGTCTGCATCGCGAGATGGCGGATCGAGTTCTTGTGCAGCTGGGCGTCCAGCTCGACCTGTTCGGTCACCTGGCCGTCGAAATCCAGATAGCTGAGGTTGGGTCGCATGGTGGGGATGTTCAGCTTGGCGCGGCCACTGTCAGGATGGGTGTCGATGCCGCCATTTGCGACGACCAGCCCCGTACCATCTGCGCGCAGCATCATATCATGCGGGCCGACCCCGCCAGACGCAAAGCTGCCGATGCGGCGGTAGGGGGCGGTGCCATCCCAGACACCAATGATGCCGCGCCCGGCCTCGAAGTGGTTTTCGGTGGTCAGCAGCAGGCTGCCATCGGGTGTGAAGACGCCGTGTCCGTAAAAGTGATGACCTGCCGGAGGCTCCAGCCGGGCCAGTTGCGCGCCGGTGCGGCAGTCGATCACATCGGCAAAGCGGCCGGGGCGGCGGGCAAAGGCCACCGCAATGGGCCGCGTGGGGTGGGCGGTGGCAGCATGGCCGCGGCCGGGCAGGGGGTGGCTGAACAGGAGGGTGCCAAGGTCCGAAAGACCCGCCAGGAAAAAGCTGCCGTCGGCGGCCTTGCCTGCGGACAGATAGGCGGGCGAGCCCAGATCGGCCCAGCTGGCCGCCGGGGCCATCCCCACCGCCAGAAGCCCGGCCAGAAATCCACGTCTTGAGGGCATGTCTTTGGGTCCTTTCTGTTAATCGCCATCCAGGGCGTTGAAACCGGCCTCGACGCCAAGCGCGGGACCAAGATCCTCACCGATGGTTTCGCGCAGTTTCCGGATGTCCTGCTGCACTGCCTCGATCCGCAGCCGCGTGCCCGGCTCTGCAACGCCTGCAAAGGTCGGATCGTCGAGGCGGCTGGCGTGCTCGACCGCAATGTCAAAGGCTGCATCCAGTTCCGCAGCAAGGTCGGCATCTCCGTCGCTGAGGATACGGGCCAGCGGTGCCAGCGCTTCCAGCGCCAGGATCACGTGGTGCTGGGAGCGCCCCGAACGATAGGCTTCGGCGCGTTTCGGGCGCGGCCTGTCGTAGGTGCCCAGCGGCCGTCCCAGCCGCATATCGATCAGGATCTGCAGGCCGGTATCCAGCGCCTTGAACAGTTCCTGTTTGACCTCGGCCTCGGTGCGGTAGCGATCACCGGGGTGGCGCATCTTGTCGGCATAGCTGTCGCGCCAGTCCGTCCAGATCGCATCGGCTGTGGTGGCGATATCCTCTGCAATGGCGCGGGTCAGCTGGCAGCGGTAGTCGGCGCTGCCCAGCTGCTGCATGTCCTTGTCATAAAGCAGGAATTCCAGCGCATAAAAGCCGCGCGCCGCAATCGATACGCTGGTATAGGCCGCCGCATCCTTGGCAATCGGATCCTCGGCAGTGATCAGCGCCCGCAGCGCCTTTGGCGTTTTGCCCCGGCTGTCCGGCCAGAAGGCGAGCGCAAAGGCGCGGTTATCCCTTTCGGTCGGCCCGAACCGCAGGTGGCTGACCGCGACCCAGGCATCAAAGGCTTCGCCGTAGGCCTGCTGCAACTGGACCGATCCGGGGTCGCAGACCTCAGCGGCTGTCGCGCTCAGTTGCTGCGTCTCCTGCGCCAGTGTTTCGAAGCCCGGCAGAATGTGCTGTTCCAGAGCCTCCTCGACCACACCGGCTTGTGCGGTGGCGGGTGTCAGGGTGAGCGGCAGGGCAAGGCTGAGGGCAAGGGCGGGTGCCAGCAGGCGGGACAGTGAGGGGCGTGTCATAGGCTCTCCAGAAAACGGATAAGATTGGCGCGGTCCTCGGGTGACAGGTAGACCACGGTGTTGCGGGCATCTTGCGCCTCGCCGCCATGCCACAGGATCGCCTCTAGCAGGCTGCGGGCGCGACCATCATGCAGGTAGGTGGCGCGCGGCGATACCTGCTGCGTCAGGCCAATCCCCCAGAGCGGCGCGGTGCGCCATTCCCGCCCGGTGGCGCGGGCTTCGGGGCGGTGATCGGCAAGACCTTCGCCCATGTCGTGCAGCAGCAGGTCGCTGTAAGGCCAGATCAGCTGGAAACTGTGCTCGGGGCGACTTTTCAGGCGATGGGTCACGAATTTGGGCCGGTGGCAGGCGGCGCAGCCGCTGTCGTAGAACAGTTCCTTGCCGCGCAGCACTTGCGCATCGTCCAGGTCGCGGCGGGCGGGTACGGCCAGGTTGCGGGCGTAGAAGGTGACCAGATCCATGTTCGGTTGATCGATCTCGGTGCCGCGGGCGTCATCATTTCCGTGCGGGGCTGCGCGGCATTTTGTTTGGCTCGTGGTGCATTCCCCCCAAGGGGCGGGAAACAGCGGCGTGGAAATGCCGATATCGCCGGAAAAGGCGGCAGCGGATTGTTCGTGCACCGTCGGCATGCCCGCCTTGAGGCCAAAGCGGCCCAGCATGATCTGCTGAAACTCTTCGGACCAGACCAGATTGGCCCGACCGGAAATGCCATCTCCGTCGGCGTCGTCCGGATCGGCAGCAGCAAGGATATCGGCGGTGGGGATCGCCTCAAGCAGGCCAAGGCCAATCATCGGCGGCGCCACGCGGGGGGACAGCATGGCGTTGGTGTGCAGCGGGCCGTAGCCCAGATCCTCGGCGCTGTAGATCGGTCTGCGCAGCGAGGCGGTTTCGCCACCGTTCAGATCGACGGTCTCTTCTTCATATCGGATGCCAAGCCGGTATTCCGGGGAAATGCCTGGGGCCGAGAAATCCTGAAGCTGCTGCCCATAGGTGGGGTCGGGGGCCGTGCCGATATAATCCTTGATTGCCTGAACCTGCTCGGGCACCGGACCGGGAACTGAGACGCGCAGAAACATCGCGGCAGAGCGGTAATCCGGCCCCGCAGGCACATGGCCGCGCCCATCCTTCAGATGGCAGCGCTGGCAGGAGCGGGCGTTGTAAAGGGGGCCAAGCCCGTCAGAGGCGCGGGTGGAGGAGGGCGAGAACACCCAGATTTTCTTGAACAGCCCATTGCCCAGTTTGAATTCCAGCTCCTGCTCGAAAGACAGGTTGGCGGAGTGTTGGGAAAAGGCCTCATCGTCGCTGCGGGCGCGTGTTGTCGTCGCGCCAGCAGGATGGGTTTCATAGGCTTCGGGAGCCGAAAAATCCGTGGCAGGGGCCGTCACGGCGCGGATGCGCTGGCTGTCCTCGGTGGTGCGGGGGGTCACATCCAGATGCGGATCGCCAAGGGGCAGGCTGGTTAGATCCAGCGCCTGTCCCGTGCTGGCTGCGACAAGCGCCGCAGCCAATAGAAGGTTACTCTTCAGCCTCTTCCATCTTGGTGGCGTTGAGTTGTGCATAGTTTTCGGCACCGATCCGCTCGTGCAGGTCCAGCTGTGTCTCAAGAAAGTCGATATGGCCCTCTTCATCGGCCATCAAGGCTTCGAACAGCTTCATGGTTACGTAATCGCCTGCGGTGTCGCAGGCTTCGCGGGCTTCCTTGTAGAGCGCGCGGGCGCTGATTTCGGCCGCAAGATCGCATTCCAGCGTTTCCTTGGGGTTCTGGCCAATGCGAAGGGGGTCCAGTTTCTGCAGGTTGGGATGGCCGCCAAGGAACAGGATCCGTTCGATCAACTTGTCCGCGTGCTGCATCTCTTCGATGCTTTCCTCGCGGCTTTTCTTGGCCATGCTGCCCAGCCCCCAGTCTTCCTGCATGCGGAAGTGAAGCCAGTACTGGCTGACAGCGGTCAGTTCATGGCGCAAGGCCTTGTTGAGGTAGTCGATGACGATTGGGTCGCCCTTCATGGCTGTTCTCCTGTCCGAGTGGCTTGCGTAGGTTCTGCAACTGCGCAGGTACACTTACCTTAGCATTGCCGCGCATCGTGTCGAGGAAGAGCGGCATGCATCCGCCACAATCAGCGGCTTTGCCGAGCGCATGGTAGATTTTGCCGGGGGTGATGATCGTCCGGGGATCTGCGGCGCGCATCCAGTCGATGGCGGCGTGAATGTCGTGATCGGTGATCTGTGTGCAGTGGCAGACGATCATGGCCTGGCTCCCTTAGAGGTGGCAAAGGGGATCTCGATTCCTGACATCAGGTATCTGACAAAAATAGTCAGACGGCAAGGGGTAATGCTGACTATTTTTATCGGAGATTATCCATGGCACAGTGTCGCTGGTCCAATGGGGGCAGGTCACGGGCGGCGTATCTGGCTGCGGTTGTCGGCTGGGCCGCCCGGTGATTTTTTGAGTTATTGGAAGACGGCGCCGGGGTTGTCGAGCGAGTCGGAGCCTTCGAATTCGACGTCGGTCAGTTGCAGCGTCGCAACCGCGCGTTCGATCGAACGGGTCTGGTCGATCAGACCGTTCACACCGCCCATCACCAGCGCTTCGCCTGCGGCATTGCCCTGTTCCAGCATCTGGTCATAGGAGAAACCGGCCTCGGCTGCGGTCTTGATCCGGCCAAGCGCCTGCATGGTGTCGGCCAGCTTGCCGCGCAGTTCCGCGTCCAGATCGGCATCGGCTGAGGCAACAAGATCAGACAGTGAGGCGCCGGAGACGAGCTCACCGTTCACCCGCACGTATTCGCCCAGATAGACGTTCTGAATGCCAAGCCCATCGTAATAGTGGCTGTTGTGGGTGTTGTCGGAAAAGCAGTCGTGCTCTTCCTCGGGGTCGTTCAGCATCAGGCCAAGGCGCATCCGCTCACCGGCCTGTTCACCGTAGGAGAGCGATCCCATGCCGGTCAGCATTGCGACGATGCCTGCGCCTTCATCGGCCATCAATTCGGCGCGGGCGGCGCCACCCTCGGCCCATTGTGCGGCCATCCAGTCCAGATCGGAGATCAACAGTTCAGTTGCGGCCTGCAGGTAGGCGCCGCGCCGGTCACAGTTGCCGCCGGTGCAGGTCTCGCCCTTGGCGTAATCGGTCCATGGGCGGTTGCCCGCGCCATGATCGGTGCCATTCAGATCCTGCCCCCAAAGCAGGAATTCGATGGCGTGATAGCCGGTTGCCACGTTGGCCTCGACGCCGTCTGCCTCGTGCAGGGTGTCTTCCAGTAGTGCCGGGGTGATGTCGCTGGTGTCGATGGTCTGGCCTGACAGCTCAAATGCGGGATTCGCGATCACGTTCAGCGCGGCCAGTGCGTTCTCATCTGACGGGCCGCCATAGGAGGCATCCACGTAGTCGATCAGCCCTTCATCTAGCGGCCAGGCGTTCACCTTGCCTTCCCAGTCGTCGACGATGGCATTGCCGAACCGGAAGGCTTCGGATTGCTGGTAAGGCACGCGTGCGGCCAGCCAGGCGGTGCGGGCGGCTTGTAGAGCTTCGGCCGAGGGCTCTGCCACCAGCGCATCAACAGCCGCCTTCAGGCGCTGGGCGGTGGTCAGGCTGTCCTGATAGGTCGCCTGGGCGATATTGGCATAGGTGGTCAGAACGGCGCCTTTTTCGGGGGCCGGTGGTGCGGCCATTGCGGCAGAGCCGCCCATGGCGAGGGCTGTGAGAGCGGTTCCGGTGAGAAACAGCGATTTCATCGAGGGTATCCTTGCTTGGTTGGATCGGAAGATGGAGGGGCGCAGGTCGTGCATAGGCTGTGGCGAGCCTCTGAGGTTATTTTGTGAGGATCAGCTTCCCGGCGCGGGTGATGCGCAGGCTGTAGATCTGGCCGTTCAGCAGAATGCGTGCCTGAATTCCGCCGCGCGTCAGGTCTTCGGCGTGATATGTGGGGAATGCTTCAGTCGTGGCGGTGGTGGCCACGGGTTCAGATGTAATCTGGTTCATGATGAGTGCCCATTTCTGAAATCCGCCCTGTCAAATTCGGCCCGGTCCAGCAGCCATTCCAGGCAGAACCCCGAAAGGCTGCCGGAGCGCGCAAATACTTCGAGCCAGATCTGGGACAGGCTGTCCTGGTCGTCAGGTTCGGATGCGGTGGGCGCGGGGCCAGGAGCGATGTTCGACATGATGACGCAATGTGGTTGTCTCGGTTCGTTCGGGCTGGCCTGACAGATCAGGTTGGCTGGATTGCGTTATACCTGATTTATTTACTCACCTTTGTCAATCCGACTTTTTTACTCGGAAATTTGTGCCGGGCGGCTCGCCTTGGTGTGGATTGTTTCCAAAATCTAGGGGAAACTGCGGTTTTTTTGCGTTCTGTTTCTGCAAAACGTCCGCCAAGGCTGGAACATGGCGCCGCGCGAGCAGAGGCCTGATGCAAGGGGGGGGGCGAGTCGCTGAGGCGAGAGCGGATGCAAAAAAGGCCGCCCAATGGGCGGCCTCTGATGAAATTTGATAGATTGGACGCTGCTTAGTCGCGGGTGCCCGAGAACCGTTCCTGCCAGTCCTCGCGTTGCTCGTCTGCAATCTTCGCAAACAGAACATCCGGCACGGTGAAGCCATGCCCGGCGGGCAGGGCCGAAAGGGCGGCTGCCACATCGCTGGGCCAGCTGTCGTCGCTGGTGTTCAGCGCTTCCATCAGCTTGGCGCTGGCCTGCGGGATGAAGGGTGCGCTGAGCACGGCATAGAAGCGGATCAGGTTGAGGCCCAGACGTACCTGCGCCGCGGCGCGCTCAGGGTCTTCCTTGAACACGGACCAGGGCGCGGCCGATTGCAGGTATTCATTGCCTGCAACCCAGATCGCGCGCAAATCCTGCGATGCGCGGCGTATGAACATTCCGTCCATTGCCGTCTGATAACTTGCAAGGCCTTCTTGGAGTGTTTCGAATAACTCCAGTTCTTGTTCGCCGTATGTGCCGCCTGTGGGGACTTCTTGGCCGAATTTGGAGCGGCAGAACTTGGTGATGCGGCTGACGAAATTGCCCAGAACGTCGGCGAGGTCCTTGTTCACCGATTGCTGGAAGTTCTCCCAGGTGAATTCGGAATCGCTGCTTTCCGGTGCGTGGCTCAGCAGCCACCAGCGCCAGTAGTCGGCGGGCAGGATCTCAAGCGCCTGGTCCATGAAGACGCCGCGCCCCTGGCTGGTAGAGAACTGACCGCCGTCATAGTTGAGGTAGTTGAAAGACTTAATGTAATCGACGGTTTTCCATTGCTCGGAATTTTCAGTCTTTTTGTTGTGCGAGTTGGTGCCAAGTATTGTTGCGGGGAAAGACAGGGTATGGAAGGGCACGTTGTCCTTGCCCATGAACTGGACGTATTTCACATCCTCGGCGCCCTTGTCGGTACGCCACCAGCGCTCCCATTCGGCATCCGCTTTGCCGTTGGCATCGGCCCATTCCTTGGCGCAGGCGATATATTCGATGGGGGCGTCGAACCAGACGTAGAAGACCTTACCTTCCATGCCGGGCCAGTCTTCGTCGCCCTTCTTGACCGGAATGCCCCAGTCGAGATCGCGGGTGATGCCGCGGTCCTGCAAGCCATCACCATCGTCCAGCCACTTAAGTGCGATGGAGGTAGTTAGGGTTGGCCAAGCTTTGCCGAAGTTATTGGCAGGGGTAGTTTTTTCTATGATCCAGTTTCGTAACTCGCCCTTCATCGCGGACTGGCACAGGTACAGGTGCTTGGTCTCGCGTACTTCCAGATCGGTGGAGCCGGAGATGGCCGAGCGTGGATTGATCAGATCGGTGGGATCCAGCTGTTTGGTGCATTCCTCGCATTGGTCACCGCGCGCCTTCTCGAACCCGCAGTTGGGGCAGGTGCCCTCGATATAGCGGTCGGGCAGGAAACGGCCATCGGCGTTGGAATAGACCTGTTTCTCCACCACTTCACGGATCAGCCCGGCCTCGGCCAGCTTGCCCGCGAAATGCTGGGTCAGCGCGTGGTTCTGCGGGCTGGAAGAGCGCCCGAAGTGATCGAAGCTGAGGCAGAACCCCTTGGCGATTTCGGCCTGAACCTCGTGCATCTCGGCGCAGTATTCCGCGACCGGCTTGCCTGCCTTGGCGGCGGCCAGCTCGGCCGGGGTGCCGTGTTCGTCGGTGGCGCAGAGGAACATCACCTCGTTGCCGCGGCCACGCTGATAGCGCGCGTAAAGGTCGGCAGGCAGCTGGCTGCCCACGAGGTTGCCCAGATGTTTGATCCCATTGATGTAAGGGATCGCCGAGGTAATCAGAATGCGTTCCATACCATCCATCCACATGTCGCTTTGCCTGACCCTCTATCGCATGGCGCGGGCGGCGGAAACCCCGCCTGTGCCATTCGCGCGAAATCCAACAGAAGTCGAAACATGTTCAAGGTTTTTCTTGAGTATCAAACGGTCCCCGGCCATCGTACCCTCAGGTTGTACAGGGTGCGGGATTGAAACGGTCAATAACCCTTCCCATATTCATTGTATACTACTGCATACTTTGTGATCCTGAGTTGTGAGGTCCGTTTCTACATGCTGCAATTTCTGCTCGACGGAGCCTTTGCCCCGTTCACATTGGCGCTTGCTCTGCTGACCGGCCTGATGGTGCTGGAATTGGTGGCCTTGCTCTTGGGCGGGAGCCTGATCGGCGCTGACAGTGATGCAGATCTGGATATCGATGCGGGCGATGGCGGCGACTTCGATCTTGATCTGGATGGTGCGGAACTGGGCGGGGTTGAGGGCATTGATGCTGCGGATCTGGACCTGCCAGATGCCGAACTGGATCTGGAACTGGCACCTGATGCACCTGCAGATGCAGGTGTTTCGCCCCCTACAGGCCTGGCATCCTGGCTGGGGCTGGGCCGCATGCCGACGGTGATCTGGCTTGGGGCTATTTTGCTCGGCTTTGGCCTTTCGGGTATGGGCTTGCAGGTGGCGCTGTCCTCGCTCTTTGGGCTGCTTGCCCCGGCTTGGGGCGCAGCCATTCCAGCAGGCGCCTTTGCCTTTTGGTTCGCACGGGTTTTTGGGGCTGCGTTTGCCCGCGTCTTGCCGCAGACCGAAACCGAGGCACTGTCCGAGCGCAATCTGGGCCGCCGCCGCGGTATTGTCACCCAAGGCACCGCCGCCAGGGGGCGCCCGGCTGAGGTGCGAGTCATGGATGGCTATGGCAATGCCCACTACTTGCGCGCCGAACCTCTGAAAGATGGCGATACCATCGCTCAGGGCACCGAGGTTCTGGTGATCCGGGATCGGCGCAGGGGGAGTTACGTGCTTGTTGCCGTCTCCGAATAAGCTTGACGATAAAATTCTAACTTTTGTCCCACAGGGAGGTTTCTCAATGGAGTTTGAGTTTCTGTTGATTGTTGTTGTTACCGTAATTATTTTTCTTGCCCTGTTCGGGCTTGTTATTGGTCGCCTCTACCGGCGCTCTACCCGCGAGATCAGTCTTGTGAAAACAGGGGCTGGCGGCAAAAAGGTGATCATGGATGGTGGCACGATCGTTGTGCCCCTGTTGCATGAGGTCAGCCCGGTCAACATGAAGACCCTGCGCCTTGAGGTGAAGCGCGACGGCGAGGCGGCATTGATCACCCAGGACCGGATGCGCGTCGATGTGGGGGTGGAATTCTACGTCTCGGTCATGGCCACAACAGAAGGGATCGCCCGTGCGGCTCAGACCCTTGGCAGCCGGACCTTCGATGTGGAGCAGCTGCGAGAAATGATCGAGGGTAAGCTGATCGATGGTTTGCGCGCCGTGGCCGCCCAGATGACCATGGACGGGCTGCATGAAAACCGCGCTGACTTCGTTCAGGAGGTGCAGAACGCGGTTTCCGAGGATCTGCTCAAGAACGGTCTGTCGCTGGAATCCGTTTCCTTGACTGCGCTCGACCAAACCCCGTTCGAGGCGCTGGATGAAAACAACGCTTTTAACGCGGTGGGGATGCGCAGGCTGGCCGAGGTGATTGCGACCTCGAAGAAAGAACGCGCCCAGATTGATGCGGAGGCGGATGTCGCCGTGCGCCGCGCCGCGATGGAGGCTGAGCGTCATAAGCTGTTGATCGAACAGGACGAGGAACAGGCCCGGATTGAGCAAAAGCAAAAGGTGGAAACCCTGCGTGTGGCGCAAGAGGCCGAGATTGCCGCCCGCACCGAGGACAGCGTGCGCGAAACCGAACGCGCCCGGATCGCGCGGGAAGAGGCCATTCGCGCCGCCGACATCGAGCGCGAGCGTAAGATCCGTGAGGCCGAAATCTCCAAGGAGCGGGAGTTGGAGGTCGCTGAACAGGAGCGCCAAATCATCATCGCGCAGAAATCCGAAGAGGAAAGCCGCGCCCGGGCCTCGGCGGATCTGGCTCGCGCCGAAGCGACCAAGGCGACCGAAGCGGTGGCAACCGCCCGCCAGGTGGCAGAGGCCGAGCGTCAGAAGCAGATCGTTCTGATCGAAGCCACGCGCGAGGCTGAACGTCAGGCCACCGGCATTCGTCTGGCTGCCCAGGCGGAGAAGGAAGCCGCCGCCGACCGCGCAGAAGCGCGCCGTGAAGAGGCGCAGGCCGAAGCCGATGCACTCAACATCCGCGCCGAGGCCAAGAAGAACGACATGCTGGCCGAGGCGGAAGGTAAGCGCGCCATCGTTGAGGCAGACAATGTCCTGTCTGAGGCTCAGATCCGCTTCAAGGTCGATCTCGCCCGGATCGAAGCGATGCCCTCCATCGTGGCGGAAATGGTCAAACCTGCCGAAAAGATCGACTCGATCAAGATCCATCAGGTCGGGGGCATGGGCGTTGGCGCAGGCGGTGCAGGCTCCGTGGCCGCACAGGCGGGTGGCGGCGACAAGCCCGTCGTCAATCAGGCGCTCGATTCCATTATGGGCATGGCGGTTCAGATGCCTGCCCTGAAGAAGCTGGGCGAAGAACTGGGCCTGTCCATGGAGGATGGGGTGGCCGGGATCACCAGCGGCGCTTTGGGGGTGTCATCTGGACCTGCCAAAGAGACGGTGGAGGCCGAGGCATCGGCGGCAGAAGAAGCGGCTGATGAGGTGGAGACGCCGCTGGCCTAGATCGCCTGGTTGCACACATTGTATGAAAGGGCTGGATTTCTCCGGCCCTTTTTCGTGGGATCTAGCGTTTCTCGCGCGAGCCTTTCATCAACCGTCCGATGGTAAAGGAGGTGCGCGGGGCGTAGACGTAGTTGGTGCGTTCGTCCGGGGTCGGGCGCGAGCGCATGCGCGACAGGCCGAACAGGATCAGCCCAAAATGGCCAACCGCGATAAAGGCAAACAGCGCCTTGGGTCCGTAGCCGCTGATTAGTGCGGAGGATACATAAGGCGCAGCGATGGCGCCGAGCGCGTAAAAGAACATCAGTGCGGCAGAGAGTTCGACCCGCTCGTCTGATGTGGCAAAGTCGTTGGCATGTGCCGATGAGACCGAGAAGACCGGGAAGGCGGTGAAGCCAAACAGCCCTGCCATCATCATGGTGGCCTCGGTGCTTTGACCCGATATGAGGATCGTCAGGCCGCAAGACATAATGGCGGCTGCCGACAACCAGATCAGCACCCAGCGGCGGTCATATTTGTCCGCAAGCCAGCCCACCGGGTATTGCGCGAGCGCGCCGCCCAGCACGAAGGCCGCAAGGAAAAAGGCGACCTGGTTCAGCTCCAACCCAACTTCGGTGCCGTAGATCGGCCCCACCATCCGGAACGAGGCAGCGCCGATCGCGGCGACGATGACGCCGACGACGGCCAAGGGCGAACAGCGCCAGGCCAGCCCGGGCCGCAGGCGCGGCGCGGCTGGGGTTGCGGGCTGGCTGTTGCGGGTCAGGGTCAGCGGCAGCAGCGCGGCGCAGCAGAGCAGGGCCAGAAGGTTGTAGGAGACGTAAGAGGCCGGTGGCAGTACCGCGATCATCATCTGCGCTGCAAGGGAGGCGATCAGGTCGGCCAGCCGGTAGGTGCCCATGGCCCGGCCACGGCTTTCGTTGGTGACCTTGGCGTTCATCCAGGCTTCGATCACCGTGTAACAACCGGCCACCGACAGCCCGGATGCGATGCGCATCGCGGCCCAGGCCAGTGGCGCTTCGGTGAGGGTGTGTCCGATCAGGCCCATCGCCCCGAGGGCGGTGCAGACGGCAAATGCGCGGGAATGGCCCACCGTGCCCATCAGCCGTGGTGCCCACCAGCAGCCGATGAAAAAGCCCAGAAAATGCGCTGACCCCAGTAGACCGATTTCCTGCTTGTCAAAGCCGAGCGTCAGGCCCGAGATCGCATCCAGCGGTCCGACGCCGCCAGCAGAGAGCTGCAACAGAATGACAGAAAGGAACAGGGCGGCAAAGGAAAGGATCAGGCGCATGGTGTTGCCGACTGTGCCAATGCGCGTGGGGATTGCTAGCCCTTTTCGTCAGATCATGTCGTATTCAGCTAACTTTTTTGATTTGCTTCCCGGCTTCTTCCATTGGGGGCGTGCCTCGGCTCTGGCCTTGGTCCTGTCCGGGGGAGGGAGTGGACGTGTCAGGGGCAACAGTTTCAGTCAAAGGGCCGCCCGGAGCCCGTTGTGTCAGCTGCCAGCTGCGCGGGGGCAGGGCGCGGGCGCGCAGCCGGTCCAGCTGCCAGATACGATTGCGGTACTGATGCGCGGGGCGCATGGTCCAGCGGCTTTCGATGCCCTGGGCGCCGCCCGCGCCGGGCGTCAGCAATAGGGCCAGCGGCGCGTTTCCGTCCATCGCCAGAGGCCCGCCCGCCGCAGCTGCCATATGCAGGCGCCGGACCGGGGTGATGGCCGGGGGGGCGGGCAGGTCCGCGATGACAAGCGGGGTGGCGCCGCTACGCAGGGCTTCCTCCATGGTCCAGAGAACATCTTCGGGTCGGGGGGCTGTCACCCAGAGAAACCGGGACGGATCCGCAAAATCCACCATGCCGTCGGGGTTCAGTTCTGCGGCGTCCCGGGGCGGAGAGATCCACAGCACTGGCCCGGCCATCGCCCCGGCCAGCCAAAGCGCGAAACTGTACCGGGCGCTACCACAGGCTTCATGCGCTCGACCGCGCTGCAGGGCGATATCCCCGAGCAGGGTGACGCTGGCCTTTCGCTGTCTTTGGCCAGGGGTGGAAGCAGAGGCTAGTCCGGTAGGCAGCTGTGGAGGGATGGGGTGAATCGACATGGTTGTTAGATTACAATGTTCGCTTTTTGTTCTCAATATTATTTGGCGGGAGTGCAGCAGAAAGGGCAAGGCATGAAGGAGGGGGAGTGGGGTAAAAGGCAAGCGACACGGGAGGGCCGTGTCGCTTTCCTTTTGCCGCTCAGGGCGGGTGATATCCGGCGGTGGGTCAGCTCTCGCGGGGGACGACGGCGCCGCCCTCTTCGGCCCATTTGGTAAATCCGCCTTCCAGATGCATGACCGGGGATAGGCCCATTTCCATCGCCGTGCGTGCGCTCAGCGCCGAACGCCAGGCACTGGCGCAGTAAAACACATAGGTTTTGTCCTGGTTGAAGATGGGCTTGTGATAGGGGCTGTCAGGGTCGATCCAGAATTCAAGCATGCCGCGCGGGCAGGAAAACGCGCCGGGGATCATGCCCGAGCGCTGCAGCTCACGAATATCGCGCAGATCGACAAAGACGTAAGACTCGTCCTGGGCTTTCTCTTTGGCGTCCTCCACGGACATGGTGTCAACCATGGCGTTGGCTTCGGCAAGCAAGGCCTTGATGCCTTTGGTGATGTTCTGTGGCATGGAGACTCTCCCTGATTAGATCCGCCGCAGGCTGTTCTATTTTCACACCCCCGGCAAGACCCTCGGATGCGACAGGCAGCAGGAAAGCGCAGGGAGACATGACGACGCCCCGGCATTCGGAGGTGCCGGGGCGTCCAGAGAAGGGCGCAGGCCTTCTCTTCACTCAGTGCGGGTAGGCCAGCGTTACCATTTAACCGGACACAAGGCGCCGCCGCTTTCCATCCAAGCGTCCAGGCCGCCCTCCAGATGCCGGACCTCGGGAAGGCCCATTTCCAACGCAGCCTTGGCAGCCAAAGCCGACCGCCAGCCATTGTCGCAGTAAAAGACAAACAGCTTTTCTTCGTCAAAGACCTCCTTGTGGTAGGGGCTTTCCTTGTCGATCCAGAATTCCAGCATGCCACGCGGGCAGGAAAACGCGCCGGGGATCACGCCGGTGCGGTAAAGTTCGCGAATGTCGCGCAGATCCACGAATTGGGAGCGTGCCTGGCTTAGGAGCGCCTGGGCTTCATCGAGCGTCACGTGTTTCACTACGCTGTCCGCTTCGGCGATGAGTTCCTTGTAACTTTTCTTCAGTGGAAATGTCATGGGGTGCTCCTTCAATTCGGTTTATGTTTCAGGGTCTTGTTCCGGGTCCTTACGTGATTTTCGTTCGGGTCGGGCGGTACCTGTTCGCGTTAAGAGTGTGCCTTTTTTGGAGGCAGCAGGTAAAGCGACCAACGGCATAGGGTTGCACTCCTTTGGGTCAGGAGTAGTGTCTTTTGAAACGTTTGAGACAGGGATCGCGCGATATGAAAATGAACCCTCTGGGCCGCACCGGAATGACGGTATCCGAGCTGTGCCTTGGCACCATGACCTTTGGCACCCAGACCAGCGAGGCCGACGCACATACTCAGATCGACATGGCGCTGGCGGCGGGCGTGAACTTTGTCGACACCGCCGAAATGTACCCGGTGAACCCGGTCAGCAAGGAAACCGTCGGCCACAGTGAAGCGATCATCGGCAACTGGAATGAAAAGACCGGACGCCGCAGTGATTACATCCTGGCCACCAAACACTCGGGCGAGGGGCTTGCCGTGGTGCGCGACGGAGAGGCGATCTCGTCAAAGACCATCGCGCCGACCATCGAAGGCTCGCTGAAGCGGCTGAAGACCGATTACATTGATCTCTACCAATTCCACTGGCCTAACCGGGGCAGCTACATGTTCCGCAAGAACTGGAGTTATGATCCCTCGGGCCAGAACCGGGAGGAAACCCTCGCCAATATGCTGGATTGCCTGGAGGCGCTGCAGGCGCAGGTGGACAAGGGCAATATTCGCGCCTTTGGTCTTTCCAACGAAAGCGCCTGGGGCACGGCCCAATGGCTGCGCCTGTCCGAGGAAAAGGGCTATCCGCGGGTGGCTTCGATCCAGAACGAATATTCGCTCCTGTGCCGGATGTATGATACGGATCTGGCCGAACTCAGCGTCAACGAAGACGTGGGGCTGATGGCGTTTTCGCCGCTGGGAACCGGACTTCTGACCGGAAAATACCAGGGCGGTGCGGTGCCAGAAGGATCACGCAAGACGCTGAACCCAGAGCTGGGCGGGCGCCACTCGCCGCGGGTCTACGCCGCCGTTGATGCCTATCTGGAGATCGCAAAGCGCCACGGGCTGGATCCGGTACATATGGCGCTGGCCTGGTGCCGCACGCGGCCCTTCATGGCCTCGGCCATCTTCGGGGCGACCACCGTTGCGCAGCTGGAGCATGCCCTGCAATCAGTCGATGTGACGCTGGATGCGCAGGTGCTGGAGGAGATCGACGCGGCCCACCGCGCCCACCCGATGCCTTACTGATCGTTCACTACACGAAACAGAGCGCTCCCGCGCCCGCAGGTGCATCGGCTGATGCCGATACCCCTTGGCGGCCTTGGGCCAGGCTCGGCGCTTCCGCGCCGAGCCTGGCCCAAGGGGAACGGTACATGTTTCATGTGCCGGTGACGCGCGGGAGCGCCCCGCGATCCTTCAGCCCGGTTGTGTGACTAGGTCGGCCCGTTTGCCGCACCCTCAGTGGGTGGTGGGGCGGTGATCCTGCGCGGCGTGGTCCGCGGTGGAATAGGCCGTGGATTGCGTTTCGTTCCGCTCCTGGCGCAGATCCCGGGCCGAGCTGCCATGCGCCAGCCGGAAGGCGCGGGCAAAGCTCGATTGCGAGGTGAACCCCGTGGCCATGGCCACATCCATTAGCGGCAGATCGGTATCGGTCACCAGCCGCCGCGCCTCGGCCAGGCGCAGTTGCAGGTAATGGTCCTGCGGCGTGGTATTAAGGCGCAAGCGGAATTGCTGCTGCAGGCTGCGCGGGCTGGTGCCGAGGCTTTCTGCAATGCGCGCAAGTGGCATTGGATCATCCAACGCCGCCTCCATCAGCGCATTCGCCTTGGCCGTCAGCGCGTTGTGCTTGTGTCCGCCAAGGCGGCTTTGCGGGCGGGCCATGCTGGCAGCCCCGTCATAAAGGAACAGACCAGCGACGCGGGCGGCAAATCCGGCGCCATGACGGGCGCTGATGATATGCAACATCATCTCGATTGCGGGGGTTGCGCCGCCCGAGGTCATCCGTCCGTCGGACACGGTAAAACGGTCGCTGCGGCAATCCACATCCGGGAAACGGGCCGAGAAATTCTCCAGATCCTCCCAATGGGTGGTCGCGGGGTGATCGTTCAGCAGGCCCGCTTCGGCCATCAGCCACGGACCGCCGTCGATGCCCGCAATGGTGGCACCGGTTCCCGCAATGCGGCGCAGCCCGGCCAGCAGGCTGGGGGTGGCGTGGCGCGCCAGCTGGAACCCTGCCACCACAATCATCAGCTCGCATCCTTCGAGCCGGGACAGAGGCGTGGTCGGCACCGTCAGCCCACTGGTCAGCATCGGCGGCTCATCCGTAGCGCTGATATAGTCCCAGTCAAAGGCACAGCGACCGGCCAGCCGGTTGGCCGCGCGCATCGGGTCGACCGCTGCTGCAAAGGACAGCGTGTTGCATTCGTCCAGCACCAGAACCGCGCATTTCAGCGGGCGATGCTCGGGTTGCAGGATGTTTTTCGCGGATTTCATCAAGTTGGATTCGCTTTGCGTAAACTGTTCCCCGGAAGGCTGAGGCACAGTAGAGGTCAACGCAAACAGGAATCTGGGGAGGAGCCTGGGGATAACCCACGGCAAAACCCTGTACATTGAGGGGAAAACGAAAACATGCCTCTGACCATGAACCGCGACGTCTTTATCACCTGTGCCGTGACCGGCTCTGGCGGCAGCCAGGACCGCAGCCCGCACGTGCCGCGCTCGCCCAAACAGATCGCCGACAGCGCCATCGCAGCAGCCAAGGCCGGCGCGGCCGTGGTCCACTGCCACGTGCGCGATCCCGAAACCGGTACCCCGAGCCGCGACTTGGGTCTTTACCGCGAAGTTACCGACCGCATCCGCGACAGCGACACCGATGTGGTGCTGAACCTGACCGCCGGCATGGGCGGCGACATCACCTTTGGCGCCGTGGAAAACCCGCTGCCGGTCAAGGACGCGGGCACAGACATGATCGGCGCCAGCGAACGCATGGCGCATGTGGCCGAATGCCTGCCGGAGATCTGCACGCTCGATTGCGGCACCATGAACTTTGCCGAAGCCGATTACGTGATGACCAACACCCCCGGCATGCTGCGCGCCATGGGGCAGATGATGACCGATCTGGGCGTGAAGCCCGAGATCGAAGCCTTTGACACCGGCCATCAGTGGTTCGCCAAGGAACTGGTGAAAGAGGGCATTTTGGACAGCCCGGCGCTGGTACAGCTGTGCATGGGGGTGCCCTGGGGCGCGCCCAATGACCTAAACACCTTCATGGCGATGGTGAATAACGTGCCGGACGACTGGGACTGGTCGGCGTTTTCGCTGGGGCGTGACCAGATGGCCTATGTCGCGGCCTCGGTTTTGGCGGGCGGCAATGTACGCGTGGGGCTTGAGGATAACCTCTGGCTGGAGAAGGGCGTGTTAGCCGAGAACTGGCAGCTGGTGGAGCGCGCAGGCACCATCATCGAGAACATGGGTGCCCGTGTGATCGGCCCCGAAGAGGTCCGCAAGCAGCTCGGCCTGACCAAACGGGCGCCGGTGGCGAAGTGATCCGCCGGGCTCTGACACCCATGGTCTTTTGCGGCGCGGCGCTGTCTGCTGCCGCAGAGGAGGCACCGCTTTGGGAGGGCTACTGGTCCCCCAATGCGGCCTGGTGCGCCCGGGCCGGGGATGTCGGAGAGCAGACGCCTGACTGGTACGGACGCGAAGGGTTATTCGGCCTGGAATGGAGCTGTGACATCGCGGCGGTCCGCGAGACTGGCGTGGGCAACAGCTGGGCTCTGAAACTGCAATGCCTTGATGCGGGATACGCGTACAGCGATGCGCAGATATTCTTGGTGACGCCGGATGATCGGCTGCAGATCATTGATGAAAACGGGTTCGCGGCCGATCTGGTGCGCTGCGCAGCTCCACAAGACTAAACTGATGGGATGGCGTGCACGGTGCGCCCTGTGAAAGCGCAGGCGTCGCCCGCGCAGAGGCACAGCCAAATGCAAATGGAAATGAGAACATGAAAACAGCAGCAATCATTGGCGGCGGCGTGATCGGCGGGGGCTGGGCCGCGCGGTTCCTATTGAACGGGTGGAACGTGCGGGTCTTTGATCCTGACCCCGAGGCGGAGCGCAAGATCACGGATGTGCTGGATAACGCCCGCCGGTCCTTGCCGGGGCTTGGCAACGTGGCCCTGCCTGCCGAGGGCGCGCTGTCTTTCCATCCCACCATTGCCGAGGCGGTTGCTGGCGCCAGCTGGGTGCAGGAAAGCGTGCCTGAGCGGCTGGACCTGAAGCAGAAGGTCTATGGCGAACTTCAGCAGCATGTGGCGCGGGGCGCGGTGATCGGCTCCTCCACCTCTGGCTACAAGCCGTCGCAATTGCAGGAGGGGTTCGACAATGCGGCGCAGATCGTGGTCGCGCATCCCTTTAACCCGGTCTACTTGATGCCGCTGGTCGAAGTGGTCACCACCGAGGCCAATACGCCCGAGGTCATCGACAAGGCCAAGGCGATCATCGCCGAAATCGGTATGTACCCGCTGCACCTGAAAAAGGAAATCGACGCCCATGTGGCGGACCGCTTCCTGGAGGCGGTCTGGCGCGAAGCGCTATGGCTGGTCAAGGATGGCATCGCCACCACCGAAGAGATCGATAATGCGATCCGCTACGGCTTTGGCATCCGCTGGGCGCAGATGGGCCTGTTCGAGACCTATCGCGTTGCGGGCGGCGAAGCGGGCATGAAGCACTTCCTGGCGCAATTCGGCCCTTGCCTCACCTGGCCCTGGACCAAGTTGATGGATGTGCCGGAATACAACGACGAGCTGGTCGACCTGATCGCCGGTCAGTCCGATGCGCAATCGGGCAAATACTCGATCCGCGAGCTGGAGCGGATCCGCGACGACAACCTTGTCGGCATGATGCGGGCGCTGGGCAACACCAACTGGGGCGCGGGTGCGCTTCAGAACGCCCATGATAAGGCGCGCGAAGGCGCCATGGGGCTGGCCAGCACCATGCAGGATGTCGCCGACCTGTCGCAGCCGGTTCTGACCCTGAACCGCACCGTTCCGTTGGATTGGACAGACTACAATGGTCACATGACCGAAAGCCGCTATCTGGACGCCTTTGCCCAGTCCACCGACCGAATGATGGCAATCATCGGCTGCGATGCCGACTATATCGCCTCGGGCGGCAGTTTCTTTACCGCCGAGACCCACATCCGCCACATCGACGAGGTGCATGCAGGCCATCCCATTCAGGTCAGGACGCGGGTGATCATGGCCGAAGGCAAGAAGATGCACCTGTGGCATGAAATGTACGAAGGTGAACGTCTGCTGGCGACCGGGGAACACATGCTGCTGCATGTGGATCTGAAAACCCGCCGCTCGGCGCCGCCCGCGCCGCATCTGGCAGCGAACCTGACAAAATTCGCCGAGGCGCATGCGGCACTGCCGACCCCCGAGGGGCTGGGTCGCGCCATCGGCGCGCCGCGCTAGGGCGGCGGCGATGCGGGTTCTGATCACCGCCGGGGCATCGGGCATTGGCCGCGCCATGGGCGAGGCTTTTGATGCCGCCGGGGCCGAGGTATGGGTCACCGATCTCGACCCCGCAGCGCTGGAGGCGCTGCCGGATCACTGGCACTGCCACGCGGCGAATGCCGCGTCCGAGCCGGAGATGCGGGCGGTCTTCGACAAGATCGTCGACGCTGGTGGGCTCGATGTGCTCTGCGCCAATGCAGGCATCGCGGGGCCGACCGCGCTGATCGAGGATATCGACCTTGAGGACTGGCGCTCTTGTGTCAGCGTCAATCTCGAAGGCGCTTTTCTTGCCGCCAAACATGCCACGCCGCTGATGAAATCGGCGGGGCGGGGGGCGATCGTGCTGACCTCCTCGACGGCGGGGATCTATGGCTATCCGAACCGGGCGCCCTATTCGGCGGCGAAATGGGCGGTGATTGGCCTGATGAAAACCCTCGCGATGGAACTGGGGCCTTTTGGCATCCGCGCCAATGCGATCTGCCCCGGCGCGGTGGAAGGACCGCGCATGGAGGGGGTGCTGGAGCGGGAAGCGGCGCTGAAGGGCATGAGCCGCGATGCGGTGTATGAGGGATATGCTTCGGGCACCTCGATGCGGTCCTGGGTGACAGCCGCGGATGTGGCCAATATGGCGGTCTTCCTTGGCTCTGACGCGGCGCGGCTGGTGTCGGGGCAGGTGATCGCGGTGGATGGTCATACCGAAAACCCGGACCCGAAGGTCTGAAGGTGGCTCGGCCTGCTGCCGCAGGCCGAGCCTGAAGCTGCGCCTGGGCGCAGCTGTGCCTAATCGCGGATACCGGTTTTCCAGGCCCGCAGCCGTTCGGGCAGCTGACGGGCGGTCAGATCCGCCTCGCGGATCAGTTGGTCGAAATGGTTGGTGAAGGTCTCGATCCGTTCGCGGTCGCGGAATGCCATGTAGTGGCTTCCGGCATAAAACACGCAAAGCAGCGGCCCGAAAATGGTCACAGGCGATGCGAACAGGCGTTTTGCATCAAAGAGATAGATCCGTAGCCGCGGGTAGAGTTGAGTGCAAAGCCGCTCGAAATGATCCAGCTGCTCCAGCCGGATGTCCAGCGGCAGACCTTCGTAGTAGCCACAGGCATTGGCAAAGCTTTCCAACTCGTACAGCGGCATCGCGATTTCATAGTCGGATTGGGCTTGCCGCATCAGGGACAGGCGGTCTTCGGAGGCGCCGATGGCCTGATCGGCAGTGCGGCCCAGGTGCGGCGCATATTCCCATTCCAGCAGGGCGCGGGTTTTCAGCAGATCGGGCAGGGCGGCCGGCACATGGCGGATCTTGTAACCCGCTGCCTCCCGATGCCATTCGAAAATCCTTTCATCCACCAGGGCGCGTGGCGCCTCGGTGACGGACATGCTGGAGGCCAGCAGCTCTGCCGCGCTTTCGGGGCGGTCCGACAGGCTCAGCAGCCAATCCGCCGATACGCCAAGCGCCGAGGCGCAGGACCCCACCACATGCGCATTCGGCAGCCGGGCGCCGTCATCGGTGAGCAGCTGCGAAATGGTGGACCGGTCCACGCCGGTCTGGCGGGCAAGGGCGCTTTGGCTCATCCCGCGTTCACCAAGTGCCCGGTTCAGGCGTTCACGGAATTGCTGGGCACGTACCCGTTTGTCAATTTTGGTATCCATTGGTAATAAATATCACATATGGTGAAGTTTGTTAATTACATTCAGAATGTCGAACATCCGATACCGGGCCTAGTCTGAGCGCAGGAGCAGGACAGGGCGCGGCTGATGGCACCGCCTGCCAGCTCCAGTCAGCACAGTGTAGGAGGTACTATGGAAACGCGCAGACGTTCTGTCGTGAAAGCGGTGATCTGGAATGTGATTGGCCTGACCGTGATGACGGTTGTGGGCATGCTTGCAACCGGATCGGCGACAGTCGGCGGGGCGATGGCCCTGGTGAACACGGGGCTGGGGTTCGTCACCTACCTGATCTATGAGCGGATCTGGGCCGGGATCGCCTGGGGGCGGGCGCATGTCTGAGGTACGCGCACAAATGTCCGAGGCAATCGGCCAGGGTACGGAGGCGCCAATACTGCCCTCTGACCTGATGCCGCGCGGGGTGGAATGGGGCACGCTGGTGCTGATCCTGATCTGCTATACCGCCTGGTTTGCGGTGATTTTTTGGCTCTCGGCCTTCAGCACGGCACTGGCCGTGGTACTGGCGGGCGTGTTGATCGCCTTTCACTCTTCGCTGTGTCACGAGGCCTTGCACGGGCATCCGTTCCGCAACCGGGTCCTGAACGAGGCGCTGATGGCGCTGCCGCTCAATCTGGTGATCCCCTATGGCCGCTTTCGCGACACCCATCTGGCGCATCATCAGGATGAGCGGCTGACCGACCCGTTCGACGATCCCGAAAGCAACTTCATGTGCCCCGATATCTGGCGGGGACTGGCACCGTGGAAACGCGCCGTTCTACGTATGAACAACACCCTGCTGGGGCGGATGCTGCTGGGGCCGCTGATCGGGCAGATCTGTTTCATGGCGGGGGACTGGCAGCTCGTCCGGCAGGGCGACAGGCGGGTGATTGCGGATTGGCTCCTGCACATTGCCGGCAGCGCGCTGGTGGTCTG
This sequence comes from Pseudophaeobacter sp. C1-32P7, assembly GCF_041008775.1. Classification (NCBI taxonomy): domain Bacteria; kingdom Pseudomonadati; phylum Pseudomonadota; class Alphaproteobacteria; order Rhodobacterales; family Roseobacteraceae; genus Pseudophaeobacter; species Pseudophaeobacter sp. C1-32P7. The sequence goes on along the minus strand of NZ_JAXGFR010000010.1, from coordinate 77,848 downwards.
GCTGGTGCTGCGTGCGCCGATGCCGGTCTGGGCCTATGCCATTGCCGCCTATCTGGGATTGGCACTGCTGAAGATCCGAACCTTTCTGGAACACCGCGCCCATGAAGAGGTCCGTGGCCGCACCGTGGTGATCGAGGATCGCGGGCCGCTGGCGCTGCTGTTCCTCAACAACAACCTGCATATCGTGCACCACATGCACCCGGGCGTGCCCTGGCACGCGCTGCCGCGGCTCTATCATCGGCACCGCGCGCTCTATCAGGCGGCCAACCGTGCCTATGTGTTCCCCTCCTACCGGCAGATTTTTCGCGACTATTTCCTGCGGGCCAAGGATCCGGTGCCGCATCCGCTCTGGCAAAAGGGGAAATAAGCGCTCATAAGCTGATCATGCTGACCTGGATTCCCGTTTCAATCGCCGCCGCGAGCTTTCAGACCGTACGCTTCATGCTGCAAAAGGTTCTGAGCAGTGTCACCCTGTCCCCGGGCGGGGCGACCTTTGCCCGTTTTGCCTATTCGGCGCCGATCATTCTGGCGGCACTGGCGGCTTATCTGATGGCAACGGGGCAGAGCCTGCCGCATCTAGGTCTCATGTTCTGTGTCTTTGCCACCATCGGCGGCACGGCGCAGATCCTCGCCACAGTCTGTGTGGTGGCCCTGTTCAAGCAGCGCAATTTCGCGGTTGGTATCACCTTCAAGAAGACCGAGGTTATCCAGACAGCGATTGTTGGCCTTGTGGTGCTGGGGGACGGGATCAGCCCCTGGGGCTGGGCAGCGATCCTGATCGGGCTCTCGGCTGTTCTCGTCTTGTCGAAAACTCCGGAAGTGAAGGGCGCCTGGTGGCAGCATCTGACCAACAAGGCCTCACTGCTGGGGCTTGGCTCTGGTGTGCTTTTCGCCTTTTCCGCCGTCAGCTATCGCGGGGCATCACTGCAACTGGGCGATCTGGACCCGATCTTTCGTGCCGGTGTTACGCTGGCATCGGTTGTCTCCTTGCAGACGGTGCTGATGCTGATCTGGCTGGCGCTCAAGGAAAAGGGTGAGATCACCCGCGTCTGGCAGGCGCGCCGGGTTGCGGTCTGGGTTGGTCTGACCAGTATGGGCGGTTCGTTCTGCTGGTTCTGGGCCTTCACCTTGCAAAACGCTGCCTACGTCAAGGCGCTGGGACAGATCGAACTGGTGCTGTCGCTGCTGGCCTCGGTCCTGTTCTTCCGGGAGAAAATCACCGTTCGCGAAATCACCGGCATGGGACTGCTGATCCTGTCGATCCTCGCGTTGGTGCTGGCGATCTAACTAACCCCCTGCGTTGGCAAAGGGCCGCTCCGTATTAGGAGCTTTCCGGCATCGGATAGCCCTTCAGCCGCAGGAACAGGCTGGTTTCATCATCGTTGCGGAAATAGGGCACGCTGTCCGGCGGGTTGGTATCGCGGATGCGGCCGGTCACCTCGGCCAGAACCACCTCGGTGATAAAGGGTAGATCAAAGGTGCGCACCTCGCTGAGCGGGATCCACTGCAGATGCGACAGCTCGTCCGAGGCCTGTGAGAAATCATCGAGATCGCCGACAATGGCATCGGCATCGATCAGAAAGAACCGCGCATCAAACCGGCGGGGGCGGCCCGGCGGCGTCAGTGCCCGGAACACGAATTGCAATGCCCGCGCCGAAGGCAGATGGCCGCTTTGCGCAAAGGCCTGCCAATCTTCGGGAATCGGATCGCTCCAGTCCCCCGGCGTACCCAGCAAGAGCCCGGTTTCCTCCCACAGCTCGCGGATCGCGGCAATGGCCAGTGCGTGGTGCAGATCGTGCGGCGCCTGTTCGGACAGGCGGTCGCGGCAGACTGCGGGCAGAGGATCGGCCAGCGGTACGGAACTGTCGGCCAGATCCACCGCGCCGCCGGGAAAGACGAACTTGTTCGGCATGAAGGCAGCCTTGGCGCCACGCTGGCCCATCAGGACCTGCGGGTCATCGGCCATCCGATCACGTACGGCGATCACCGTCGCCGCGTTGCGGATTGCCGTTTTGTCCTGACTTGTTACGCCCTGAACCTCTGCGCTGCTCATCTGCCTCTCCCCTTTGTTTCCAAAGGGTTCAGGTTCTGTCTTCGAACCCGTGCATCCGCCGCGCCCATTGATAGGCGACGACAACCCCCTTCAGTCTGGGGAGAAGATACAGCGACGAAGCCAGACAGCCAATCGAGAAAACTGTGAACGTTACGAGAGGTGCCGGCCGCCAGGCGAAATAAACCACATGCAACAGCGGAGCCATCAGATGGCCCACCACCAGAATGGTCAGATAGGCGGGGCCGTCATCGGCGCGGTGGCCGGACAGATCGAGGCCGCAGTTGCTGCAGCTGTCGTTCACCTTGAGGTAGGAATGCAGCAGTTTGCCTTTGCCGCACTCGGGGCATTTCTGGCGCCAGCCTTTCAGCAGGGCAGGCATCGTCTCGCGTTCGGTATCGGTGTCGGGGGCCATCACGGCTTGGGACTCAGTCATGAAATATCCTGTGTTGCAAACGCATGTTTGCGCGCTTCTTGCCCGAGGGAAAGGGGGGCGCACAAGGTCTGCGGCTGGATGCCGCAAAAATAGCAGGCAAAAGTAAATCACATTTTTGCGACGGAAAGATCGGGCTGCGGCGTTTCTTCTATGCATCGGGCAGCACAGGGCTGCCACCAATCAAAGGGAAGATGACATGAAACATACGCAGTTCATCGCCGCTATCGTTGCAGTTGCCGGCCTGGCCGGAGCTACGGCTGCTCTTGCTCAATCGGGTCCCGGCCATCACGGCCCTAAAGTGTCGTTCGAGGAACTGGATGCCGATGGCAATGGCGCGGTGTCGCCCGAGGAAATGACCGCCCACCGCGCGGCCCGTTTCGCGCAGGTTGATGCGAATGGTGACGGCAAACTGTCGGTCGAGGAAATGCAGGCCGAAGGTGCGCGGCGCGCAGCCCAGCGTGCGGCGCGGATGATGGAACGGTTCGACAGCGATGGCGATGGCGCGCTCAGTCAGGATGAGTTGCCTGATCACTCCAAGCGTGGTGATATGTTCTCTCGGATGGACAAGGACGGCAATGGCGCTGTGTCAAAGGAAGAGTTTGACCAGGCCCGGATGAACCGTGGTGGTATGCATCATGGCGGCAAGGGCGGCAAGAATTGCGGTCAGAAACAGGGCATGGGGCAGAACTGATCCTTCAGGCGTGCTGCAAAGAACGGATACGTCAGCGGGCAGGGCTTCCTTGGAAGGCCTGCCCAAGGTGAGCGCGTCGCCGGATGACGAGGTGCTGCTGGAGCTCTTTGCCCAGGGCGACCAGCGCGCGGCAGCCCTGCTGACCGAGCGGCTTGGCCCCCGTGCATTCGGGGTGGCCATGCGGGTTCTGGGCAACCGGGCCGAAGCAGAGGATGTGACACAGGAGGCGATGATGCGCCTGTGGCGGATCGCTCCGGAGTGGCGGCGCGGAGAGGCGAAGATCTCGACCTGGCTCTACCGGGTGGTGATGAACCTTTGCATCGATCTGAAACGTCGCCAGCGCGGCGGGTATCTGGACCTGGATGCGGTCCCCGACCCGCCAGATCCGGCGCAAAGCGCGCCAGAGGTCATGCAGGACGGGGCCCGCCATGATGCGCTGCAGGCGGCTCTGATGCAATTGCCCGAGCGGCAGCGTCAGGCAGTGATCCTGCGCCATCTGGAAGAGCTGGCAAATCCGGAGATCGCCGGAATTATGGATATTAGCGTTGAGGCGGTCGAAAGTTTGACCGCCCGGGGCAAGAGGGCGCTGGCGGCACTGCTTGCCGGGCGCCGGGAAGAGTTGGGGTATCACGATGGCTGACACCGAAAAAGATATCGACCTGCTGGAGGCGCTGTTCGAAGAGGCGCGGCGGGACCAGCCGACATTGCCGGATGACCTGAGCGCGCGCATTCTTGCGGATGCAGCGGATGTTCAGGCCCGGCAGGCGGCGGCTTTGGCCGTGCCTCCCGCGCAAAACCCGGCCGCGACATTTGTCGAATCCGCAATCGGGATGTGGCGCCAGTTTCGCGCTGCGGTTGGCGGATGGCCGGCCATGGGTGGCATGGCGGCCGCCTGCGCTGTCGGGCTGTGGATCGGACTGGCGCCGCCGTCTTTCCTACCGGACCCGGCCGAGTTCACGCAGCTGTCCGTGGATACGACAGCCCTGCCATACGATAGTTACGACCTGGCCGTGATGCTGGGTGAGGAGACAGAATGAGCACTGACGGACAAACCCCGGCCTCTTCGAATACAGCGCGTCCCGGCTCCTCTGGCGGCGGAGCGGATGAACCCCGGACTGGAATGCGGCTTTGGCTGAAGGTGCTTCTGGCCGTGTCTCTGGCGACCAACCTTGCGGTGGCAGGGCTCGCGATCGGGGCGTTCATGCGCTGGCATGACGGATCGCATCCGGGCAAGCGTCCACCCTCGGTCGGGTCGATGATATTTCGCGATCTGGACCGGGAGACCCGGACAGAACTGCACCGTCGCGCCGAAGGGGATCATGGCAGCTATGGGGCCCGCCGCCGCGCCGAGGGCGAGGCAGTCATCGCGATCTTGCGGGGGGTTCCCTTTGATGCCCGGCAGTTGGCCAGGGTCCTGGAGCAGCAGGCCGACAACCGGCGGGCCTTTCAGATCTCGGTGCAGCAGGCCTGGATCGCCCAGGTGGAGGCCATGACTGCAGATGAACGCGCCCGCTATGCCGAGCGGATGCGGGAGATGCTGCGCCGACATGCGGAATGGCACAAGGCGCATAGGTCCGGGAAACCCTGATATTGCTGCGCAACGTAGGCAGTGCCGGAAACTAATAGCAGCGGTGAGGAGCGCTCAGGCGACTGCTGTGTCGGGCCGTGACAGGGTGACCTGGTTGCGGCCTGAGTTCTTGGCGCCATAGAGCGCCTGATCTGCCTTGGCGATCAGAGAGGTGACATTTGTCATCTCCTTCTCAGAACCATCGCCAATGACCGCGCCGATGCTGATCGTCACCGCGATCGGTTCATCAATTTCTGGCACATCAAAGGGAGTGCTGTTGATCGCGTTGCACAGGGCAACGGCGGCCTCGCTCGCTTCCTGTTCATTGGCGCCGGGCAGGACAATCATGAATTCCTCGCCGCCAACCCGCGCCAGCAGGTCCACCGGGCGCAGGTGGCTTTGCAGCCGGCGGGAGGCTTCGATCAGCACCGCGTCGCCGGCTGGGTGGCCATAGCGATCGTTGATCTGCTTGAAGTGATCGAGATCTGCCAGCATCAGGGCGAATTTATCGCCGCTTTCGGCGGCGCTGCGTGCGGTGCGGTCCAGAAACGGTTTGGCATAGCGGCGGTTGAAGAGCCCGGTCATTGGATCTTCGACAGCGGCGCGCAGCCCGTTGCGGACGCTGTCGCGCAGCAGGTCGTGGCGGTGCTTGTATTGCAGCTGCGTGCCAAGACGCAGCGCCAGTTCCTCGACGTTGAACCCGTTTTGCAGCACATCATGGGCGCCGCGGTCCAATGCTTCGGCCGCGATATGCGCATCGGCTGGGTTGGGCACCGCGATGACCACGGACTGACGGGTGGTGGCCCGGGCCCTCAGATCGGCCAGAAGCCGCAGACCGACGCCCGACGACATTTCGTTCAGCTCGATAATGAAAACATCGGCGACGGGATCGCTCATCAACGGCTGGATGTCACCGATCTGATGGGTGCGGATGTCATGCGGCACGTGGTGGGACAGGCGGTCTTGCCAGTCCCGCGCGGTCTGGATATCCTCGGCTACCAGCGCCACCGTTGCCTTGATGTTGTGGGGGGCGCGACTGCGGTCGGTCAGGGGCAGGACAAAGCCATGCGAGGCATCGCGCTGGAGGTTCAGTTCTTCATTGGCGCTGCGGGTGCGGAGTAGGCTGCGGATCCGGGCCTGCAGGATCACATCGTCCAGCGGCTGCGGCAGAACGTCGTCGATCCCCGCCGAAAGCGCCTCAAGCCGCCGCATGGGGTTATCCGTGCGGCTGACGGCGATCACCGGCACATCCGCCAAGCTGTCGTCGCGGGTCAGTTCCCGTTTCACATCTGCGGCGCTGCCATCGGGCAGGGAGTTGGCGGTCAGAACCAGATCGGGGCGGCAGCCACGGGCAATTTCCAGCACACCGGAGACCTGTGTCGCCAGCACGACATCATAATAGGCGGCAGCAAGCTGCACCTTCATCATGATGCGGTTGGTTGATACACCGTCTATGACCAGAATGGTTCCCTGCACGCGCAATCCTTTCGAGGCATGCGTTTCGATGACTAGAAGTTTTCACCTCTGCTGGTTAATAAACCCTTTCATATTTTCATTAAAATGGCCGCAAAGTGTCAGGAAGGTGCCGACATGCAGTTTTCCGCCGATCAAGCTGAAACCATTGCCTTGCAGGCCCTTGCCTGGCTGTCCGGAAATGACGAATTATTTCCGGTGTTTATGGGCGCAACCGGGGCCAGCCAGGATGATTTGCGCAGCCGCGCCACCGATCCGGAATTTTTGGGCTCGGTGCTCGATTTCTTAACGATGGACGATTCCTGGGTTGTGGAATTCTGTGACAGCCTGGGCCTCAGCTATGAGACGCCAATGCACGCGCGGATGGCGCTTCCGGGTGGTGCGCAGGTTCACTGGACCTGATATGCAGTGCTCTGACCCTATTGTGATCAGGACCTTGTGATGCCGGTAGATGCTTTTCTGTTCGATAAGGACGGAACCCTTTTTGATTTTGCTGCCACCTGGAACAGCTGGGCGGCCAGGGTGCTGAAAAGCCTCGCGCGCGGGGATGTGGCCCTCGCGGGCGTCATGGCCGATACGCTGCGGTTTGATCTGGAGCGGGAGTGTTTCCATCCGGACAGTTTCGTGATCGCCGGCACCAACGGTGAGGTGGCGGCGGCCCTGGCGCCCCATGTGCCGCACATGAGCGAGGCCGAGTTGGAGCGGTTTCTGGCCGAAGGCGCAGCCAATGCGGCGCTAGCCGAGGCCGTGCCGCTTGCCGATTTCCTGGACGGGCTGCTGGCGCGGGGCAAGGTGCTGGGGGTGATGACCAATGATGCCGAAGTGTCGGCGCTGAGCCAGCTTGAGCGGGCAGGGGTTCTGGACCGCTTCACCTTTGTCGCCGGGTTCGACAGCGGCCATGGCGCCAAACCGGATGCCGCGCCGCTTCTGGCCTTCTGCAAGGCCTGTGGCGTCGCCCCAGAACGGACCGCGATGGTTGGCGACAGCTTGCATGACCTGCAGGCGGGGGCGGCGGCGGGCATGCGCCGTCTTGGGGTGCTCACCGGAATGGCCAGCCATCAAGATCTGGCGCCTCACGCCGATGCGGTCTTGCCGGACATTGGCTATATTCCCGAATGGCTCGACCGCGCGGGCCAGCCAGCGGCGCAATAACCTGAGATCCTGACGTGACGTTGCTGTGCGGATCTGTCCGCGCAGCCAAAAATTTGGGCTGAACTGTTCACTTGTGTCCAGAAAATGCCTCCATGCACCCCGGGGAGTGAAAAAACGACAGCGGATGTCGTGAACGGAAAGGTTGCAAGCCTCGTTCTCGGGCCAGTTGAACGGCGCAAGAAAACACAGACGCTTCAACAGGACGGAGGTCATCATGGCACGAGCAACAGCGGGACGCAGGCGCGGCGGCGGCAGAGCAGGCGCGGCGGCCCGGCGCGGAGACGCGGCACTGGCGCAGATGCCCTGGTCGATTCCGGTGAACATTGACCGTCCCATTGAACCGCTTAGCCCGGAAGGCGTTGAAGCCATCCACGATGGCGCCATGCGCATCCTCGAAGAGATCGGTATCGTCTTCCTCAACCCCGAGGCGCTGGAGATTTTCAAAGAAGCAGGCTGCCGTGTAGAAGGCGACCTGGTGCGGATGGACCGCGAGTTCGTGATGGAGATGGTGGGCAAGGCGCCGGACAGCTTTGACATCACCCCGCGCAATCCAGAGCGCAGGATCCCGATTGGCGGCAATCATATCCTGTTCGGTAATGTTTCCTCCCCGCCCAACTACTGGGATATGGAGCTGAACAAGAAAGTCGCGGGCACGCAGGAGCAGTGCCGGAACCTTCTGAAGCTGACGCAGTATTTCAACTGCATCCATTTCGCCGGTGGATATCCGGTGGAGCCCGTGGATATCCATGCCTCTGTGCGCCACCTTGATGTGCTTTATGACAAGCTGACGCTGACCGACAAGGTGATGCACGCTTACTCGCTGGGCAAGGAGCGGGTTGAGGACGTGATGGAAATGGTGCGGATCGCCGGGGGGCTGAGCCATGAAGAGTTCGAGTCCCGCCCGCATATGTACACCAACATCAACTCGACCTCGCCGCTGAAGCATGACTTCCCGATGATCGACGGCTGTCTGCGGTTGGTCCGCAAGGGGCAGGCGGTGGTTGTGACGCCCTTTACCCTGGCCGGGGCGATGGCGCCTGTCACCATGTCGGGTGCAGTGGCGCAATCGCTGGCGGAATCGCTTTGTGCCATTGCGTTGTTCCAATATGTGCGGCCCGGCACCCCCTGTGCGATTGGCACCTTCACGTCAAATGTGGACATGAAATCAGGGGCACCGGCCTTTGGCACGCCGGAATACATGCGCGCCACCCAGATGACCGGCCAGATGGCGCGTTACTATGGTCTGCCGATGCGCTCTTCTGGGGTGTGCGCGGCCAACGTGCCGGATGGGCAGGCCATGTGGGAGACCTCGAATTCCCTCTGGGCGGCGGTTCAGTCGGGCACCAATATGGTCTATCACGCCGCTGGCTGGCTGGAGGGCGGGCTGATCGCCAGCCCGGAAAAGTTCATCATGGATTGCGAGGTGCTGCAGCAGATCCAGCGCTACTTGCAGCCGCAGATCTGCGCCACCGGCCCCGAGGAGATTGCTCTGGATGCCATCCGTGAGGTCGGTAACGACGGGCACTTCTTTGGCCTGAAACACACCCAGGACCGCTATACGGATGCATTCTATCAACCGTTCCTCAGCGACTGGCGCAACTATGAAGCCTGGGAGGCGGCAGGTGCAGTCTGGACGCCGGAGCGGGCGCATAAGATCTATAAGGACATTTTGGCCGATTTCGAGGCACCGCCGATGGACGAAGCGATCCGCGAAGAGCTGGGCGATTTCGTGGCCCGTCGCAAGGCCGAAGGCGGCGCACCCACAGATTTCTAATCAAAATCGGCGACAGGGAGTCATAAGGGAAACGCCAAGCGCGGGGTCAAAATGACCCGTGGCCCTCTGATTCCCTGTCATTTTGTCCAAATGGCCAGAAAGTTTGCATGCGCAGATTTTCTGATTGCTGCTGTCTGCCCGGATTGTGAGCCGCGGGTCTGACGCAGAGCAGGGCGGTCGCAGTTTTGATGACCGCGATAGCTTGTGTTTTCCTTGCAGTGTTCGTGGTTTACGCAGACTCTCTTGGCAGAGTCCCGTGTCGGAATAGTGAAAACCTGGGATGGTTTTCCGGCTGGTTTCCTGAGGTATTTGGCCGAATTTCGTGCGCTTTCAGGGCCGTGTTGGCTAAAACCACCGACGTTAATCTAAGAGAAAATTAGGGAAGCATCTCTAACCTTGCATGTAAATGAGCGTCACTAAAGGACCAGTCTACTATGCCTACGTTTCTATACCGATTGCCGGCCCGTATCTATGCGCTGGCAGGATTGGGGGTTGCTCTTGCCGCCGCTTTGACCTTTGTGCTCCTGACCCGCGCTGTCGACAATGCCTACGAGATGCGGGAAAAAGAACTCGACAGCCTGACCGATGCCATGGTCAGCGTGCTGGCCGGACTGGAGGCGCAGGTTCAAGCAGGTTCCCTGACCCCGGAAGAGGCCCAGGAACGCGGGATCGCCGCGGTTGAGACGCCGCGCTTTGGCACGGCGGGATATTTCTTTGCGCTGAACCGGCAGAACTACATGGTCGCCCATCCGGTCGCCAAGCAGCTGATCGGCAAGGATCAGACCATGTTCGAAGACGTCAATGGCGTCCTTGTGTTTCAGGAATTCCAGAAGATCGCGGATTCGACGGGCCACGGCCCACTCATTTTCCACTTCAACAAGCCTGACTCGGACATCCCTGAGGCAAAGATGGGCTATGTGAAGCTGTTTGAGCCCTGGGGCTGGATCGTTGGCACTGGCGCCTATGTGGCCGATATCGAGGCGGATGTTGCTGCCATGCGCAATTCTGCCCTGATCGCGCTGGTGATCGGACTGGCAGCCATGGGGGTTGCAGCCTTCTTCCTGGCGCGCAGCGTGATCAAGCCGGTTGAACGGATCAAAGACCGTATGCAGTCCATGGCCGAGGGGGACACCAGTGCCGAGATTCCTGGATTGGCGAGCCACAGCGAGATCGGCGATATGGCGCGCACGCTGGACGTGTTCCGTACCTCTCTGATCCGCCAGAAAGAACTGGAAGCAGAACAGAAAGAGCGCGACCAGGCTCAGGCTCAGGTGGTGCAGACTTTGACCAGCCGCCTGTCGGTTCTCGCGAATGGCGATCTGACCGTGCGTATCGACAGCGCCTTCCCGGAGGATTACGAGCAGCTGCGTATTGACTTCAACCGGACGGTCGAAAATCTCAGCGATACCGTGTCGAAAGTGGTGGAATCCGCGTCCAGTATTCGCAACGGCGCGGCTGAGATCAGCCAATCTTCGGATGATCTATCGCATCGCACCGAAAGTCAGGCCGCAACGCTCGAAGAAACTGCTGCTGCGCTGGATGAACTGACCGCATCGGTCAAATCCGCTGCCGACGGTGCACGTAGCGTGGAAAACATCATGGATGAGGCCAAGCAGGAAGCCGAAAACAGCGGCGTCGTGGTGCAAAGCGCGGTTTCGGCGATGACCGAGATCGAGCAATCCTCGACCCATATCGCCCAGATCATCAGTGTCATCGACGACATCGCCTTCCAGACCAACCTGCTCGCGCTGAACGCCGGCGTCGAAGCTGCCCGCGCAGGCGAAGCAGGCCGTGGTTTTGCCGTGGTTGCCTCCGAAGTGCGCGCCCTGGCGCAGCGGTCCTCGGATGCGGCGATGGAGATCAAGACCCTGATCGGCGACAGCTCGAAACAGGTGGAACGTGGCGTGGATCTTGTCGGCAAGGCCGGGGAGGCGCTGCAGAATATTGTGCAACGGGTCAACCACATCTCGAAACTGGTGACCGATATCGCCGAGGGCGCGGCCGAGCAATCGACCGGTCTGGGGGAAATCAACACCGGTGTGGTGCAGCTGGATCAGGTGACCCAGCAGAACGCCGCCATGGTGGAAGAGGCCACCGCTGCGGGGCACATGCTGAACAGCGACGCCACCAAGCTGGCCGAACTGGTCGCACACTTCAAGATCACGGGCGGCAGCAATATCACCGCAATGCCGCAGCCTTCGGCGCCCATCGCACCGACGGCTCATGGCGAAGATGATTGGGATCTGGACGAAATTACTCCGACCCCCGTCGCCGCAACTGATGGAAACGCCGCCATCGACAAGTGGCAGGACTTCTAAGGGATCGCGATCCCTGTCTCTGAGCGGGAGATCCGTGCCTTTATAAACTGGTTTTCCCGCTCACGTGGCGCGCGAGGCTCAGAACAATGACTAAAGAAAACGCCCGGCAGGATCTGCCGGGCGTTCTTGTATTGCTGTGCCTTTGAGCGGGGACGGACGCCCCCGCTGTCCCGGCCCTTAGCCGATGATCGCGTTCAGCGTTGCGCTGGGGCGCATCACGGCTGCTTTTTTTGCCGCATCGGGGTGATAGTAGCCGCCGATGTCCGCCGGGTTGCCCTGGGCAGCAGCGAATTCAGCCAAGATCTGCTCTTCCTTGGAAGCCAGAGCTTCGGCGATCGGCTTGAACTCGGCTGCCAGATCCGCATCCTCGGTCTGCGCGGCCAGGGCTTCGGCCCAGTAGCGTGCGAACCAGTAGTGGCTGTCGCGGTTGTCCGGCTCACCCACTTTGCGCGAAGGCGACTTGTTGTTGTCCAGAATGCCCTGGGTCGCCACTTCGGCTGCGCTGCCCAGGACGCCGGCTTTGGCGTTGCCTTTGGCATCGGCAAGGAAGTTCAGCGACTCGCCCAATGCGCAGAATTCACCCATCGAATCCCAGCGCAGGTGGCTTTCTTCGACCAGCTGCTGCACGTGTTTCGGAGCCGAACCACCGGCGCCGGTTTCGAACAACCCGCCGCCGTTCATAAGCTTCACGATCGACAGCATCTTGGCCGAGGTGCCCAGTTCCAGGATCGGGAACAGGTCGGTCAGGTAGTCGCGCAGCACGTTGCCGGTGATGGCGATGCTGTCCTTGCCCGCAGTGATGGTGTCCAGCGACTGACGGGTCGCTTCGCGCGGCGCCATGATCATGAACTTGTCGGCCACGCCAGCGGCTTCGAGCGCCGGTTTGACGTATTTGATCAGCTCGGCGTCATGGGCGCGGTTTGCGTCCAGCCAGAAGATCGCTTCGGAGCCGGTCAGGCGCTGACGGTCCATCGCCAGTTGGATCCAGTTCTCGATCGGTGCCTTGTTGACGGTGCATGCGCGCCAGATGTCACCGGCCTCCACGTCGTGGCTGTGCAGGGTTTCGCCATTGGCCAGCACGATGCGGATGGTGCCGTCTGCCGGGGCTTCAAAGGTAGTGGGGTGGCTGCCGTATTCTTCGGCTTTCTGCGCCATCAGGCCGACGTTGGCGACGGAACCTGCCTTGGTCACGTCGAGCGCACCGTTTTCTTTGAAGTAGTTGATCGTCTCATCATAGACGGTCGCATAGCAGTTGTCGGGGATCACGCAGTTGGTATCGCCCTTGTTGCCTGCTTCGTCCCAGCCTTTGCCGCCAGCACGGATGACCGCGGGCATGGAGGCGTCGATGATCACATCCGACGGCACGTGCAGGTTGGTGATGCCCTTGTCGCTGTCGACCATGTACATGGAAGGACGGTCGAGCGCTGCGATCTCGGATTTGATCTCAGCCGCGTTGGGCAGCGTCTCGATGGCGGACAGAACGGCGCCCAGACCCGAGTTCGGCGAACCACCGGCAGCCGCGATCGCCGCGCCGTGTTTGTCCCACACCGGCCCGAGCCAGGCCTTGACGGCATGGCCAAAGATGATCGGGTCCGAGACCTTCATCATGGTCGCTTTCATGTGCAGCGAGAACATGGTGCCGTCGGCCTTGGTGTCCTCAATGGCATCGGCCAGGAAAGAGGACAGCGCCTTGGCTGACATGAAGGTTGCGTCGGTCACGGTGCCTTCGCCCAGCGACCAGCCGTCTTTCAGCACGGTGACAGAGCCGTCCTTGGCGACGAACTCGATCTTCGCGTCACCGGCCTGTGCGGCGGTGATGGTGGCGGACTTTTCGTTCGCGTAGAAATCGTTGCCCGGCATCGAGGAGACTTTGGTCTTGCTGTCTGCCGACCATGTGCCCATCGAATGCGGGTTGTTCTGGGCGTAGTTCTTCACCGCCTTAGCCGAACGACGGTCCGAGTTGCCTTCACGCAGGACCGGGTTCACGGCAGAGCCTTTGAGGGTATCGTAACGCGCACGGATCGCCTTTTCGGCGTCACTCTGCGGGTCTTCGGGGTAGTTCGGGATGTCATAGCCCTGCGCCTGCAGTTCGGCGATGGCAGCGGTCAGCTGCGGCACCGAAGCAGAGATGTTCGGCAGCTTGATGACATTGGCGTCGGGGGTTTTGACCAGCTCACCGAGGGCCGCCAGATCGTCGCTCTGGCGCTGCTCTTCGCTCAGACCTTCGGGGAAGGTCGCGATGATGCGGCCGGCCAGCGAGATATCCTTGGTTCCGACAGAGACACCGGCAGCCGAGGCGAACTTGCGGATGATCGGCAGGAAGGACGCCGAGGCCAGCTCGGGCGCTTCGTCTACGATGGTATACAAAATGTCGGGGTTTGAATTTTCTGTCATATTCCACAACCTTTCAGCGATATCGGAAGCTTTGTTGACTTTGGGCGGCGGCGCTTCACCTCCCGGGTTTTGGTGATGTCCCGGGCGCGTTGCCGTACATATCGCCCCCCGTGTAAAACACGCGGCGCCGGGGCGCAATTGCCTGCTTGGATTTTCAAGGGCGCAGTTTGACGCGGGGTCGCGAATTCCCGCGGATATTGGGTTGAAACGCCCGAATGCGAGGCATTTTTCCAGTGTTCGGACGCCGGTCTGCACCAATCGTAGTTTGGAGATTGTCGTTGGCCTGCCTTAGAATCGCGGACCTGGCCGTGCAGGCGGCGGGGCTGCAAAGCCGCGTTGACCCTGTCGGTCGGCTCTGCCACCTATGACAGTGAACACTGCCCCGGTCCGGAGACCTCAATGCCGTCCATTCGTTTCCTGCACACCTCTGATTTGCACTTAGGCAAACGGTTCGGGCGGTTCACAGAGGAAACGCGGATGGCATTGCTGCAGGCGCGGCAGGAGATTTTGGCCCGGCTGGCAAAGCTGGCGCAGGCACATGACGCCACGCATGTGCTGATTGCCGGAGACATGTTCGACACCGAAACACCATCGGATCGGGTGCAGCGGCAGGCCCTTGCGGCCATGGCGGCGGCGCCGAAGCTGCAATGGTGGATCATCCCGGGCAACCACGACAGCGGCGCGGCAGAACCGCTATGGGCGTCGCTGCGCAGCCATTTGCCGAAAAATGTGCATCTCTTGATGACCGCCGAACCGGTGCAGATGGCGCCCGGGGTCACGTTGCTGCCCGCGCCCTGTAGCCATCGGTTTCCGGGGCAGGACCTGACCGCCTGGATGGACGAATGCGACACCGGGGATCAGGCGCTGCGGATCGGGCTGGCCCATGGCGGTGTGCTGGAATTTGGCAGCAGTGCGGCAGGCGGCGGCGACAGCGCCGAGACGATCTCGCCCCAGCGGGCGCAGGCGGCGCGGCTGGATTATCTGGCGCTTGGCGACTGGCATGGCCGGTTCGAGGTTAATCCGCGCACGCAGTACAGCGGCAGCCCCGAACCGGACCGGTTCAAACACGCTGGGCGTGGCCAGTGCCTGCTGGTCGAGCTTGCAGGTGCTGGGCAAGCGCCGCTGGTGCAGCCCATTGAAACCGGTCAGTACCATTGGCAGGAGGTGGCGCTGGACCTGACGCCTGAAACAGATCCAGAGGCGGCGATCACGGGCCTGTTGCCGCCGGAGCGGGCCGACTGGCGGTATCATCTCATGTTGATGCGAGCGTCGGGCTGGGTGACGCCGCCGCAGCGACTGGCGCTGGAACAGGCGGTGGCGCGCTATGCGCCGGAGTTCTGCCACCTGGAGCTGGATCTGTCCGCAGTGGGCACCGAACATCAGGCCGGGGATCTGGATCTTATCGCCCGGGGCGGCGCGCTGCGGGTTGCCGCGCAAGAGTTGATGCAGGCCGCCGAGGATCCGGCCATTGCCGAACAGGACCGCAAGGTGGCCAGCGCAGCGCTCAATCGGCTTTTTGCCTATACGCAGGATGATGGTGACGGGGGAGAGCGCGCATGAAACTCTGCTCCATCCGGCTGGAGAACCTGCGCCGTTTTACCGATCCGGTGGAAATCACCGGTATCGGGCCGGGGCTGAACGTCTTGGCAGCCCCGAACGAACAAGGCAAATCCACTATCTTTGATGCGCTTCACGCGCTGTTTTTCAAGGACGCTAAGGCCTGGGACAAGGAGATCCGCGGGCTGGTGCCGCACGCAGGCGGTGATCCCCGGGTCGAGGTCGAGGTGGACCACGAAGGCGCTCGCTATCGCATCGCCAAGCAGTTCTTCAAGACCTCTGGAAAAGGCGAGGTGCGGATCTGGCGCGAGGGGACGCTGCTGCATCAGGCCGACGCGGCAGAGGCCTGGCTGAAGGCGCTGATCAAACCGCCCAAGGAGGATGGCCCGTCGGGACTGTTGTGGGTGCGGCAGGGGGTGACCTCGTTCGAGGATGCCAAGGAAACGCTGTCTGCGCGGCGGGACCTTTTGTCTTCGGTCGCGGGTGAAGTGGAGATGGTGACCGGCGGCCAGCGCATGGATGCGATCCGGCGGCAGGTGCGCGAGGCGCTGGATCAACTGGTGACCACGCGTGGGGCCCGCAAAGGCGGTGCGCTCGATCTGGCCGAACGCGCCGTTGCCGATCTGGTGCAGCGCCGGGATCAGCTAAGCGCGCAGGTGCAGGAGCTGCGACAGCTTCTGGATCAGCGGCGGGCTCTTCAGGTCGAGCAGGCGGCGCTGAATGACCCGGAGGAACGCGCAGAACTACAGGCGCGGCTTGAGGCGGCAGAGGCTGCGATGGAGGCCGCCAACCGGCATCAGGAGCAGCTGGCGCAGGCCTCCCACGCGGTGCAGCTGGCGGAAACCGTGCTGGAAAACCATCAGCGCAAGATCGCGGAGCTGACCGCGCGGCTGGAGGAGGCGAGCGCGGCGAAGGTAGCCGTGGCCGAGACATCAGAGGCCGCAGCGCGTGCGCACGTCACGTTCGATGCGCAAGAAGAGAAAAAGCGGCATCTGACCGAGGCGGCCACACAGGCCCGCGCGGGCGCGAAAAAGGCGCGGGCCGCTCTGGACGCGGTGCAGCTGGCGATTTCAGTGGCGCAGGCAGAGGGGTTGCGCCGCGATCTCAGCGACCGGCTGAAACAGGCGCGGGCGCAAGCCGAACAGATCGACAGTCTGGCCAAGGCCGCCGCATGCGGACCTGATGAAGCGGTGTTGCGCCGGATCGAGGCTGCGCGCGAGGCGCATAATCTGGCCCGGCGGGCGCAGGAGGCAACCGCGACTGCGGTGACCGTGCACTACCAGGCGGGTCAGGAGGGCGGCATCCACTTGGAAGGCGCCGGAGTTCCGGACGGGAAGCGGTTGCCGCTTCCGGGCGGCGGGCGGCTGGTTGTACCGGGCGTGGCAGAGATCGACATTCACCCCGGTCAGGCTGGTGGCGCCGAGGCGCTGGAACAGGCACAGGCCGCGCTGACGCAGCTCTTGGAGCAGGCCGGTTGCACCAGTGTCGAGGAGGCCCGCACGCAGCACAAGGCACGGCAGGAGGCGCAACAGCAGCGGCAGGAGGCGCAGACCCTGTTGAAGGTACTCGCCCCGGATGGGATCAAGGCGCTGATCGACCAGCTGGAGGAGCTTCCACAGGCACCGGGGGCAGGCGCGCAGGACGAAAGCACGACTCCCTTGCCGGACCGGGCAGAGGCCGAAGCTGCCTTCCGCGCCGCCGAGCAGGAAGCCGAGGCGGCGGAAAACGCGCTAGATGCCATTCGCAGCGCGGCAGCAGACTCCCGTCTGGCGATGGAGAACGCGTCGGCACGCGCAGATGCAGCGGTGCAGCGGCTGGACCGCGCTCTTGCTGTCATCGAGGGGCAGGAACAGGCGGCAGAGGCGCTGCAGCGCCTGTCGGAAGACCTGCCCGCCCTGCAGCAGAACCTGTCACAGGCCAAGGCCACCGAAACCGCCCTGCGCCAGACCGCACCGGACCCGGCGCAGACCCGTGCCATTCTGCAGCGGGCACAATCGGCGCAGGAGGCTGCACGCCAGCGGGCGCAGGAGGTGGCGCGGGATCTGGCGGTGCTGGGAACTCGGATCGCCACCCATGCCAGCGCCGCAGTCGAAGAGGAGCTTGCCGACACCGAGGGGCAATTGGACTGGGCACAGAAGCGTCTTGCGGCGGTTGAATTTGAAGTTGCGGTGCTGCGCCGACTTGATGCGGCGCTGGAACGCGCAAGATCCGAGGCGCAGGAGCACTATGTCGGGCCGGTGATGGCGGAATTGCGCCCCCTGTTGCGGATGCTCTGGCCCGAAGCGGAACTGTCGGTGGATGCCGGTAAGGTGCTGCCCGAAGAATTGCAGCGCGGCGGTGAGACGGCAGCCTTTGACAGCCTGTCGGGCGGCACGCAGGAGCAGATCGCCCTGCTGGTGCGCCTGGCCTTTGCCCGGCTGCTGGCGCGTTCAGGCCATCCGGCGCCGGTCATTCTGGACGATGCGATCGTCTATACCGATGATGCGCGGATCGAGAAGATCTTTGATGCGCTGACCTTGCAGGCGGATGAATTGCAGATCCTAGTGTTTTCCTGCCGCCAGAAAGCCTTTCGCGGGCTCGGGGGCACGCCACTGACGATCCGGCCCGTGGAACCGGGCAGCCAATAGCAACCAGGACCCGCCCAAGGTTCGCTGGGGTTATTCGCGAATTTCCTCGGGGTAAACGCCCCAGATCGTGGTCTTTGGCGTCCAGCCGCTGTAGCCGCCAGCTGAGATTTCGCACCAGTCGATGGTGCATTCTCCCAGGCGCGCAACCACGCCCAGTTCAAAGGCGGCGGTCACAGGCGCTGCCTTGTCCGGTCTGGAATGCACGGTCAGCAGATCTTGCTGCACCAGCGCCATGCGTACACCTGAAATCAGTGTGTAGTGCACCCAGCCGCCGGCGTTGTCATGGTCCCGCACGCGGCGCCAGTGGCCATATTCGGCGGTCACCTCAAGGGGCATGCCGCGCCGTTTGAACACCCAGTCGATCCGGTGGGTCAGCGAGGGGCCGCGCCGGATGTTGGCCTCGGAAGCTTTCATCGAAACGAAGCGGGGCAGGGGTAGATTCGTGACCGGGCCACGCGCGTCCTTGGCCATTGCCCCATGCGCAGCTGCCACAGTCGCGCAAATGGCCACCGCAAGAAGGCGCAATTTCAAAGCCGTCATATTCACCGCCTGCTCGTTCTGTGCCGGTTCCGGCGCCGGTCCTGGGGCTGGCCTGCCGTGTCAGCCCGGTTTCTTGTCCGGTCGCGTCCGCGTGTCCATAGGTCATAGGATCAGATGATCTGGAGGGAAAGACCCGAATGTCGCGTCACTTGGACCGAGGAGGCGGAAGGGTTCTTGTGCCTGCCTGCATCCTGCGCCACGATGCCATGGAGGTGCAGGAACTGAAAAGCCATGGGAGAGCGCAAGTGGTAAGAGAACGTCTGACTGTTGTCGTTACGCGACGGTTGCCGGAACCGGTCGAAACACGGCTGAGCGAGCTGTTCAACGTGCGGCTGCGCAGCGATGACACACCGATGACGCGCAGCGAAATGGCCGAGGCGATGCAAGAGGCCGATGTGCTGGTTCCGACGGTGACCGACACCATCGACGCGGCGCTTCTGGCGCAGGCCGGGCCGCGGCTGAAACTGATTGCGAATTATGGCGCCGGTGTCGATCACATTGACGTGGCCACGGCGCGGCAGCGCGGGATTCTAGTCTCCAATACGCCGGGCGTGCTGACCGATGATACGGCGGATATGACCATGGCGCTGATCATGGCGGTGGTACGCCGGATTCCCGAAGGTCTCGCCCTGATGCAAAAGGGCGAATGGGACGGCTGGGCGCCGACTGCGATGCTGGGTGGGCGGCTGGCGGGCCGTCGCCTGGGGATTCTGGGCATGGGCCGGATCGGTCAGGCCGTTGCCCGCCGGGCCAAGGCATTCGGCATGCAGATCCATTATCACAACCGCCGCCGCCTGCGCCCCGAGATCGAGGAAGAGTTGGAAGCGACCTATTGGGAGAGCCTGGATCAGATGGTCGCGCGGATGGATGTGATCTCGGTCAATTGCCCGTCCACGCCCTCGACCTTTCACCTGATGAACGCCCGGCGGCTGAAGCTGATGAAGCCGGATGCGGTGATCGTCAATACATCGCGCGGCGAGGTAATCGACGAACACGCGCTGACCCGGATGCTGCGCGCCGGAGAAATCGCCGGGGCTGGGCTGGATGTCTATGAACATGGCACCGACATCAACCCGCGCCTGCGCGAGCTGCCCAATGTGGTGTTGCTGCCGCATATGGGGTCGGCCACCATCGAAGGGCGGATCGAGATGGGCGAGAAGGTGCTGCTGAATATTAAGACATTCGAGGATGGCCACCGCCCGCCGGATCAGGTGGTTCCGGCGATGCTGTAACACAGGATTGATCTTTGCGACGCGGGCTATTGGCCCGCGTTTGCATTTTGAGGCAAGGCATTGTTTTGGAGGAGGCGATTATGAAGAAGATCTTTTTGATGTGCCTGTGCATGTCCGCAGGCACGGTGAGCGCGCAGCAGGCTGCAGATGCGGTGGCGCCGGAACCGGCTGCAAAAGGCGGGGCCGAGGCGCTGTCGCCTCAGGTGGCTTCTGCGCTCAAGTTCAAAGACGCCGGTCTGCCCGTCGAGGCGGACAACTGGATGGTGGCTGCAGCCAATCCTCACGCGGTGGAGGCCGGGGCGGCCGTGCTGCGCGCCGGGGGCACTGCGGCGGATGCCATGGTTGCGGTACAGGTGGTTCTGGGACTGGTCGAACCGCAATCCTCGGGGCTGGGCGGTGGTGCCTTTCTGGTCTGGTACGACGCGGAAACCGGCGAGATCACGACGCTGGATGGGCGTGAGACCGCGCCGCTGGCGGCCACACCGCGGCTGTTTCAGGATGACAGCGGCGCGCCGCTGAAATTCTTCGACGCTGTTGTCGGTGGCCGCTCTGTCGGCACCCCCGGCACGCCCGCGTTGCTGGAAGCAGCCCATCGCCGCTGGGGCAAGGCCAACTGGCCGTCGCTGTTCGAGGCCGGAATTTCGCTGGCCGAGGACGGGTTTGCTGTGTCGCCGCGTCTGGCTGGGCTGATCGAACGGGACGCCGAGCGCCTGTCGCGGTTTTCCGCAACCGCCGAGTATTTCCTGCCCGGGGGCATGCCGCTGAAGGCGGGAGACAGGCTGGTCAACCCGGCCTATGCCGAGGTGCTGCGGACCCTCGCAACAGATGGCGCGGATGGGTTCTACACCGGGCCGGTTGCAGCGGATATCGTGCGCACGGTGACCGGAGCCGTTGGCAATCCCGGCGTTCTCTCCGCTGTCGATCTGGCGCTTTATCAGGTCAAGGAACGCCCGGCGGTCTGCGCCGAATACCGCGCGTTTGAGGTCTGCGGCATGGGGCCACCGTCTTCTGGGGCGCTGACCGTGGGGCAGATCCTTGGCATGCTGGGGCAATACGATCTGGCGGCGCTGGGTGCCGAAAGCCCCGAGGCCTGGCGGTTGATCGGCGATGCCTCGCGTCTCGCCTTTGCCGACCGGGGACGCTACATGGCGGATAGTGATTTCGTGCCGATGCCCACCAAAGGTCTGGTCGATGCCGATTATCTGGCAGAGCGGGCGAAACTGCTGGCGGGAGACGATGCCTTGCCCGAGGTGGCGCCCGGCGCGCCCGCATTCGATCACGCGGGCCTGCCGCCGCAGTTGGCCGATGATGCCTCGATCGAGTTTCCCTCGACCTCGCATATCTCGATCGTGGATGGCTATGGCAATGTGCTGTCGATGACCACCACCATCGAAAACGGCTTTGGCTCGCGGCTGATGACCAACGGCTTCCTGCTCAACAATGAGCTGACCGATTTTTCCTTCCGCACCCACCGGGATGGTGTGCCGATTGCCAACCGGCTGGAGCCGGGCAAACGGCCGCGCTCCTCAATGGCGCCGACCATCGTGACCAAGGATGGCGCACCGGTGCTGGCCATCGGATCGCCGGGCGGCAGCCGGATCATTGGCTATGTCGCTTCCTCGATCATTGCCTGGGCTGATTGGGGCATGGATGTTCAAAAATCCGTGTCCCTGCCGCATGCCGTGAACCGGTTCGGCACCTATGATCTGGAAGAGGGCTCGGCAGCGGTTGGATTGGAAGCACCGCTCACGGACATGGGATATAAGGTCAATATCCGGGGGCTGAATTCAGGCCTGCACGCGATTGAGATCGGTGAACGCCTGAAAGGCGCTGCCGATCCCCGCCGCGAAGGCATTGCCCTGGGGGAGTAAATAATGCGGACCGGGGCGCGATTGGTCCATCACCGCGCCCCTTCAGCCCCACTTGCGTCTGCAGGTGTTGAGACTATATTGCCGCTCGTGTTGACGTGACAACACGAGCATGGAGGAGAAAGGACGACCCATGGTGCAAGCCACTTCACTGCCGCGGAACGAGCCGGGGATCAAAGCCGCCATAGGCGTTCTGAAACAGACATTCGGTGACCGGCTTCAGACCGGGCAGGCCATCCGTGAACAGCATGGCCACACCACCACCTGGATCGAAACCCAGGCGCCGGATGCGGTTGTCTTTCCCACCTCGACCGAAGAGGTCGCCGCCATCGTAAAGACCTGCGCCGAATATGGCGTGCCGGTCATTCCCTTTGGCACCGGCACCTCGCTGGAGGGCCATGTGAACGCTCCTGCAGGTGGCATTTCCGTGGATATGGCGCGTATGGACAAGATTTTGGCCGTGCATGCCGAGGATCTGGATGTGGTGGTGCAGCCGGGGGTGACGCGCGAGCAGCTCAACACCTTTCTGCGCGATCAGGGTCTGTTCTTTCCCATCGACCCCGGCGCCAATGCCTCGCTTGGCGGGATGGCTGCGACGCGGGCCTCGGGAACCAACGCGGTGCGCTATGGCACGATGAAAGACAACGTGCTCGCGCTTGAGGTCGTCATGGCTGACGGCGAGGTGATCCGTACCGCCCAGCGGGCCAAGAAATCCTCTGCCGGATACGATATGACCCGGCTGATGGTTGGCTCCGAAGGCACCCTTGGCCTGATCACCGAAATCACCCTGCGCCTGCAGGGCATCCCAGAGGCGATCCGCTCTGCCCGCTGCGCCTTCCGCTCGGTGGATGATGCCTGTCGCGCGGTGATGATGACCATCCAATACGGCATTCCCGTCGCCCGGATCGAAATGCTGGACGCGATGAGCGTCAAGGCCGCAAATACCTATTCCAAGCTGGACCTGCCCGAAGTGCCGCTGCTGCTGCTGGAATTCCACGGCTCCGAAGCGGGCGTAGTGGAGCAGGCCGAGATGTTCAGTTCCATCGCCGAAGAGTTCGGTGGTTTCGATTTCGAGGCGACCTCCACCGCGGAAGAGCGCAACAAGCTCTGGCAGGCGCGCCACGATATGTACTGGGCCTGCCTCGGCCTGCGCCCCGGTGCCAAGGGGATTTCAACCGATGTCTGCGTGCCGATCTCGCGGCTGGCCGAATGCGTCTCTACCGCCCGCGAAAAGGCAGAGGAAATGGGACTGATGGCGCCCATGGTCGGCCATGTAGGCGACGGCAACTTTCACGCGCTGCTGCTGATCGACATGGACAGCGCTGAGGAACGGGCCAAGGCGGATGAATACGTCGGCTGGCTCAACGATCTGGCGATTTCCATGGATGGCACCTGCACAGGTGAACATGGCATCGGGCAGGGTAAACGCCCCTATCTGACCAAGGAACTTGGCGCCGCGACCCGCTATATGGCGGCGGTCAAGGCAGCACTGGATCCGGACAATATCCTGAACCCGGGCAAGATCATTTCCGATTGATCAAAGGGATTAAAATCACGACCCTTGAAGGGCGGTGCGGGCGTGAACCTGCGCCGCCCTTTTGTGTTCGGCGCGGGGCAGGGATTCTGTCGCGTAGCGAAGATTCCGCACGGCAGGGCGCGAAAGGTCGGTTTTGTCGACTTTTGCGTCGGATGGATTTCGCGGTGATTTCCGGAATTCCGGCATACCATTGCCAAACCCTAGTCATTTCTTCCGGAGAAGCGGAATATGAAAACCCAAGTCAAAGCACTGGTTGTCGGCGGTGGCGCCGTCGGGACCTCGATCGCCTATCATCTGGCCAAGGCGGGCTGGGACGATGTGATGCTGATCGAACGGGACGAGCTGACCTCGGGCTCTACCTGGCACGCGGCCGGCCTGTTGCCGCTGTTCAACATGTCCTATGCGACCACCCACATCCACAAGTACTCGGTCGATTTTTACAAGACGCTGGAAGAAGAAACCGGGCTCAACGCCGGGTTTGCTGTGGTGGGCAACCTGCGTATGGCGCAGACGCAGGAGCGTATGGATGAATACATGCTCTATGCCTCGACCGCCGAGACCTGCGACGTCGATTACGAATGGCTGACCCCGGAGCAGATCAAGAAACGCTGGCCGCTGATCGAGACCGGCGACCTGAAGGGCGCGATCTACCACACTGAGGACGGTTACATTAACCCTGCCGATGTGACCCAGGCGATGGCCAAGGGCGCCCGGCAGCGCGGTGTCGAGATCGTGCGCAAACTGCAGGCCGATGCCTTCCACTGGAATGGCACCCACTGGGAAGTCACCTGCACCAAGATGGTCGAAAAGGGCGGCAACCTCGTCGAGAGCGACGAGCAGGTGGTGATCACAGCCGAGCACGTGGTGACCGCCTCCGGCA
The DNA here is from genome assembly GCF_041008775.1 of Pseudophaeobacter sp. C1-32P7. Lineage (NCBI taxonomy): Bacteria > Pseudomonadati > Pseudomonadota > Alphaproteobacteria > Rhodobacterales > Roseobacteraceae > Pseudophaeobacter > Pseudophaeobacter sp. C1-32P7. The sequence continues at coordinate 53,752 of NZ_JAXGFR010000010.1, read as the reverse complement.
ACCACGCGCAGCGCACCGCCAAGATGCTGGGCATCAAGATGCCCGCGATCCCGGTCGAGCACACCTTCATCGTCATGGACAAGGACCCCGAGCTGGTCAAATGGCGTGAAGCGGGCAACCCGGAGCACCCCGTCGTGCGTGATGCCGACAATGAATCCTACGCGCGTGAAGAGCGTGGCGGCTGGATCCTCGGCATCTATGAACATGGCGCGCCCGCGCGGTTCGAGCATGGCGTGCCGGATAGCTTCCGCGCTGATCTGTTCCCGTTGGATCTGGACCGGATCGCCGATCAATACATGGCGATGGCAGAGCGCGTGCCCTCCTGCGCCGAAAGCGGCCTCAAGGACGATTTCAACGGCCCGATCTGCTATACGCCCGACGGCAACCCGCTGGTCGGTCCGGCGCCCGGTCTGCGCAACATGTGGCTGGCCGAAGGCTTCTCCTTCGGCATCACTGCTGCGGGCGGCACCGGCTATTACCTGGCGCAGATGATGGTCGATGGCGAGGCCGAGATCGACATGGCGTCGCTCGACCCCAAGCGGTACTCCTCCAACTGGATGACGACCGAGTTCGCCGCGCGCAAGAACGAGGAAGCCTACGAGCACGTCTACATCCTGCACCACCCGGACGAAGAGCGCCCGGCCTGCCGCCCCCTGCGGACTTCGCCGGCCTATGACCGCCAGGCGGCCCGCGGTGCGCAATTCGGCTGGGTCAACGGCTGGGAACGCCCGAACTATTTCGGCCCGCTGGACGCGCCGGAGAACTTTGATCACGATGCACGTTCGTTCCGCCGTGGTGGCTGGTGGCAATACGCGGTCGAAGAGGCCAAGGCGATCCGTGAAGGCGTCGGCCTGATCGACGCGACCGCCTTTACCAAACACGTGGTCAAGGGCCCCGGTGCCACTCAGTTCCTCGACTGGTTCACCTGCAACAAGCTGCCCAAGGTAGGCCGTATCAACCTGACCTATGCGCTGACCTCGGCCGGGACCACCCGCACCGAATACACCATCGTGCGCAACGGCGAGAACAACTACTACCTCGTCTCTGCTGGCGCCTGGACCGAATATGACGCGGATTACCTGCGCAAGGCGGCCGAGGACAAGATGGAGGAGTTCGGCTATATCGAGATCCAGGACGTGACCACCCAGTGGGGCGTCTTCGCCATCGCCGGGCCGAAGTCCCGTGATGTGCTGAAAGAGGTGATCAAGGACGCTGATCCGGAGACCGCGCTCAGCAACAAACGTTTCCCCTGGCTGTCGGCCAAGCAGATCGAGCTGGGCATGTGCCCGGTGAACGCGATCCGCGTGGCCTATACGGGTGAGCTGGGCTGGGAGCTGCACCACCCGATCGAGATGCAGAACTACCTGTTCGACCTCTTGGAGAAGGCAGGCGAGAAACACGGTATGAAGCTGGTCGGCGCCCGCGCCCAGAACTGGCTGCGTCAGGAGAAGAGCTACCGCGCCTTTGGGCACGAGCTGGGCCGCGACGCGACCCCGCTTGAGGCAGACCTGCCGCGCTTTGTCGATTTGGAGAAGGACTTCTACGGCAAGGACGAAATGGTCGCCAAGGGCATCCGCTCCAAGTGCTGCACCATTCTGATCGACGGTCCGTCCGACACCGATCCCTGGGGCCGCGAGGCGCTTTATGCCGAGGATGGCACCCGCGTCGGGCGCCTGACCACAGGCGGCTATTCGGTGGCCTTTGAGAAGAGCATCGGTATGGGCTATGTGAAACCGGAATACGCGGTGGAAGGGACCAAGCTGAAGGTCAAGATGCTGGACCAGCTGTGGGATGCGGTCGTGACCTGCGACAGCCCCTATGATCCCAAGAACGAAAAGATCCGTGTGAACGGATAAAACAGCAAAGCCCCGGCCACCGTGCTGGGGCTTTTTTGTTGGAATGACGGACCGGTCGCGCTTTGCTGCCGGTTGTCCTGCTTCATTTTCCGACTACCCTTGGCGAGGTGCCGTGCATGGCTGTGGCGTCTGCGGGTTGTTGATCGAATTTGCGGTTTCAGGGAGAAGAGGATGAGACAGGTCTTTGGCAGTGCAGCTTTGTGCCTGATCTTTGCTGCGTCTGCACCTGCGCAGTCCGCCCCCGGAGATCCGGACGCGATCAGGATCACAGGATCCGCCGAACACACCTATATCGACCAAGACACGGCAGATGCCGATGCGTTGCGGCGCGTGTTGGAGGGCATCCGTTTGCCGACGGGGTTCAGGATCGAACTCTATGCGCTGGTTCCCGGTGCCCGCCACATGGCGCTTTCCCCTGGTGGCACAGTTCTGTTTGTCGGCACACGGCGGGACAAGGTTTGGGCAGTTCTGGACCCTGACCGCGACGGAGCTGTTGAGGAGGTCAAGAATTTCGCGCCCTCCCTGAGCCTTGATATCCCCAATGGCGTGGAGGTTTCTCCGGACGGTAATCTGTTCATCGCCGAACGCAACCGGGTGCTGATGGTTCCCGAGGCGGAGACCTTTGACCAGAACGCTGACATGGTCGCGGTGCCAATCGTGGCGCAGGGCAGCCTGATCCCCGTGGGGGAGGAAAGCTCTTATCACACGGCGCGGGTCATCAAGCTGGGGCCGGACAACAAGCTGTATATCTCGCTGGGGCAGCCCTATAACGTGGCGCCGCCAGAAAAGCTGGCGCTTTACAATGAGACGGGGATTGGCGGGATCATCCGCATGAACCGTGATGGCAGTGGGCGCGAAGTTTATACCTATGGCGCGCGAAATTCCGTGGGGCATGACTTTCATCCGGTAACCGGAGAGCTGTGGTGGACCGACAATCAGGTTGATGGCATGGGCGACGACATTCCACCCGGCGAAATTAACCGCCAGACCGAGAAGGGTCAGCATTTCGGCTTTCCCTGGTACGGTGGCGGCTCCACCCGGACGCGCGAGTATGCGGGGCAGGAGGTTCCGGTCGAGGTTGTCATGCCTGCGGTCGAAACCATCGCCCATGCGGCTGATCTGGGTATGAGTTTCTACACCGGGGACATGTTCCCCGAAAAATACCGCAACGCGATCTTTTCGGCCCAACATGGGTCCTGGAACCGCTCCGAGCGGGTCGGCGCACGGGTGATGGTAACCTTCATCGACGCGCAGGGGAACGCGGCCATCGAACCCTTTGCCGAAGGCTGGCTGAACCAAGACGGTGAATATGATGGTCGCCCGGTGGATGTTATCCAGCACCCGGATGGCTCCATTCTGGTGTCGGATGATTTTGCCGGTGCCGTCTACCGGATTTCCTATTCCCCGTAGGCCTGCTGCCTTGTCCGACCCGATGAGAGGGCACGCCGCTTGTTTGGATGCCAGAGGGATGCCACAGTCACCTCATCAGGTGCAGGAGGGATAAGATGTTGGGTTTCCTTACGCTTATACTGGTGTGTCAGCTGGCTGGGGAGTTCATCACCGGCGCCTTGGCGCTGCCCATACCGGGGCCGGTGCTGGGCATGGTGTTTCTGTTCATCATTCTGATGTTGCTGGGCCGGGTGCCCGCGCAGCTGGATCAGACGGCAAACGGCCTGTTGCGGTCGATGTCGCTGCTGTTCGTGCCGGCCGGGACCGGGGTGATCCTGCATTTCCAGCTGCTGGGACAGGCGCTGTTGCCGCTGGGGCTGGCGCTGGTGGTCTCGACTTTGGCGACCATCGCGGTGACCGGGCTGTTGATGCAGTGGCTGGGGGCGGGGTCTGCCGATGGATAACCTGCAGGACACCTGGGTCTATCTCAGCGCATCGCCGCTGTTTCATCTCACCCTGACGCTGGTTGCCTTTCAGGCGGCCAGTCTTCTCTTTGAGAAAACCGGCAGAAACCCTCTGCTGAACCCGGTGCTGGGGGCGGTGCTAATCGTCGTGGCGGTGCTGATGCTGACCGGGACGGATTATGGCAGTTATTTCGAGGGCGCCCAGTTCGTGCATTTCCTGCTGGGGCCTGCCACGGTTGCCCTTGCGGTGCCGCTCTATCGGCAATGGTACCGGGTGCGCCGGTCGGCCCTGGCCATCGTGGTGAGCCTTGTGGCCGGATCGCTGACCGCCATCCTGTCCGCTGTGGCGGTGGCCTGGCTTGCAGGCAGTTCCGAGGCAGTTCTTGCATCGGTGGCGCCGAAATCGGTGACGGCGCCCGTGGCAATGGGCATTGCCGAGAAACTGGGCGGCCTGCCGTCGCTGACCGCGGTTCTGGTGATCGTGACCGGGATCCTTGGCGCCATGCTGGGGCCGAAGGTTCTGGACGTGACCGGCGTGGTCGACTGGCGCGCGCGGGGGCTGGCGATTGGCACCGCCAGCCACGGGATCGGTACCGCCCGGGCGCTGCAGGTGAATGAAACCGCAGGCGCCTTTTCCGGCCTTGCAATGGGCCTCAACGCGCTCGCAACAGCGCTGCTGCTACCGATCGTCTGGAGCGGCATCCTGTGGATCATGGGCGGCTGAGCCGGATCAGCTGTCGCTGGTCTCGTTCAGCTCCATGTGGCCTTCGCCGCGCGCGAGCACCCGGCGCAGGATCGGTTCGAAGAATTCCAGCGGTTTCGTCGGGTAATCCGGGTCAAAGGCGCATTGATCATAGTCGTGACAGAACTTGCGGCAGTCCTCCCAATAGGGGCTGTCGCGGTATTTGTCCCGTGCGTGACGGTCGCCGCCAAGGTGGTGATTGTAGTAATACCCCTGAAAGACGCAGTGGTGTTTCAGGATCCACCAGGTGCGTTCGCTGACATAGGGTTTCATCATCGCGGCGGCCAGTTCGCCGTGGTTATAGGGCGACAGGATATCGCCCACATCATGCACCAGCGCCGCAACGACGATTTCGTCATCGGCGCCATCGGCATGGGCGCGGGTGGCGGCCTGAAGACAATGCTGGAAGCGGTTCACCGGGTAGGGCGTCCAGTCCTCGTCAAGCGAGCGGATCGCGTCCAGAATACGGTCGGGCAGGGCGGCGTTATAGGCCTCCTCATACTCCATGACCGCATCCCAGTCTGCCTTCCCAGCCTCTTCAAAGCTGGTCCAGGTGGGGGTGTGACGTTGATCTTTCATGGCAGGCTCCCGGTTGATCTTTTCCGGAAGCCTAGCCGCTGTTTTTCGAATGGAACAGGCCATTCTGTGTGTAGTGATCCACGCCTCAGGCGGCGGTCAGCTCGTCAAAGCAGGTCATCGCCTTGGCTGCGTACATCATCGCGGGTCCGCCGCCCATCTGGATCGACATCGCCAGTACGTCGGCCACTTCTTCGCGGGTGGCGCCGGCCTTGATCAGGGTTTCCACGTGCAGCCCGATACAGTCCTCACACCGCAGGGCGACCGCGATGCCAAGCGCCACGAATTCCTTCTGCTTGAACTCCAGCGTGCCACCCTGTTTCACCGCCTTGCCAAGGGCGCCAAAGGCCTGCGCGGTCTCGGGGGTCGCCCGGTTCAGATTGCGCAGCCCGTTGCGGGTTCCGTCCAGTTTCTCGTGCCAGCCCATGATCTGTCCTTCATCATCATATTCATTTTCCTGAAGGAGTAGGTTGGCTGCAGTACTGCGGCTTTGATCTGGGTCAGAAATCCGGTTTTTGCGCCACCAGGGCCAGATTGTTTGCTGGCATTTCGATCACCTCGGCCAGATCAAGGCCCGCCTCCTGCAGCCAGTCGATGGTGTCGAAATCGTCCTTGTAGCCGATGAGCGGATCATGGCCCGTCAGAGAGGCGTGGAACCTCTGATCGCCTTCGCTTGTCAGCTCACCAGCGCGCATAAAGGGTCCATAGATCGCGATCCTTCCGGCCGGGGCCAGCGCGCGTGCGGCTTCGCGGATCAGGGTCTTGGCGTCTTCCTCGGTGATAAGGTGCAGAAGATTCGACAGGATGATGAAATCGACTGGCCCGACCGTTGCGGCCCAGCCCGGCGCCGTCGCATCCAGTTCTGCGGCGGGGCGCAGGTTATCAAGGCCCGCCTCTGCGACATAGGCGTCGATGCTGGCGCGCCGGGCTGCGTCCACCTCGGTCGGTTGCCAGATCAACCCAGGCAGGCGCCGTGCATAGGCCACCACATGCTGGCCGGTGCCGCTGGCGACCTCCAGCGCGCTGCCGGTTTCAGGTGCGATGTCGGCCAAGAGATCGCACAGGGGATCGATATTGCGCTCGGCAGAGGGGGCGAAGAGCTTGCCATCCTGCGCAGCGGCGACAGAGGCGGTGCCGGGAACAGAGCGAACGGGCATCAGCGCAGCCTTTCCGGTGACAGGGCGGCGATGATATCACGGTCCAGTTCAGGCGTATTGCCGCCGATCAGATCGCGCAGCAGGCGCGATGCGGCTGGTGCGGTCTGAAAGCCATAGCCGCCCTGCGCCGCGCACCAGATGAAATCGGGGCGGTCAGGGGCCGCGCCCAGCACCAGCGCGCCATCGCTCACGAAACTGCGCAGACCGGCCCAGTTGCTTTCGACCCGTGTGACGGGTTCGGTCACCTTTTCCTCATAACGCGCCAGCCCCTCGGCCAGCACCATATCATCGGCAAAGGCATCGTGCGGCTCAACCGGGTCGGCATCCGCAGGGGAGACCAGCAGCTTGCCTGCATCGGGTTTGGCGTACCAACATTCCCCGACCCCCATCATCATCGGCCATTTTGTGACATCGTGACCGCCCGGCGCGGGCAGCCGTGCCATGGAGCGGCGTTTGGGAGTGATCCCGATGGGCGCAACCCCGGCAAGGGTGGCGATCCGATCAACCCAGGCCCCGGCGGCATTGATTAGTTGCTTGCCTTCATAGGCCCGACCGCCTGCCGTCACCTGCCAGCCTGACCCGCTATGCTGGATCGCGGTGACCTCGGCCCGTGTGATCACCTGTCCGCCTGCACCGCGCACCACGCGGGCAAAATCCTGGATCATCCGGTCGGTATCCAGATCCTGCGCGTCCTCGTGCAGGGCGGCCATGGTGACGGAGGCCGGATTTAGGATCGGCACCCGGGCATAGGCATCGTCGATATGGATCTTGTGCAGGTCCAGCTCAGCCACATCTGCTGCAAAACCGCCTTCTTCGCCGGGGCCTGCCACCAGCATGAAACCGCGCGGTGTCAGGTAACCGCCATTGGCATTGTAATGGTAGTCGGCGCTGGCCTTGTTGAGCGCGACAACCGCCGGGTTTCCATAGCTTTCCTCGAACATGGCGGCCGAGCGCCCGGAGGCGTGGTAGCCAAGCGCCTCTTCCGCCTCCAGTACCGTGACGCTGCCGAGCTCCGACAGCCGTGCGGCGGCGCTGATCCCTGCGATGCCGCCGCCAATGACGATAAAATCACTCATGCCGAAATACCTTCGTCCTGTTCTTCCAGCCGGTCTGTCGCCGGCGCCGGGCGCGGGCTGAGCGCTGAAATCCGCGCATAAAGATCGGCACTCACGTCAAAATCCATCGCCGCGAGCGACGGCGCAAGCTGTTCTGCGGTGCGCCCCGAGATGATCGGCATCGGACCGCTGGAATGGGCCGCCACCCAGGCCACGGCAAGGGTCGCCGTATCGGTGCCAAGCTCCTGCGCCAGCGCGGCCAGATCTGCGGCGGCGCGGTGCATCCAGTCCTGCCCATAGCGGCTTTTGTAGCGGGGATCTTCCTGCAGGCGCCCTTCGCCACTGCCCGCGGCGTATTTGCCGGTCAGCAGCCCGCCGCCTAGCGGAGAGTAGGGCGCGATGGCGATGTCCTGATCGGCGCACATAGGCAGGATCTCGACCTCGGCCTGGCGTTTCACCAGCGAATACATCGGCTGCAGGATATCAATCGACAGATCGAATTTGGCGCCGATCATCTGCGCCTTGACCACCTGCCAGGCGGCGAAATTCGACAGGCCCACATAGCGGATCAGCCCCTGTTGTTTCAGGGATGCAAAACATTCCAGCGTTTCGGTGAGGTCGGTTTCGGGATCGAACCGGTGCAGGTAAAGGACATCGACCATATCCAGATCCAGCCGCGCTCGGCAGGTGTCGAACTGCGCCCGCATGTTGGCTTCCCCTGCGCCGCCGGTATAGCCCACCTTGGTCGCGATCAGCAGCTTGTCGCGCTCCCCCTTGATCAGGCGGCCGAGGATCTTCTCGCTTTCGCCCTCGTTATAGACCCAGGCGGTGTCGAAATGGGTGATCCCGGCTGCGCGGCAGGCGTCATACATTTCGGCAGATTGCGTTTCGTTGGCGCGGCCTCCGAACTGCATGGTGCCAAAGGCAAAGCGGCTGACGGGGGCGTGGTCGGGGGTGGTCAGGATGCGTGTCATGGCGGCAACCTGCCACGTCGCGGGAACAGGGAAAAGAGCGAAGATGACGCAACAACAGGCTTCTGCCAAAAACGCCGCCGCGCGCAATTGTGACTGGAGCGCGCAGCGTTTGCAGGGCACAACAGAGCCATGTTTGATGCCCGTATCCGCCCGTTGATCGACCCTGCGTTGAACGCGCAGGGCAGGGTCATTGCGCGCTGGGGGATCAGTGCCAATCAGGTGACGCTGTTAGGGCTGGCGCTGGGGCTTCTGTCGGCTGCGCTGATTGCTCTCGGGATGTTTGGCTGGGCGCTGCTGCCGTTGTTACTGTCACGCCTTGCCGATGGGCTGGATGGGGCGGTGGCGCGGGCCAGCGCGCCGACGGGGTTTGGCGGTTATCTCGATATCACCTGCGATTTCCTGTTCTATGGCGCGGTGCCCTTGGCATTCGTGCTGGCGAACCCTGGGGCCAATGGCGCGGCAGGTGCCTTTCTGCTCATGTCTTTCTACGTGAACGGTGCCAGCTTCCTTGGTTATTCCGTCCTGGCCGAGCGGCACCAGATGTCCAGCACCGCGCGCGGCGTCAAAACGCTCTACTTTACCGGGGGGCTGCTGGAAGGGGCGGAGACGATCGGGTTCTTCGTGGCGCTGTGCCTGTTTCCGGGGGCCTTTGCCCTGATGGGCTGGGTGTTCGGCGCTTTGTGCTTCGTGACGGCTGCGTCGCGTGTGCTGTTGGCCTATCGGGTGTTCTCGCAGAAGCGCTAGGCCCCCAGTGATTACTGTCGAGGCTGCGCTGTCTATGCGCCAGCTTATCGGCGTCTGATCCGATCCCGTCGCGCGATAATGTGAGTGACCGCACAGACCGGAAGCCAGATCTGAGCAAGCAGACCCGCGCCCAGTACGTTCCAGAACAGCGCCTCGGCGCCGCCCGAAAAACCGAACCTGGTTCCGGAGAGCAGGAACGCCACGCAAAAGGCGATCAGGCAGGACAGGAAAAATGCGCGCCATGGCTGGTTCGGCAGACGCCGGATCGTGAGAATAGACGCTGCGCAAGCAACCACGGCAAGGGCGATGGAGTAGGGAAGCCAGTCGCCCGCCAAGAGATAGCCGTAATCGAAAAACTCCATCCTTTTCTAGGCCTCCCGGTCTAGCGCCCGCCGATGCTGGTGCGATGAGAATATTAGGAGAGTTGGTCGTGGTCTGCAAAAGGTTGCTTTACTGCAGAAGTTGGGGTCGCCCAAGATTTGCGGAGTGGCTGTGCAGAGGAGAACTGCAGCCACCAAAAGAAAAGGCCCGCCAATCTGGCGGGCCTTTCCGTAACTCGTCCGGGCAAGGCGCTTACTGCGGGATGTCGCCTTCGATGCCTTCAACAAAGAAGTTCATGCCGGCCAGGGTGCCGTCATCGGCGGTTTCACCCTCTGCCAGCCACGCCGAACCGTCCTGCTTGTTCAGCGGGCCGGTGAACGGGTGGTAGGAACCGTCCGCGATCGAGGCTTTCAGCGCCAGCGCGGCTTCTTTTACGTCGGCGGGAACCGCGTCGGAGATTTCACCGATGCCCACCATGCCCGGGCCGATGCCGTCCCAGGTGTCAACCGAGGTCCAGGTGCCGTCCATCACGGCCTTGGTACGGGCGATGTAATAGGGCGCCCAGTTGTCGATGATCGAGGAGACGCGCGGTTTCGGCGCATACTCGGCCATGTCGGAAGCCTGACCAAAGGTGATCACGTTGCCTGCGGCCTGTGCGGCCGCCTGCGGTGCGGTGGAGTCGGTGTGCTGCAGGATCACGTCGGCGCCCTGTTCGATCAGAACCTTGGCGGCGTCGGCCTCTTTCGCCGGGTCGAACCAGGTGAAGGCCCAGACGATCTTGAAGGTGACGTCGGGGTTCACTTTCTTGGCGTGGATATAGGCAGAGTTGATGCCGCGGATCACTTCGGGGATCGGGTAGGACCCGATGTAGCCGACGATGTTGCTCTCGGTCATGTTGCCCGCGATGGTGCCCTGAACGGCGCGGCCTTCATAAAAACGTGCGGAATAGGTCGAGACGTTGTCGGCTCGCTTGTAGCCGGTGGCGTGCTCGAACTTCACGTTCGGGAATTTCTTGGCGACGTTGATCGTGGGATCCATATAGCCAAAGGAGGTGGTGAAGATCAGGTCGGCGCCCTGCAGCGCCATCTGGGTAATCACGCGCTCGGCGTCGGGGCCTTCTGCGACGTTTTCAACATAGACGGTTTCGACCTTGTCGCCGAATTCCTCTTCTACGGCCAGGCGGCCCTGATTGTGCTCATAGGTCCAGCCACCGTCGCCGACGGGACCGACATAGACAAAGCCTACCTTGGTCTTGTCTTCGGCCATAGCGCCGGTCGCAAGGCCAAGCGCCATGGCGGCGCTGGTCAGAAGTGTCGTCAGTTTCATCAAAGGGATCCCCCGTGTTGTTTATAATATGCCCGGATGCCCGGGCAGGGTGTTTGGCCTGCCGTCAGATCCTAACGGGAGGCATGGAAATTGCGGCCAAGGGCAGCGGGTGCGCTGCTCTTATCCGCTGATAGAATGACAAGCACCACAATGGTGATCAGATAGGGCGACATTGCCAGATACTCGACCGGGATGGCAACGCCTGCTGCCTGAAGATTAAGCTGCACCACGGTAACACCGCCGAAAAGATAGGCGCCCAGCAGCACCCGCCAGGGTTTCCAGCTGGCAAAGACCACCAGCGCAAGGGCGATCCAGCCGATGCCGGCGGTCATGCCTTCGGTCCACTGGGGGACCCGGATCAGGCTGATATAGGCACCGCCCATGCCAGCGCAGGCGCCGCCGAACAGGATCGCCAGCACCCGGATGCGCAGCACCTTGTAGCCAAGCGCATGGGCCGCATCGTGGTTTTCCCCGACCGCGCGCAGGATCAGACCCACACGGGTGTATTTCAGTACCACCCAGACCACTGCCGTTAGGACAATGCCGAAATAGAGGATGATGTCATGGCCAAACAGGATCGGGCCGACAACGGGAAGATCGCTCAGCACCGGGATGTGGATGTCCTGCATCTGCGGCGGTTTGATGCCGACATAGCTTTGTCCCATCAGCGCCGAGATTCCGAGCCCGAAGAGCGTGAGTGACAGGCCCGATGCGACCTGGTTGGCCTTGGCAAACTGGGTGAGGATGGCGAAGAGGGTGGACAGCGTCGCCCCCGCCACTGCGGCGATGACAAAGCCGAAGAGCGGTGAGCCGCTTTCGACGGCGGTGGCAAAGCCGGCGATGGCGCCGGTGATCATCATGCCTTCGACGCCAAGGTTCAGAACGCCTGCCTTTTCCACCACCAGTTCGCCCACGGCGGCCAGCAGCAGCGGCGTAGCCGCCACCATGAGGGAGGCGATCAGCAGGACCGGGTTGATTGCGGATAGATCCATCTTACGCCACCTCCGGCTTGCCGATTGCGATACGGAAATTGGTGAGCAGGTCAAAGGCCAAGAGGAAGAAGAGTAGCATCCCCTGGAAGACCTGGATCGCTGCCGAGGGCAGGCCCATGTTCGATTGCGCGATATCGCCGCCAATATACGTCAGCGCCATCAGCCCTCCTGCCAGCAGGATCCCGACGGGATGCAGGCGACCAAGAAAGGCCACGATAATTGCGGTGAAGCCATAGCCTACGTTGAAATCGATCGAAACCTGACCCGACGGGCCGGAGACCTCGAACAGGCCCGCAAGGCCGGCCAGCATGCCGGAGGTGCCAAGGCAGAACAGCACCAGCCGCGCCGGGTTCACGCCGGCAAAACGCGCGGCGCGCGGGGCTTCGCCGGTCAGGCGGATCTGATAGCCCAGCATGTGCCGGTTCAGCAGCACATAGGCAAAGATCACCGCGATCAATGCTGCCACAACGCCCCAGTGCATACCGGTTCCGGCGATCAGATCGGCGTTATGGGCGCTTTCGTATTGCTGCAGGTTGCGGCTGCCCGGAAAGCCAAAGCCTTCGGGGTTCTTGAGCAATCCCAGCGACATGGAGGCAAGGAACTGCTCGGCCACATAGACCAGCATCAGGGAGACAAGGATTTCATTGGTGCCGAAGCGAACCTTCAGAAAGGCCGGGATCATCGCCCAGATCCAGCCGCCAAAGGCGCCTGCGAGGACCATGAGCGGGAAGATGTACCAGGCCTCGAGTGGGTAAAAGGCCAGCCCCATCCCGGCGCCGAACAGCGCGCCCATGATATACTGTCCCTCGGCACCGATGTTCCAGATCCCGGCGCGAAAGCCCAAGGACAGGCCGATGGCGATCAAGACCAGCGGCGCGCCTTTGATCAGCAGCTGCGGGCGGTAGTAGAAGGCGAACTCGCCAAACAGCGGTTCCCAGAAGATGGTGCGGATCGCCTCGACCGGGTCCTTGCCCAGGATGGCGAACAACAGCCCGCCCGCGATCATCGTTGCCAGCACCGCCACCAGCGGCGTGGCCATCGACCAGGCGCGCGACGGCTGTGGCCGTTTCTCAAGCCGGATCATGCGTCGGCTCCTTCATTGATAGTCAAATACTGGCAGGGATCAGACATGCGCCACCTCCATGCCGTGGGCGCCGCCCATCATCAGGCCGATTTCATCCACCGTCAGCCCCGCAGCCGGGCGCGGCGCGCTCAGGCGGCCTTCGTTGAGAGCGGCGAAACTGTCGGAAATCTCCATCAGCTCGTCCAGATCCTGACTGATGCAGATGACGGCGGTGCCACCTGCGGCCAGATCCAGCAGCGATTGCCGGATCGCGGCGGCGGCAGAGGCATCGACGCCCCATGTGGGCTGGTTCACCACCAGCACCTCGGGGCGTTGCAGCACCTCGCGGCCGATGACGAATTTCTGCAGGTTGCCCCCGGACAGGGAGCGCGCCGCGTTTTCCGGTCCCGGCGTGCGCACGTCGAATTCGGAAATCACGCGTTTGGCAAACGCCTTGGCAGCGGGCCAATTGAGGAACCCACGGCTGACCAGACCTTCGCGTACGGCGGCGGTCAGCATGGCATTTTCCGTGAGGCTCATGTCCGGCGCTGCCGCATGGCCAAGGCGTTCTTCGGGGGCCGACAGCAGCCCAAGGCGGCGCCGCGCAACCGGACCCAGCTTGCCGATGGGCTTCCCGTGAAGTTTCACAGCATCCGGAACCGACAGGGTCTCGCCCGACAGAACTGCAAGGAGTTCATCCTGCCCGTTGCCGGCCACACCGCCGATGCCAAGGATCTCTCCCTTGCGCACGCTCAGGTGGACATTTTTCAGCGCGGTGCCAAAGGCCGAAGGTGCGGGAACCGACAAGCCGCTGATGTCCATCGCCACGTCGCCGAGATCACGGCCAGCGCGTTCCGGGGTCTTGAGTGCGGTACCCACCATCATCTCGGCCATATCGCGGGCCGAGGTTTCGGATGGGGTGCATTCGCCGACATTCTTGCCCAGCCGCAGGATCGTGGCGTGATCGCACAGGGTGCGGATCTCTTCCAGCTTGTGACTGATATAAAGGATCGAGGTGCCTTCGCTGCGCAGTTTCTGCAGGGTCTCGAACAGGATCTCGACTTCCTGCGGGGTCAGCACCGAGGTTGGCTCGTCCATAATCAGCAGTTTCGGGTCCTGCAGCAGGCAGCGGATGATCTCGACCCGCTGGCGTTCCCCGGCAGAGAGATCGCCTACGGTGCGGAACGGATCGAGCGGCAGCCCATAGGTTTCAGAGACTTCGCGGATGCGGCTGGCCAGATCGCGCAGCGGCGGCGGGTTTTCCATGCCAAGGGCGATGTTTTCCGCCACGTTCAGCGCATCGAACAGGGAAAAATGCTGGAATACCATGGCGATGCCATCAGCGCGGGCGGCGCGCGGTTCGGCCGGGGCAAAGGGCGCTCCGCGCAGCAGCATCTGGCCGCTGTCCGGCTTCACCAGCCCGTAGATCATTTTCACAAGGGTGGATTTGCCGGCGCCGTTTTCGCCCAGAAGGGCGTGGACCTCGCCTTCGCCGATGTCGAAGGATACCTGATCATTGGCAACGACGCCCGGGTAGGCCTTGGTCAGGCCCTGGAGGCTCAGAAGGGGTACAGTCACGCGTGCCGGTCCTTTCTTAGTTCCTGTTCTGCGCTGCCTCTTGCATCCAGCGCCAGCAGCTGCGCCGTCACACCGACCGCGATTGCCTGCGGGTGCTTGCCCAGGGCCGGATCCCCGATTGGGCAGGTGATCCGGTCGATCCGCGCGGGGGCGTGGCCTAGGGCTGCAAGCCGGGAGCGGAAGCGCGCCCATTTGGTCGCGGAGCCGATCAGCCCGGCAAAGGCAAAGTCATGTTTCAGTAGGGCGTGGCATAGCGCCAGATCTAGCTCATGGGAATAGGTCAGAACCAGATGTCGGGCAGTTGACGGCGCGTGAGCCACCAAAAGCGACGGATTTTCAGCCCATACGGGGGTTATGGTGTCCGAAATATGCTCAGGAAACCGGTTTCGGGCGGTGTCGACCCAGGTGATGTCGTGATCGGGCAGGGGCGCCAAAACATCGACCAGCGCGCGCCCGACATGGCCCGCGCCCCAGATCCACAACGGGTGCTCTGGCCGGTGCCTGGCTTCGATCATCCAGCCGTCGATCAGCTGTGGGGCCGGGCGCTGGCCCTGATTGCGCTGCCGGGTCAGCAGACGCCGCACCGTGAGCGGCATCGGGCTGTCCTGCCCTGCAGGGCGCGCGATCACCTCGGTGTCGAGGCGGTCGAGGTCATCTGCCTCATAGACCTCGCTCAGCAGCGTTACCGATCCGCCGCAGCACTGGCCCAGATCCGGGCCAAGCGCGTGGGTGCTTAGGCGGGAAGGTGTGTCTTGCCCGGCGGCCCTTTGCGCTGCTTCATACTCAAGCGCGCCTCCGCCGATGGTGCCGGACTGGGCAAAACCGTCCTCCATGCGCCAGACCAGCATGGCGGCGCCCACTTCGCGCGGGGAGGAGCCGTGGATGGCGGCGATCACTACGCGGGTGACGCGACCGTGTGCTGTTACTGCGGCCTTGAGCCCGTCCAGATCAAGCCCCATCACTGGTCCTCCGTGCCGCGCGCCAGATCTCTTCGGCGGTGGCCGGTGCATCAAGGGCAGGATAGGTCGCGCCAAAGGCGGACACCGCATCCGACAGCGCCAGCCAGGCCGAAATCCCCAGCATGAAGGGCGGCTCGCCCACCGCCTTGGATCGGTAGATGGTCTCTTCGCGGTTCTGCCCGTCATAAAGCGCCACGTTGAAGACATCCGGGCGGTCAGAGCAGGCGGGGATCTTGTAGGTTGAGGGCGCATGGGTGCGCAAAGCGCCCTTGTCGTCCCAGACCAGTTCCTCGGTGGTGAGCCATCCGGCGCCCTGCACATAGCCGCCTTCGACCTGGCCGATGTCCAGCGCCGGGTTCAGCGAGGCGCCTGCGTCATGCAGGATATCGGCGCGCAGGATGCGGTTTTCGCCGGTCAGCCGGTCCACCACAACCTCGGTCAGGGCGGCGCCATAGGCAAAGTAGAAGAAGGGGCGTCCCTGTCCCTTGATCCGGTCCCACTCCAGTTTTGGGGTTTTGTAGAACCCGGTCGACGACAGGCTGATCCGCCCCTCGTAGCATAGTTTCGCCGCCGCATCGAAGCTGAGCTCCAGAGCATCGCCGATCCGAACCACGCCATCTGCAAAGACCACATCCGCAGGCGCTGCCTGATGCAGGTTAGCCAGATGTTCGGCCATACGGGCACTGATGGTGTCGCAGGCGGCCTTGACCGCCATCCCGTTGAGGTCCGATCCAGAGGAGGCCGCAGTGGCAGAGGTATTCGGCACCTTGGCGGTGTCGGTGGCGGTGATTTTCACCTTCTCCAGTGGGATGCCAAACCGGCTGGCGGCCACCTGCGCGACCTTCTGGAACAATCCTTGTCCCATCTCGGTGCCGCCGTGGTTCAGGTGGACCGAGCCATCCTGATAGACATGAACCAGTGCCCCAGCCTGGTTGAGGTGGGTCAGGGTGAAGGAAATGCCGAATTTGACCGGAGAGAAGGCAAGCCCCCGTTTGAGGTGTGTCTGCCCCTGGTTCCAGGCAGCGATTTCTGCCTTGCGGGCGGCATAATCCGCGCTCTCCAGCAATTGCGCGGTCATCTCGTGCAATTCGAAATCGCTGACCTCCATGCCATAGGGGGTCGTGTTGTCGCCCGTTGCGGTGCCGGGGGCGGCGTAGTAGTTGCGTTGCCGCAATTCGACCGGGTCCAGCTTCAGATCATGGGCGATATGATCCATCACCCGTTCGATCCCGACCATGCCCTGAGGGCCGCCAAAGCCGCGATAGGCGGTGGCGCTTTGCCGGTTGGTCTTGAGGCGATGACTTACGATGCGGATCGCGGGGATCGCATAGGCGTTGTCAGCGTGCAGCATGGCACGGTCGGCCACCGGCAGCGACAGATCCTGCGCCCAGCCGCAATCCACCAGATGGGTGAACTCCACCCCCAATAGGCGGCCGTCCGTGTCAAACCCCGCCCGGTAGGAAATGCGGAAGGCGTGACGTTTGCCGGTGATGACCATGTCGTCATCGCGGTCATAACGCATCTTGCACGGGCGCCCGGTGTGGCGCGCGGCCACGGCGCAGGCGACGGCCAGCGCGTTGCCCTGGCTTTCCTTGCCGCCAAATCCGCCACCCATGCGCCGGGTCTCCACCCGCACCGCATGCATTGGCAGGCCGATGGCCTCGGCCACTTTGTGCTGGATCTCGGTCGGGTGCTGGGTCGATGAATTGACCAGCATGCCGCCATCCTCTTGTGGCTGGGCCAGCGCAGCCTGTCCTTCGAGATAGAAATGTTCCTGCCCGCCAAGATCAAAGCTGCCTTCGACCATATGAGGGGCGGCGGAGATGGCTGCGGCGGCATCGCCCTTTTGATAGATGCGCGGGCCTTCCTCGAACCGGCTGTCGGCGGCCAATGCGGCCTCCAGCGTCAGCAGGGGTGTTTCCTCGGCGTAGTCGATCACGGCCTTGCGGGCGGCGATGCGCGCGGCCCGGTGGCTGGTTGCCACCACCAGAAACACCGGCTGGCCGACATAGTTGACCGCGCCGGATGTCAGCAGTGGCTCATCATGGTTCGACGGGGAGACATCATTGTCAAAGGGCAGATCACCGGCGCTCAGCACCGCGACCACGCCGGAGCTTTGGCGGGCGGGCTCCAGATCCATCTTGGTGATGCGCCCCTTGGCGATGGGCGACAAGCCGAAGGCCAGATGCAGCGTGCCGCGCGGCGTCGGGGTGTCGTCCACATAGCGGGCGGCGCCGGTCACATGCAGGCGGGCGGCGTCGTGGGGCAGGGGTTTTGCAACGCTCATTGGCCCACCTCCAGCACGCTGACGGTTTCGCCCGCGAGATCCGCGAAACAGCGTTGCAGCATGTTGCGGGCGCAGTCGAGACGGTATTCATCCGAGGCGCGCATGTCCCGCATCGGGGTGAAGTCCTTGTCGAATTCCGCTTGGGCAAGGGCAATGGTTGCCGGTGTCCAGGGTTGCCCGATAAGAGCGGCCTCAACATTGGACGCGCTCTTGGGAATGCCTGCCATGCCGCCAAAGGCGATGCGCGCCGCGCGCACGATGCCATCTTCGACCGTGACATTGAAAGCGCCGAGCACGGCCGAGATGTCCTGGTCAAAGCGTTTGGAGAGCTTGTAGACGCGCAGGGTATCGGGCTGGCGCGGGAAAGAAACTGCCTCGACGAATTCGCCCGGCTGACGGTCCTGTTTGCCGTATTCAAGGAAGAAGTCTTCAAGCGGCAGATCGCGCCGGGTATCGCCCTTGCGAAGGTGCAGCGTGGCGCCAAGCGCGATGAGCGCTGGCGGGTTGTCCCCGATGGGGGAGCCATTGGCGATATTGCCGCCGACCGTGGCGGCTGCGCGCACCTGCTGCGAGGCATAGCGGCGGATCATTTCGCCATAAGAGGGATGCAGGGGCGCAATGGCAGCCCGCATCCGGTTCATGTCGACCATGGCGCCGACGCGCACGGTCTCTTCGCTGATCTCGATCTGTTTCAGGTCGGTGCAGCGGTCTAGGAAAATCATATGCTCCAGATCGCGCAGGCCCTTGGTCACCCAGAGACCGACATCGGTCGCCCCGGCCACCAGCGTTGCCTCGGGGTTAGCGGCGAAGAGCGCGGCGAGATCGTCGGATGAAGTCGGCATGTTATCAAGGGGTGTGGCCGCAGGTGGGGCCTCGGACGCGATCCAGTCGGGCACCGGTTGATCGGCTGCCGCCTTGGCCGCGCGAATGATGGGGGCATAGCCGGTGCAGCGGCACAGGTTCCCGGCCAATTGGTCGTCGAAATCGCGGGCGCCGTTCTTGTGTGCGGTGACCATCGACATGACGAAGCCGGGGGTGCAGAACCCGCACTGGCTGCCGTGATGTTTGATCATTGCGTCCTGGACCGGGTGCAGGCTGCCGTCCGGCCCGGCAGCGCCTTCGACGGTGCGCACCGATTTGCCGTTCAGCTGTGGCAGGAACAGAATGCAGGCATTCAGCGGCTTTGCGCCCTGTTCATCGGTCACCATCACCGTGCAGGCGCCGCAGTCGCCCTCGTTGCAGCCTTCCTTGGTGCCGGTCAGGCCGCGCTCTTCGCGCAGCCAATCGAGCAGCGTCGCCGACGAATTCGCATCGCTCAGCGTTACCTCCTCACCGTTCAGATGAAAGGTGATTGTCATCTTGTGAAACCCGTCGCCTTACCCTGTTTTCCCGTACTGCCAACCCTTCGATGCGACGTAGAAGAGCCAGCGGGATATATGCATGCTTGTTAAGCATAGCCTAGAAAGCCCAAGCGGATTCTGGCAAGAAAAAGCGACACTACGGGCGGCAAAAGCTTTTGGCCGTGAAATCGTCCGGTCGAATGATTTCCATTTGTTATTAGTGCGGTAGCGGGAATTTTGGTGCGCTGGCTTGCCGCGCCTGTTGAAAACACTTTCAAAAAGAGGCGAAGAATGCAGCCCATTATTCAGGCGAAAAGACAGAATCTGCGGTGACAGGCGGCAGCGCGCAAACTGTCGGGCGCGGCACGAATGCGCTTTTCTCCTGCGCGTGGGATCGGATAGCTTGCAGCCATGACCAACGCTCCCCGATTCATTCACCTGCGCACCCACACCGAATACTCTTTGCTGGAGGGGGCGCTGCGGCTGAAGAAGCTGCCGGATCTGTGCAAGGCAAACGATATGCCTGCCATTGCGGTGACGGATACCAATGCGATGTTTTCCGCGTTGGAATTCTCGGTCACCCTGTCCGGCGCCGGGATCCAGCCCATCATCGGCTGTCAGGTGGATCTGACTTTCGAGAAGACCGAACCGGGAGAGCGCCCCAAGGCGCCGGCCCCCATCGTTTTGCTGGCCCAGAACGAGGAGGGGTACGAGCATCTGATGAAGCTGTCCTCCTGTCTTTACGTGGACAAGGGCGGGCAGCTGCCGCAGGTCACGCTGGAGGATCTGGAGGTCAATTCGGCGGGTCTGATCTGTCTGTCCGGCGGGCCGGACGGGCCGGTGGGACAGCTTTTGCAGCAGGGACAGCGCCCGGCAGCCGAGGCGCTGATGCAGCGGTTGAAGGCGATCTACCCGGATCGGCTGTATGTAGAATTGCAGCGCCATCCGGGCGAGGACGGGCAGCCCGATGCGGAAAAGCTGACCGAACGCGGCCATGTGGAAATGGCCTATGCGATGGAACTGCCGCTGGTCGCCACCAATGACGTCTATTTCCCCAAGACCGAGATGTATGAGGCGCATGATGCCATGATCTGCATCGCGGAAGGCGCCTATGTGGACCAGTCCGAGCCGCGCCGCCGCCTGACCGCACAGCATTATTTCAAAAGCCAGCAGGAGATGGTCACGCTGTTTGCCGATCTGCCCGAGGCGGTCGAGAACACGGTGGAAATCGCCAAACGTTGCGCTTTCATGGCCTATCGGCGCGACCCGATCCTACCGAAATTTGCCGATGACGAGGTGCAGGAACTCAGGCGACAAGCGAACGAGGGCCTGCAGAACCGGCTTGCGGTGATCCCGCATGCGGTCAGCGTGGAAGAATACCAGAAACGGCTCGATTTCGAGTTGGACATCATCGAGGGCATGGGCTTCCCCGGCTACTTCCTGATCGTTGCGGACTTCATCAAATGGTCCAAGGACAACAATATCCCTGTCGGGCCTGGCCGTGGCTCGGGTGCGGGCTCGTTGGTGGCCTATGCGCTGACCATCACCGACCTTGACCCGCTGCGCTACAGCCTGCTGTTCGAACGCTTCCTCAACCCGGAACGGGTGTCGATGCCCGACTTCGACATCGACTTTTGTATGGACCGGCGTGAAGAGACGATCCGCTACGTGCAGCAAAAATATGGCCGCGACAAAGTAGGCCAGATCATCACCTTCGGTGCATTGCTATCCAAGGCGGCGGTGCGCGATATCGGACGCGTCTTGCAGATGCCCTATGGTCAGGTGGACCGCCTGTCAAAGATGATCCCGGTGGAAGGGGTGAAACCTGTCTCCATCGAAAAGGCCTTGCAGGACGAACCTCGCTTGAAGGAAGAAGCCCGCAATGAGCCTGTGGTGGACCGGCTTCTGACATACGGTCAACAGGTCGAAGGTCTGCTCAGGAATGCCTCGACCCACGCGGCGGGGGTGGTGATTGGCGACCGGCCACTGGATGCGCTGGTGCCGCTTTATCAGGATCCGCGGTCGGACATGCCTGCGACCCAGTTCAATATGAAATGGGTGGAGCAGGCCGGTCTGGTGAAATTCGACTTTCTGGGCCTGAAGACGCTGACCGTCATTCAAAACGCGGTGGATCTTATCAACCAGTCCGGGCGCGATCTGCACATCGCTGCCGATGGCACCCAGCTTTATGAGCCGCCCGAAGGCGCGGTGAACGAGATCAACGCCATCCCGCTGGATGACGAGGCCTCTTATAAGCTTTATTCCTCGGCCAAGACGGTTGCCGTGTTCCAGGTGGAATCCACCGGCATGATGGATGCGCTGAAGCGCATGAAGCCGAACTGCATCGAGGATATCGTTGCGCTGGTGGCGCTCTATCGTCCCGGTCCGATGGAGAATATTCCAACCTATTGCGAGGTGAAGAACGGCCAGCGCAAGATCACCTCGGTACATCCGCTGATCGACCATATCCTTGAGGAAACCCAAGGCATCATCGTCTATCAGGAACAGGTGATGCAGATCGCCCAGGTCATGGCGGGCTATTCGCTTGGCGGCGCGGACCTGTTGCGCCGCGCGATGGGTAAGAAGATCAAGGCGGCGATGGACGCCGAGCGCCCGAAATTCGAAAAGGGTGCGGCGGAGAATGGCGTCGACAAGAAGAAAGCCTCGGAGGTTTTCGACCTTCTGGAGAAATTCGCCAACTACGGCTTCAACAAATCGCACGCGGCGGCCTATGCGGTGGTTTCCTACCAGACGGCCTGGTTAAAGGCGAACCACCCGGTGGAGTTCATGGCCGGGGTCATGAACTGCGATATTCACCTCACGGATAAGCTGGCGATCTATTTCGAAGAGGTCCGAAAAGGTCTAAGCCTGCCCTACGTGCCGCCCTGCGTGAACCGCTCCGAGGCGACCTTCAACGTGGTGAACGGCGAACTGGTCTATGCGCTGGGCGCGCTCAAGAACGTCGGCGTCGATGTCATGCGGCTGGTGACAGCGGCGCGGCGCGAGGATGGCACGGAACGGCCCTTTGTCAGTATTTTCGACTTTGCCCGCCGGGTGAATCTGAAGAAGGTCGGCAAGCGCCCGCTGGAAATGCTGGTGCGGGCCGGAGCCTTTGATCAGCTCGACAGCAACCGCCGCCGCCTGTTCGAAAGCCTTGAGGGGCTGGTCAATTATTCTGCCGCGATCCACGAACAGAAGAATTCAAATCAGGTCTCGCTATTCGGCGAGGCGGGGGATGACCTGCCCGAGCCGCGCCTTGCTGGTACCCCGGACTGGCTGCCTGCCGAACGTCTGGGCGAGGAGTTCAAGGCGATCGGTTTCTACCTGTCCGGTCACCCGCTGGACGACTATATGCCCGCCCTGAAACGCAAGGACGTGATGACCCTAGATGAGGTCACCGCCAAGGCCGAGCGCGGTCCCTTCATGGCCAAGATGGCCGGGGTTGTCGCCGGGCGGCAGGAGCGCAAATCGGCGCGCGGCAACCGGTTTGCCTTTGCCCAGCTCAGCGATACGAGCGGCGCCTATGAGGTGACCCTGTTCTCCGAAGTTCTGGAAAAATCGCGCGAGTTCCTTGAGACCGGTGCCAAGGTGGTGATCACCGCCGAGGCGACCATGGAAAGCGACCAGCTGAAACTGTTGGTGCGCTCGGTCGGGCCAGTGGATGCGGCCATTGCCGATGCCGGAAAAAGCTCGCTCAGGGTCTATGTCAGTGATGCCAGCGCCATCGGCACTGTGGCCCGCGTGCTGGAGGATGCAAAATCCGCCGCCCGCAACGCCAGCCGGGGCGAGGTGCTGATGTATCTGCAGGATCCCGGTCTTCCGGGCGATGTGGAAATGGATCTAGGGCAGATCTTTCCGATCAACCCGCAGATCAAGGGCGCGCTGAAGTCGCTGGAAGGTGTTTTGGACGTCGAGGAAATCTAACCCCAGACCCGGCGGGAAACCACCGCGCCGGGATGTGGGGAGTGAACCGTTAAAGCTTTAGATAAACGTCTTCTTCTTGCTGAACGTGTTTTTAGGATAACTGGCATAGTCAAAGGGAAACCTTTTGCACTAGGGCTGCTTCGTGTCATCGTTTTTCGCCAGATTGAAAGACTACTGGGTCTACCTGCTGATCTGTGCAGGGACGATGGTAACCTTTGTGATCAGCGTTGAAATCGATGCATTCGATACCTTCTACGAGTACAGTCGCGCGCATGAGGACTGGGAGCTGGACGAGATCGCCATTCTGGTGCTCAACCTGGCCTTCGGGTCGTTTGTTGCGCTGATCGTAAGGTCCCGCCAGTTGGCCCGCGTTGCAGGGGAACGGGACCGGGCCGAGAAAGAGGCGCAGCAGTTCGCGTGGCATGATCCCCTGACGGGCCTGCCGAACCGGCGTGCGTTCGTCGATCACCTGGCTGCGCTCGACAGCGCAGACGGGGCATCGGGCGGGGTTGTGCTGATGCTGGATCTTGATCGGTTCAAGGCGGTCAATGACATCCACGGACATGCCTATGGCGATCTGGTCCTGATGGAGTGTGCAGCGCGGCTGAGGGCAGAACTCACTGCGGATGATCTTGTTGCGCGTCTGGGCGGAGATGAATTTGCAATCGCGCTGGATCCGGAGACCACCGCGACGCGCGCTGAAAGCGTCGCCCGACGTTTGCTGACTGCGATTTCACAGCCGATTCTGGTGGATGGTATCCGGCTGTCCGTCGGCACCAGTGTCGGACTGGCCTTGCTGACACCCCGGCATAAGGCGTCAGACGCCCTGCAATACGCAGATCAGGCGCTCTATTCGGCCAAGAAAGGCGGCCGTGGGCAATTTGCCTGGTTCGACGCAGAGTTGGAACAGGAGGCGCGGGAGCGGCGCGCATTGGAGCTGGATCTGAAAGAGGCCGTAGCGAATGACGAAATCGCACCCTTCTTTCAGCCCGTCTTTGACATTGCCACCGACAGGCTGCGCGGCTTTGAGGTGCTTGCGCGCTGGACCCACGCCACCCGCGGCGTGGTGCCGCCTGATCTGTTCATTGAAATCGCCGAGGATGTCGGGCTGATTGCCCCGCTGGGCTGGAGCGTCCTGCGCCAGGCCTGCCTTGTGGCGCGCAGCTGGGATCCGCGGGTGCGGCTGGCGGTGAATGTGTCGCCGACCCAGTTCCGCGACGGTCATCTGGTCGAGCGGATGAAAGAGGTGTTCGAGGAAACGGGCTTTGATCCCCGCCGGTTGGAAATCGAACTGACGGAAACCGCAATCATGTCGGATTTTGCCATGGCGCAATCCACCCTAAGACAGCTGCATGCACTGGGCGTCACAGTGGCGCTGGATGATTTCGGGGCGGGTTTCTCGTCGCTGTCCAACTTGCGGCAATTGCCGTTCGACAGTATCAAGATCGATGGCAGCTTCATTTCCGACATCAAGGATCGGCCCGAAAACCAGCGAATCGTATCGGGGATCCTGGCCCTGGCGCATGGGCTGGATCTGGAGGTGACGGCGGAAGGAGTGGAAACCGATGCGGATTTCGACTTCTTGCAGTCGGTGAAATGCGAAATGGGGCAAGGGTATCATTTCGCCCGCCCCATGTCGGGGGAAGACGTGGCTTGGATGCTGGAAACAAAGTGGTCATCGCTGCGGCGCATGCGCTCCAGTTCTGATCCGGAGCAGGACCGGTTCTCCAAGGCAGGCTAGCGCCGCGTGCCTGAAACGCCGCAGCGGCGGGGCGGAAACGGGGGACCGTGGCCGAGGAAGGGGCTTTCAAGCCTTGCCTGCAATCCTAGACCCGCTCAGTAATGCGGCGGCCGTTCATCTCCGAAAATCACCCCGCCGGTGCCTTCCTGAGACCGGGTTGCCTCGCGCTCGAACAGCATCTGAACCCGGTGGGTCAGGCGGTCCAGTTCGGTTTGCTGACGGGCAATCACATCGCTCAGCTCGTCAACGGTGCGGGTAAGATGCGCGATCTGTTCTTCCAGGTGCTGCATGATGTGTCTCCTTGGCTGCGCAACGTCATACGCGCGCCGGGCTTGCCGGTCCATGGGGGAAACGCCAACCTGCTACCGCGGTAGGCCGACGGGAGACGGCAGACAGGCACAGGATCGGCGGGAGGAGATGCCATGACAATCAGCAGTGAAACACAGGATGGGGTCACCACCATCTCCATCTGCCGCCTCGAGGTGCGCAATGCGGTGGATCCGGATACGGCCCGCGCGCTGTTCGAGGCGTTTCTGGCGTTTGACGCAGATCCGGGCGCTCGGGTTGCTGTGCTGACCGGGCAGGGCGGCTATTTCTGTGCGGGCTTTGACCTGAAATCCGCAGGATCGGGCGCTGCGGATGCCTGGATCGCCGGGCTGGATATTCCTGAAGGGTGGTCTGATCCCATGGCCGATCCGCTGCCCGGACCGATGGGGCCCTCGCGGCTGATGCTGCGCAAACCGGTGATCGCCGCCATCGAAGGCCCTGCCGTCGCCGGGGGGCTGGAACTTGCCGCCTGGTGCGATCTGCGCGTGATGGCTGACGACGCGACCGCAGGTGTATTCTGCCGCCGCTGGGGGGTGCCGCTGATCGATGGCGGCACGGTGCGCCTGCCGCGCATTCTGGGGCAGGGGCGCGCAAATGATCTGATCCTGACCGGACGCCCGGTGCAGGCATCGGAAGCCCTGTCGATGGGGCTGACAAGTCGGGTCTGCGCCCCAGGGGCCGCGTTGGAGGAGGCTCAGGCGCTGGCGGCTGATCTGGTGCGCTATCCGCAGGCCTGCATGTTGGCCGATCATCTCTCCGCCCGCATGGCGCCAGCGGAACTGGCGGCGGCACTGAAACGCGAATGGCAATCGCGCGCAAGTTTCGTGGCCGAAGGGCGCGACGGCGCGGCGCGCTTTGCCGCAGGCAAGGGGCGTGGCGGAGACTTTGCCAATATCTGACAGGCTGTCGTACTCAATCGCAGCTGAGGCGCAAAGGCCGCGACGTCACCTCAGCGCGTATCGTTACCTTGCCGTTGTTACATGCATCGGCTAGACCCCGCGGCACGTATCAGACCAACGACACCCGTGAGGAGGCCACAATGGCCAAAGTCAAGAAACAACCCCGCCCCAAGGCCATCACGCCCAAGGGTTTCCGCGATTATTTCGGCGCCGAGGTCACCCAGCGCACCGAGATGCTGCATGCGATCGCCGGGGTTTACCATCGATACGGGTTTGATGCGCTGGAATCCTCGGCCGTGGAAACGGTGGAGGCGCTGGGCAAGTTCCTGCCGGATGTGGACCGCCCGAACGAGGGTGTCTTTGCCTGGCAGGAAACCGACGAGAGCGGCCAGGGCGACTGGATGGCGCTGCGCTATGATCTGACGGCGCCGCTGGCGCGGGTTTATGCCCAGCACCGCAACGATCTGCCCACCCCCTATCGCCGCTACGCGATGGGGCCGGTCTGGCGCAACGAAAAACCGGGACCGGGCCGCTATCGCCAGTTCTACCAATGCGATGCCGATACCGTTGGTACCGCTTCGATGGCGGCGGACGCTGAAATCTGCGCCATGCTGTCTGACACGCTGGAAACCGTCGGCATTCCGCGTGGCGACTATCTGGTGCGAGTCAACAACCGCAAGGTTCTGAACGGTGTGCTTGAGGCCATGGGACTTGAGGAAGACGCTGCCTCCCGCGATGACGTGCTGCGTACCATCGACAAGTTTGACAAGGTCGGCGAAGAGGGCGTGCGCCAGCTGCTGACCAAGGGACGGCTTGATGCCTCCGGTGCCTATATCGACGGTGTTGGCCTTAGCGAAGAACAGGCTGCGCCGGTTCTGGCCTTCCTGACCTCCAAGGCTGCCGACACCGCTGGAACGCTGGAAAACCTGCGCGCTGCCGTGGGCGACAGCAAGATCGGCGCCGAAGGCATTGCCGAGCTGGAGCAGATTGGCGCGTTGCTGGCGGCGGGTGGCTATGGCCCCGACCGGATCGAAATTGACCCCTCTGTTGTGCGGGGGCTTGGTTATTACACCGGTCCGGTGTTCGAGGCCGAGCTGACCTTTGAAATCCTAGATGAAAAGGGCCGTAAACGACAGTTCGGCTCGGTTGCGGGCGGCGGTCGTTATGACGGGCTGGTGAAACGGTTCACCGGGCAGGAAGTGCCGGCCGTTGGGGTCTCCATCGGTGTCGACCGTCTGCTGGCAGCGCTGCGCGAAAAGGGACGTCTTGCCACCCAGCCGACCGGGCCCGTGGTGGTCACCGTGATGGACCGCGACCGCATGGCCGATTATCAGGCGATGGTAACCGAACTGCGCAACGCAGGCATCCGGGCCGAGGTCTATCTGGGCAATCCCAAGAATTTCGGCAACCAGCTGAAATACGCGGACAAACGCCATTCCCCCGTCGCCGTGATCGAAGGCGGCGACGAAAAGGAAAACGGTGTGGTGCAGATCAAGGACCTGATCCTTGGGGCAAAGATTGCCGAAAACGCCACGCTGGAAGAATGGAAAGAACGGCCCAGCCAGTTCGAAGTGCCGCGCACGGATCTTGTCGCGAAGGTGCGCGAGATCCTCGAAAGTCAGGGATAGTCCGATGCCCACACGTTCAGAAATATTGGCCCGCGCCGCACGGTTGCGGATGAATTTCGAGGCGGCCGGTGCCCAGGCAGTCGAGCCGCCGCTGTTGCAGCCTGCTGAAACGCTGCTGGATCTTTACGGCGAGGACATCCGCGCCCGCGCCTATATCACCTCGGATGCGCTGCGCGGCGAACAGATGCTGCGCCCCGATTTCACCGTGCCCGTCGTGCAGATGCATATGCGCCAAGGCGCCGATCCGGCCCGCTATACCTACTCGGGCGAGGTGTTTCGCCGTCAGGAACATGACCCGGACCGCGCCAATGAATATGTGCAGGTCGGCTATGAGGTCTTTGACCGCGCCGATCCCGCCGGGGCCGATGCTGAGGTTTTTGCCCTGATCGCCCTGCAGCTCCGCGGCCTGCCGCTGCGCGCCGCGACTGGCGATATCGGCATCCTGATGGCTGCGGTAGAGGGGCTCAACACCACCGACAAGCGTAAATCCGCGCTGATGCGGCATATCTGGCGGCCGCGCCGGTTCCGCAGTCTGCTGGAACGCTATGCCGGGCGGGGCACCGTGCCGGAAAGCCGTAAGAAGCTCTTGTCCACCGAAGGTCCCCTGAGCGGATCCGCCCCCGCGATTGGCAAACGCCGCGCCGCCGAGGTTGACGCACGGGTTGAGCTGCTGCGCGCCGATGCCGCCATGCCGCCGATTTCCGAGCATGAGCTGTTGGCGTTGGAAGCGCTGATGGCCGTGCGCGAAACCATCCCCTATGCCATCGAGCAGATGCGCGATATCGCGGTGGATCTGCCACAGATCCTGCCCGCGCTGGACCGGCTGGAGGCGCGCAGCGCCGCGATGAAGGCGCGTGGCATCGATGTCGACAGTCTCGATTTCGAAGCCTCCTACGGGCGCACCTCGATGGAATATTACGACGGCTTCGTCTTTGGCTTTTATGCCGAAACCCAGCCCGGACTGCCGCCGGTGGCCAGTGGCGGACGCTACGATGCGCTGACCCGGCAGTTGGGGCAGGGCGATGAAATCCCGGCGGTTGGCGGGGTATTGCGCCCTGATCTGATGCTGATGCTCGAGGAGGCGCAGTCATGAGCCTGAAGCTTGGCGTGCCGTCCAAGGGGCGGCTGATGGAAAAGACCTTTGACTGGTTTGCGAAACGCGGCGTGACCCTGTCGCGCACCGGGTCAGAGCGTGAATATGCCGGGGCCATCGAAGGCGTGCCGGGGATGGAACTGGTGCTGCTGTCCGCCGGAGAGATCCCGCGCGAACTGGCGGCGGGGCGGATTCACCTTGGGGTGACGGGCACCGATCTGGTGCAGGAAAAACTGCCCCGCTGGGAACAGCAGGTCGAAGAGCTGGAGCCGCTGGGGTTCGGGTTTGCCGATCTGGTGCTGGCGGTGCCGCAGTTCTGGATCGACGTGGATACGCTTGATGATCTGGACGCGGTTGCGGCGGCGTTTCGCCAGACCCATGGACACCGGCTGCGGATCGCCACGAAATACCACCGGCTGGTGCGTGAATTCCTGACCGAGGCCGGTGTAGCCGATTACCAGCTGGTCGACAGCCAGGGTGCCACCGAAGGCACGGTGAAGAACGAGACCGCTGAAATGGTCGCCGATATCACCTCGACCGGAGAAACCCTCAGGGCCAACCACCTGAAGCTGCTGAGCGACGGTTTGGTGCTGAAGTCCCAGGCCACCCTGTGGCGCAGCCGCGAGGCAAAATACAGCGCCGATGAAAAGGTCGCGCTGAATACTCTGTTGGACATGATTGGATAAACTCTCACGTCGGCCTGCGGCTCCCGCATTTGCGGGGGCCGGGTTCCGCGGCAGGGCGCGTTACAGGACGCCGATCTCCGCCAGTGCCTGCGACAGTTCAGCGGGCAGGGGCTGTTCCTCTTCGCGCCCCTCTGGCAGGTCTGCGGGGCTGTCCTCGGGCTTCAGATAGCGCCAGCCCTGAAACGGACGTTTGGGCGCGGTGTTGGTGCGATGCAGGTCGCGGTCCAGCACGATAGCGCAGCGGCGGATACCGTCCTCGCCGGTGACCTCGTCCAGCCGCAGAATGCGCTGGCGGCATTGGATCAGCCCCTTGATCACCCAGAAGATCGAGCCGCCATTCAGCAGCTCTGCCTCGCGTTTCGGCCACATGCGGGTCACGTGGCGGGGCAGGCCTTCGGGCAGCGTCTGGCGGTACTGCTCCTGCCAGGCCTGAAGGGTTTCCACACTTTCGGTTCCGACCGAGAGTTTGACCAGATTGATGTGTTTTTCCAAGGTCGTCCCCCAAGTGCCCAGTCATAGTGACCAGGTTCGTTATCCTAGGCCTTTTGCCGCGCTCGGCAAGCGACTGCAAATCGCTTTTGCGTGGGAGACACCTGCGCTGCTGTCGTGTGCAGGTCCGGGCGAGGCGTTCGAAAACTCTCCCACAGTTATCCACAGGCTGCCCACAGGTTTCTCCCCGCAGGCAACAGCATCTAGTGTTTCGTTTGGGGGTAGGCGTCAATATGTGGTAGGGTCAAGGGTAAAAATCTATGTCGAAATCGTAAATTTGCGTTGAGGCTTCTCTAAACCGTGTAGTATCGAGAGCGCCACGCCGTAACGACCAGCCACGAGGGATTCGCTGTATGAGCCGCTTTGCCGCCCCCATTGCCGAGCAGATCTGGGACATGAAATACCGCTTTAAACAGGCGGATGGGACCCCGATTGACGTCACTGTCGAAGACAGCTGGCGCCGGATTGCACGCGATCTGGCACGGGCCGAGGACAAGCCCGATGTCTGGGAGGAAAAGTTCTTCGAGGCGCTGGAAGATTTCAAATATCTGCCCGCAGGCCGCATCACCGCAGGGGCGGGGACTGCGCGTCAGGTGACCCTGTTCAACTGTTTTGTCATGGGCACCGTGCCCGACAGCATGGCGGGTATCTTCGACATGCTGAAAGAGGCAGCCCTGACCATGCAGCAGGGCGGTGGCATCGGCTATGATTTCTCGACCATCCGCCCGCGCGGCGCCGACGTAAAAGGCGTGGCGGCAGATGCATCCGGCCCCCTGTCCTTTATGGATGTCTGGGACGCCATGTGCCGCACCATCATGTCCGCAGGCAGCCGCCGCGGCGCCATGATGGCGACCATGCGCTGCGATCACCCGGATATCGAACAGTTCATCACCGCCAAATCCGACCCGGCGCGGCTGCGTATGTTCAACATGTCCGTGCTGGTCACCGATGACTTCATGGATGCGGTCAAGGCAGACGGCTCCTGGGATCTGGTCTTTGGCGACAAGGTCTATCACACGGTCGAGGCACGTGATCTGTGGAATAAGATTATGCAGGCGACCTATGACTATGCCGAACCGGGCGTGATCTTTATCGACCGGATCAACAAGGCCAACAACCTCTCCTACGTCGAGGAAATCTGCGCCACCAACCCCTGCGGCGAGCAGCCCCTGCCGCCCTATGGGGCCTGCCTTCTGGGCTCCGTCAACATGGCGCGGCTGGTGTCGAACCCGTTTGAAGCCAATGCCGAGCTGAATCTTGATGCGATGCAGGAGCTGGTCGCCACCGCGGTGCGGATGATGGACAACGTCGTCGACGTCTCCAAATTCCCGCTGGAGGCGCAGGCGGCCGAAGCCCAGAACAAGCGCCGGATCGGCCTTGGTGTCACCGGGCTGGCCGATGCGCTGCTGATGCTGGGCCTGCGCTATGGCTCGGACGAGGCGGCGCGTCAGACCGACGAGTGGCTGCACCAGATCGCCCGCGCCGCCTATCTGGCCTCGGTGGATCTGGCCAAGGAAAAAGGCGCCTTCCCGCTGTTCGATGCAGAGAAATATCTGGCGTCGGGCAACATGATGAACATGGACGAGGACGTGCGCGACGCGATCCGCGAACATGGCATCCGCAACGCGCTGCTGACCTCGATCGCGCCCACCGGCACCATCAGCCTTTATGCGGGCAATGTTTCCTCGGGGATCGAGCCGGTCTTTGCCTATGCCTATACCCGCAAGGTGCTGCAAAAGGACGGCTCGCGCACCGAAGAGGAAGTGGTGGACTACGCTGTCAAGATGTACCGCGACAAGTTCGGCGCCGATGCGGAACTGCCCGACTATTTCGTCAACGCCCAGACCCTGGCGCCTGCGGATCACGTCAAGATGCAGGCAGCGGCGCAGAAGTGGATCGACAGTTCCATTTCCAAGACCATCAACTGCCCGGAAGACATCTCATTCGATGACTTCAAGGATGTCTACATGCAGGCCTGGGATCAGGGCTGCAAGGGCTGCACCACCTACCGCCCCAATGATGTCACCGGATCTGTCCTGTCAGTCAGCGAAAGCGCCGATACCGCGCCGGGTGAAACTGCGGATGCACCGCACGAAAGCGACACGGAGAACGGCGCAGAAGTGGTCTATATGTCCGAACCGCTGGACCGTCCGCAAAGCCTGGAAGGCCATACCTACAAGCTGAAATGGCCCGACAGCGAGCACGCGATTTACCTGACCATCAACGACATCATCATTGGCGGCCACCGCCGCCCGTTCGAGGTCTTCATCAACTCCAAGAACATGGAGCATTACGCCTGGACGCTGGCGCTGACGCGGATGATCTCGGCCGTATTCCGCCGTGGTGGCAACGTATCCTTCGTGGTGGAGGAACTGAAAGCCGTCTTTGACCCACGTGGGGGGGCCTGGGTGCAGGGCAAATATATCCCCTCGATCCTGGCGGCCATCGGCGGCGTGATCGAAACCCACATGGTAGCAACCGGGTTCCTCGAAGGGGAGGGTATGGGGCTGAAGTCGGATCCTAAGGCGGAAGTCGTCACCCTGAACACCCCGCGCGGCAAGGCCTGCCCAAGCTGCGGCCAGTTTGAAATGCAGATGGTCGAAGGCTGCATGACCTGCCGCAGTTGTGGCCATTCCAAATGCGGCTGAACGCGGGGTGACCCATCTGTCGGGACCACTAATAAACTGCCATTGATGGGGGTTTTTTGCCATTCCCGCACGAGATAAATTGCCACCGGCTGCGCTGCAGTCGGTGGTTTTGTTTGTAAACAATGGCTTAGGTGAGGTCCTCGATTTGCCTGCTGAAGGAGGCCCTACTTCCTTGAGCAACAAAGGCACCTGTTGACCGAGGCGACCGTATTGAGCAGGACTGAACTCAATACCTGGCCAGGTTCTTCCCCAAACTTCCTGAACGCACTTCCTTGCATTCGGGAACCAAACGGCGCGGTGCGTCGGGAAAGGACCAATGATGTCTAAGATCAAATTCATCGAGGCGGAGTTTTATGATGCCAATGCAGACAAGCGAGCAATTCGGTGGCGCCTGGAACGGTTCCTGAAAGTACGCCGCGCTCCAGAGCGCGGGATCGTGCCGCCCGATCCGGATGCTCCGAGTGATCTCCTGCGTTGGGAAAGCGATTTGGCCCTTGTTGAGCTCGGGCGCGAAGTTGAGGGGCGGATAGATCGCCGGGCTGGTAGGGTGGTGGAAACGCGGGCTGCGCTCGCAGGTCTCTCCCATCTCAAGCACGAGGACTTAAAGGCCCTGAAGGTTTTGCGCAACGGTGCGGAGCTGATCCGGATCCGGTCGGAGCAGCAGGCAGATGAAATCGCTGCCGGGATCCACGCAAACATGCCGTGGATGGCCCCCGCGACAGATTTTCTCTGGAAGTCGATGCGGCGCTCGGTCCGCACTGGAGACGCGGGCTTCCGGCTGCCACCATTGCTCTTGGACGGACCTCCGGGGATCGGCAAAAGTATGTGGGCCCGGCAGTTGAGCATTGCACTTGGTGTGCCCCGCTGTGGCGTGGAGGCGACGGCAGAGCAGGCGTCGTTTAGCATCGTGGGGGCGCAGCGCGGCTGGGCTAGCGCACTTCCGGGACGCCCATTGACGACAATCCTGAAACATCTGATTGCCAACCCGGTGGTCGTTGTGGATGAAGTTGAAAAGGCCGGGGTTGCCAACTCGACCAAAGGGACCAGCTTTGGCCTGACCGAGGGGTTGTTGTCCCTCTTGGAGCCATCTTCCGCGATCTCGTGGCAGTGCCCCTTTTACCAGGTGGGGTTCGACATGTCCTGGATTAGCTGGGTGCTGACCTCCAACACATTGGCGACTTTGCCTGCTCCATTGCTGAGCCGCCTGGAGGTTATGCGCCTGCCAGCGATTCCTGTTACTGAGCTGACCGATTTTGCCCACCGCGAGGGCAGGAGGCGTGGATTAACGCAAACTTCGGTAGAGGCCGTGGTCGAGGCGTTGGACATTGCTGGGCGAGGTGCTGAGTTGAACCTGAGGCATGTGATCCGAATGCTGACACGGGGGGAAGCGATGGAGGCGGTTGGAATTCGTCATTGAGCACACAGTTCTGCGCCCACTTCATCCACAGAAAAGGAGCCGCATATCCGAAGCCCGCGCGGAGAGATCCAGGTTTCCTGGCGTGGTATCGTTTCTTCGATCTCCTGACTTTGGATGCATTGAAGGTCACCGAAGAAACCTACGACTTCCTGATCGAGATCATGAACAAGGCGGTTGGCGAGTAACCCACACCCGGATCCGCGATCCTTTCTGTAGAACGTACATATTTACAGGGGCATTGATGAAATCGTCCCCATCTTGGAATGAAGTGAGATGAGGTACCACAAAGACCATGTCGAGACAGAGCAAGCTTTTATCACGCATCCTCCGGCATGAACCGGACCTGGTCGGGCTGACACTTGGCAGGGGCGGCTGGATCCAGGTGGATGACCTGCTGCGCGCCTTGAAAAGGGCAGGACATCGGGTCACGCGCGACGCTCTCCGTCAGATCGTAGCGGAAAATGACAAGCAGCGCTTCACGCTGTCCGGCGACGGGCGTCGCATCCGGGCGGCGCAAGGTCACAGTATTCCGGTCGAACTGGAATTGGCTCCCTCCGAGCCCCCGACCATACTGTTCCACGGTACCGCAAGCGCTAACCTTGATGCGATCTTTGCATCGGGCCTCATCCCTGGCCGCCGACAGCACGTCCACCTGTCACCCGATCAGGACACTGCGTTGAAGGTCGGCACGCGGCACGGCCGCCCAGTCGTCCTGCGGGTCAACACTGCGGCCATGCACGCTGATGGCCTTATCTTCTGGAGGGCCGATAACGGCTGCACTTACGACACGCACTCCCCCAAAATACCGCAGGAAACATTGGCGATAGAAAACCGCTCTCTCGGCAATTTCGGCTTGCGGGTGGAGCTCCCCTGCCGTCTGGAGACATAGAAACGGCAATATCTCGGTCCGGCTGTCAGAAGGGATTTGTCCTACCTATCTCCGCGTTCATATTGCAGTCGGGATCGTCTAAGGCGCTCATTCTTGGCTCGGCGCATTTCGTTTTCGTCATCCAGAATTTCACGCGCTGCACGGGTGGTTTTCTCCATCGCTGTTTCCTTGCGGCGAACACCGACGAGTTTCAGCGCCTCAGTATCAAGCTTGGTCATGGTCTTGCTCCGTTGAGATCGATTGTGCGGCAGGGCGGTATTGCGTAAAAATTCAATCCGTTTTCTATCGGGTGGGCTATGGGATGGATGGAAACGGCTGCGCGGCCATGGCGCCAACTAGCAGTGGCTGCCTAAGCAGCCGCAGGAACATCCGCCTGAAATCCAGCGGTGTCCACTGCCAGAAGGAAAGCGGCGCGCGCAGCTCCGACAGGAGCAAGACAGTCCATGGCCGCATCGATCTGCTCGAGTGCGACGTCTCTGTTTCTGTCAGAAACAGGCCATGCTTTCTGCAGCCAAAAATGGGCTTGTTCGATTGTGGAGATTTTACGCGTTCGCCCTTCGGACGGCAGGAAAATGGTCATGGGGGTGCCCCAAGAGAGTTCTATCAAGTGTATTCTTTCGGTACTTTGGGAAAAACCGCATCTGGAACATGATCACTGAAGATGCGGGAAGCGAGAGCATTGCAGAATGCTCCCGTTGAGTGCTTGAAACCTGTAAAGGTTTAGGCGAGTGCAAGATTGCTGGCGGACTCGCGTCCGTCGCGACCGGCCTCGACATCAAAGGTCACGGCTTGACCATCGTCCAACTGCTGGATGCCAGAGCGTTCCAGAGCGGAAATATGGACAAAGATGTCCTTCGATCCGTGCTCGGGCGCGATAAAACCAAAACCTTTTTGAGAGTTGAACCATTTCACGGTGCCATTGGCCATCGTGTCGTCTCCTTGAAAAAATGCCATCCGCAACATGCGATAGCCCGGCCCAGTGTCGACATAAGAACAACTGGGGCCGTTAGGAAACAGAAGAACGTAGGAAGAAGCTTTGCCCAACCTACATGGGGGAGGTCCCCGGCAATTGCAAGGATTTTCAAGTGTTTTGCAATAAACCGCATGCTCGCGCCGGAGCCCAATCCCTTTGCGACGGCATGTTTCCGGTTCGATTGCATCGCCGATCAAGATCGGGTCTAAAGAACTTTAGCTGGCTCCGCAGGCAATCATAGCAAGGCTGAAGACAGCCGTATCATTTCGCATACCCATGGGTTTGTCCTCGTGGGACAGGTCAACACGACAGAGAGTTTACCCCATGCTGAGCACATCCAAGCCACCGCTCCTGGCCGTCCTTATTGACGCAGACAACATATCTGCCAAACACGCCGAGATCATGTTTGAGGAGATCGCATCCCTGGGAGAGGCGAGCATTCGCCGTATTTACGGCGATTTCTCGGGGTCCGGCGCTCAAGGCTGGACCAAGGAAAAGCTTGCCTCGTTGGCAATCGTGCCGCATCAGCAGTTTTCCAATACCACAGGCAAGAATGCCTCTGATATCGCGCTGGTCATTGATGCCATGGATATTCTTCATTCCGGTCGCTTCGACGGGTTTGTTCTGATCTCCTCGGACAGCGATTTCACGCGGCTGGCCAGCCGCATACGCGAGCAGGGATTGGATGTTTTCGGCATGGGGATGCGCAAGACCCCAACTGCGTTCGTGAAGGCCTGCAAACGGTTCATTTATGTTGAAAACCTCATCTCAGAGCCAACAAAGACAACACCTAAATCAACGGCCCCAAAAGAGGACAGCCAGGACGGTGCTGCGACGCATCTGGAAGATCCAAGCAAGCTTGTGAAGCGGGCAATGGATGCGATCAATCAGGACGATGAGTGGATTCCGCTTGGGCAGATCGGGCAATATCTCTCCACTGCTGCTCCTGATTTTGACACGCGCAGCTATGGAAAGCGAAAGCTCAGCGAGCTGATCGCCACATTGAAAACGCTCGAGACCAAACGCGGCGAAGGCAATCAGATTATGGTGCGTCGTCTCGACTAGGGGTTAAGCTCGCCTTTGCCTAACGTCGTTTGACCGCTTCCCGCTGTAAGACCCGTCGTGCTGCGCATGGCTCAAATGCACCACGGCCAAGGTCTGCTTGTGGGTGCGGCGTCACAGCGGTGAGGACCTATTGAACTGGCCCGAAGGTCAGACTTTGCAAATGTCGCTACCTGCGCTTCGCGGATCCAAGCGCCCAGATCCGCGCCCTTCCAGTCTTGGGTCGATTACTTCCAGCCCCACTGAAGACACTGTCCGAACTTGCACCAGGCCAAGACTGCCTTGTGAAATAGCACAATGCGCCAATTCCCTTTAGGTTCGCCTTATTCTCCGGCCATACCAAATGTGGGTACTTTAGTGTTGGAGCGGCGCCCAAATCCGACGAAAATCGACGAAACGGATCGACGTTCTCAGCGAACGCTGCGTTTACGACTTAAAGTAAATATCCTTAGCCAACTGCAGAATCTCACTTCTCACGCGTTGGCCCTCTTCTTGCACACGGGTTTTGTTGACTAAGCCTGTCAATCGGCACGCAATCTTGACCCTCTATCGGCGTGCAAAAATGACCCCCTGCTGTGCCCTCGGGTAGCTGGCCCGATGCGGTGTAGCCACCACACAGCGCAACCGTATTTGGCCAGCGGGGCTTGGATTATTCCCTGGTCTTGAAGCGCCAGCTCTCATTGCCGGTTTCGACGATCTCACAATGGTGGGTAAGGCGGTCGAGGAGCGCAGTGGTCATCTTGGCGTCGCCAAAGACGGAGGGCCATTCACCGAAGTCGAGATTGGTAGTCACGATGACCGAGGTGCGCTCGTAGAGGCGACTGATGAGGTGGAACAGCAACTGGCCGCCGGTCTGCGCGAAAGGAAGGTAGCCAAGCTCGTCAAGGATTAAGAAGTCGAGGCGGCACAGCAGGTCAGCCGTGCGCCCCTGCCGATCAGCACGAGCTTCGGCATCAAGCTTGTTCACCAAGTCCACGGCGTTGAAGAACCGTCCTCGTTTGCCTCGCCGGATGCACGCCCGAGCGATGCTCACAGCAAGGTGGGATTTGCCGGTCCCGGTGCCGCCGATGAGCACAACATTGCGCTGCTGCTCAAGGAAATCCCCGGCGGCCAGGTCGCGCACCAGCGTCTCGTTGACAGGCGTGCCCTCGAAGCTGAACTCGTCGATCTCTTTCGCCAGAGGCAGCTTGGCGATGGTCATCTGGTATTTGATCGAGCGCGCCTGCTTCTCGCTGATCTCGGCGTTCAGCAGGTCACCGACGATCTGCTGCGGTTCATGCTGCCTCTTCACCGCAGCGGTGATGATCTCATCGTAGGCGGCCTTCATGCCGTAGAGTTTTAGCTGGCTCATCGCGTCCAGCACCTGCGATCTTTCCATGGTTGGGTCTCCTGAGGCTGTCGTAACGTTGGCAATCGGCCACGGGCTGGCAGGTCAGTCGCAACGCGTCCGGCGTATCAATGGTCAACGGCGGCGGCGGTTCACGATGCCGGGCCAAGATGTTGATGACGACTGAGGCGGCGGGGGCCCCTTCGTTCAGGGCTTCGGCACAGGCAGCATCCACGGCATCCAGCCCGTCGGTTGGGATCATGCTCAGGATCTGAACCATCTGGCGGTCACCATTCGGCACCTTGCCAAGCTTGCGCTGCACTCGCCTGATCGCGGGCGGCAACTCCCAGTCCTTGAACGGCGCTCCGTTCCTGAGGGCCCCGGGTTTGCGGGCCAGCACCGGAATGTAGTGCAGCGGGTCGTAGATGGCTTTGTCGCGGCCGAAGGACCGGGCATGTTGCCCCACGATCTTGCCGTCCTGCCAGAACTCGACCCACCCGGCATAGGCGCGGATCTCGACAGGGCGACCAACAGCGCGGCCATCCACAGAGTAGCGGTTCTTGTCGAAGCGAACGAGACAGGCCTTCGACACGGACGCCGGCACGGCATGGAAGCCGTCGAAAGGCCCGACATAGGGCACCAGGCTCGCGCGCTCTTCCTCGAATAATTCCCAGATTGTCCTGTCACGCAGTTCCGGATGCGGATGGGACTTGGCCCAAGCCACACAGCGGTCCTCGAGCCAGGCGTTGAGCTCGGCATAGCTCTTGAACTTCGGTCTGGGCACGAGGAACCGTCGCCTGACAACCCCAACCTGGTTCTCGACTTGTCCCTTCTCCCAGCCAGAGGCAGGTGTGCAGGCGACCGGGTCGACCAAGTAGTGCCCGCACATCTGCTGGAACCGGCGGTTGTAGGCGCGCTCGCGGCCGACGAAGATCGTGTTCACCGCGGTCTTCATGTTGTCGTAGATGCCCCGCGCGCAGGCTCCGCCGAAGAAGGCGAAGGCCTTGTCGTGGGCGTCGAAGACCATCTCCTGCGTCTCGCGCGGGTAGGCACGGGCGAACAACATCCGGCTGTGGCAAAGCCGGACATGCGCCACCTTCACGGTTGTCGTCGCTCCATCGATCACCACAATCTCGTGGCTCCAGTCGAACTGGTAGGCCTCGCCTGGGTCGAAGATCAGCGGCACATAGGCAGCGGCCGAGGCCTCCTGTTCCTCCTTGGACCACGTGGCCGCGTATCGCCGGACCGCATCATAGCCGCCATCATATCCTTGGGCCCGGAGTTCCTCGAAGATGCGGATGCGGGTCAGCCGCTCGCGCTTGGGCTTTCGGGCGTTGGCCGCCAGCATCTCGTCGAGCATGCCTTTCCAAGGCCCGATCTTCGGCTGAGGCTGGATCGTGCGTTCATACGTCATCTTCGTCACGCCGGATCGGATCACCTTCCGCACCGTATTCCGCGAAACCCGTAGTTCCCGGCAGATCTGCTTGATTGACTTCTTGTCCTGAAAATACGCCCGACGGATCTTCGCAATCGTCTCCACAACCAACATCCCACACTGTGCTCCCCGATGACCTCGGGGGCATCATCCACATCAGTGTAAGGGGGTCATTTTTGGACGCCGATCACCCCGCTACGGGGTCAATTTTGCATGCCTGTTCACACTCATCAGGGCCAGTGGCAATAGCCACGCAAACAGGCCGGACATACGACTGTACTGACAGACCATCGCAATCGCAAAAATCGCTTGCAATGCAGGAGCCATCCACACAGGACATACGCACCTTGCAAGCCTTTGCGATTAGAATACTTTCTGTGATGTAGTCCGTTCAAGTGGGCGTTGTTGCATTACCCACGCGTGAGATGTGACTTCCCCTTACTCCGTTGTCGTTATGACACGCGTTGGATCTCGGAGGTGACGAGGGCCGAGAAGCGGTTCATGAGGGAAATGCGGATGTGGACTTCGTCGGTCTGGCGGTCGGGGTCTCCGGCGTCGATGCGTTCTCCGAAGGCTTTCAGGCAGCGCATCTTCGCTTCGACCCGACTTCGGGCGTGATAGCCCGTCCAGCGCTTCCAGAAGGCCCGGCCATAGTAGTGGAGGCCCCTCCCCAGGCCCAAGCCGGAGTACCCGATGCAGGTGCTCCAGCCGGGGGACGTAATTTACGCATACTCAGAATGCTTGACGCCGGTGTGGACCTGCGCCGCGATCTGATCTGCCAGATAGCGGCTGTCTTCTTCGATGCCGAGGAACCGGCCTGACCCCCCCCAGGTGTTAAGCCAGCCAAGACCGATGAAATGCAGCCCTGGTTGCGCAGTCACGCCGCGGTCAAAGACAGGCTTGCCGCGCGCGTCGAACACATCGGCTTCGATCCAGGAATAATCGGGCCGGAACCCGATGGCCCAGAGCACGGAAGAAATTCCCGCCTCCGCCAGATCAATCTCGGTGCGTTCCTCTGCGGGCTCCCAGACTTTTTCGAAGGGCGGTTCGACCGGGGCATCGATGCTTTCCCATTGGATATGGGCGTCGATCTGATTGCGGATGCCGACGTAGGAGCGGTCGGCGTCATCAAGGTTTTTGGTGAGGTCCGGCAGGAACTTGACCGATGTACCGTCCATGTCCGCAAGGGAGCCATAAAGTTCCACACCGTGATCGACATGGAACTTGCGCAGGTCGATCTCCTTGCCGCCATCGCGCCCGGACATGTAGTGATTGGTCTGGGTCAGCGCCTTGTGCGGGTCCGGGTGTTGGGCAATGGTGAGGTTGTAATGCCCCGCGTCATAAAGCCAGTCGGTCGCATCACGGCCCCGGTATTTGCGGGGGCTGCGCGGCGCAGGGCCGACCGCCAGATGGACGTCGCGGCCCGCACGGGTGAAATCCTCCATTAGCTGCACGCCGGATTGGCCGGTGCCGACGATCAGAACGCCACCCTCGGGGAACTGCTCGACGTTGCGATAGTCGACTGAGTGCATCTGAAAAATCTCGGGAGACAGGTTCTTGGCATAGGCCGGTTCGATGGGCGTGTCGTATCCGCCAGTGGCGATCACCACCTGCTCGCAGGTCCATGTGCCCACCGAGGTCTCGACGGTAAAGCCGCCATCACGCGGCACGACTCGGGTGACATCCACGCCTTCGCGCAGGTTCGGCTGGGTCATCTCTGCAAAGGCATCGACATAGGCGGTGATTTCGTCCTTCAGCATGAAACCGTCAGGATCGGTGCCACCATATTCGCGATCATAGTGGAAATCGGGCAGGCGACATTGCCAGTTGGGGGTGACAAGGCAAAAGCTGTCCCAGCGGTTGTTACGCCAGGAGTGGAATTTCTCATGACGCTCGAAGATGGTGCTCTCGATGCCTTTCTGTTTGAGGCAATAGGCCGTCGAAAGCCCGGCTTGACCGCCGCCGACGATGACCACCGGAATATGGGGGATCTGGGTATCTTTCATGGTGGTGTTCCTCATTGCGTGATGTTCAGGCATGTGATGCTGGCGCCATCCTGGTGCGGAAGGGCGTCTATCTTCGCCTCGATCCGGTCTAGCTGGGCCATGGCAGAGCTGCAGGCGTAGCCGAATTTCCGCTCCACCCGGTTGGAGGCGCGTTGCAGCGCGATGCGGGAGCGGTGCAGGAAGTCTGGGACCGGATAGGTCTGACCGGCTTCAAACAGCTCTGCCACCACGCTGGAGGGGGAATAAAGTTTCTCTTCGCTGCCGTCCGGCCAGCGGACGGTCCAGAATGTTTCAGGCATGGTGGTCTCCAAGATCCAGATAGGGGGTTTGGGCGTGGTCCCAGAACAGCGCAGTCTCGTCTGTGTTGCTCATTGTGACGGTGGGCCCTTCGGTGACGCGACCCATCACGCCTGTGGTGATGTTGCGGCTTTCAAACCGCTCGCAAACCTCCTTTGCCTGATCGGCGGGCGCGGTGAGGAGGAAGCCGAAACTCGGGAAGCTGCGCAGCCAGCGCTCCGGCGGCACACCAGCGGGTGGGTTGATCGCGGTCAGGTCGATGTCGAGGCCGACGCCCGAGCATTCCGCCAGCATCAGCGCGGTGCCGACGATGCCGCCCTGGCTGATGTCCTTGCCTGCGCGCACCAGCCCGTCTTCGGCGAGTGCAGGCAGAAGCGCCAAGTCCGCGCGCAGCCGGTCGGAGGGGGCTTCCAAAGCGGCGCAGAAATTGTCGAAATTGCGGTAGGCGCCGCGTTGATCGATTGCGGCGATCAGCACATCGCCGGGCATTGCGTCGAAGCTGGTGATCAGGCGCTGCGCCTTGCCGAGCACCGAGGCCGCAAGGCCAAGGGCGGGGGCGGCGAGATTGGTGTGCCCCCCAACCAGAGGCACGCCATAGACAGCTGAGGCGTCGCGCAGACCTTTAAGCAGCGGTTTCACCGCCTCAGCATCCGGGGCCCAGACCTGATCGATCACTGCGGTGCCGCGCCCGCCCATGGCAGCGATGTCCGAAAGGTTCACCATCACCGCGCACCAGCCGGCAAACCACGGATCATCCGCGATAAAGGCGGGGATGAAGCCCTCACCCGCGAAGAGGTCATAGCCGCCGTCGCAGGGCAGGGCGGCGGCATCGTCGCCAGGCCGCCCGGCGGTCTGCGACGTCAGCTCCAGCACCCGCGTGGCATGGGCGATGCCCAGCTTGGAGCGGATGGAGGGATGGCTGCGCAACCGTTCGACAAGCTCTGCGGGCGTTGTCATGACAGATGCTCCCGCACAGGGGCGCGGTGATACCAGCCAGAAACCGGATCCGGACAGGGCGGATAGTGAATGAGATCGGCGGCCATTTTCATATGGGGTGTCCCGTGAATGGTGACCTCTTCCAAAGACTTCCAGTGCATCCGGTGAAACAGAGGCACATTCTGCATCTGCACATGGGCCAGGAAACGATCACAGCCCCGCGCATTGGCGCAGCAGACCGCAAGACGGATCAACTCTGCCCCAAGATGCCCGACGGCGCGGAAATCCCGGTCCACAGCTAGGCGCGAACCCCACCAAAGACCCGGTGCCTCTTCGTGAATGCGCACGGTTCCGACCACCTGATCGGCTTCGTGGGCATAGGTAGAGAGCGCCACCAGATGGGTGGCAATCAGGTCGATATCATCCCGGTCGTGATCCGGGAAAATTCCCTGCTCCTTGACGAACACCCGGTGACGCAGTGCGGTTGCGCCCTCGGCCTCGAACGCCTTTGAGGCGGCGCGGATGTAGTAGCCTGGGCATTGAAAATGACGTGGTTCAAGTTCGATCATGCCGGGGCTCCCTTTACGGGTACCTTCAGCTTTTCATAACTGGATAGTGCCGAGCAGGCACCGCATTTGCCGCAGCCGGCCTTCATCTCGGACGAACGAATCCCGGCCAGGGTGATCATCTGGCCTAGCGGACGCAGGATCGACGCCATGAATTCGGATGTCGGGGTGGGATGGCTTTCCAACGGTGTGCCGGAGATCGGCACGAAGGGCACCACGAAGGGATAGACGCCCATCGCGCAGAGCTTTTCGCCCATATCGAGGATCGCCTCGCGGCTGTCGCCCAGTCCCGCCAGAATATAGGTGGAGACCTGCCCGCGGCCGAAGACCTTCACTGCCGCCTCGAAACTGGAGAAGTATTTCTCCAGCGGTACCGATGCCTTGCCCGGCATGATCCGCT
This sequence comes from Pseudophaeobacter sp. C1-32P7, assembly GCF_041008775.1. Lineage (NCBI taxonomy): Bacteria > Pseudomonadati > Pseudomonadota > Alphaproteobacteria > Rhodobacterales > Roseobacteraceae > Pseudophaeobacter > Pseudophaeobacter sp. C1-32P7. Next base: position 10,186 of record NZ_JAXGFR010000010.1, on the reverse strand, counting down.
GGCGCACCTCGGGCGTCACCGCTTCAAGATGCATGCCCAGCGTGTCGATCCCCGCATTGAACATGCGCTGGTGCCAGGCGTCATCCTCGGGCGGCTCGCATTGGCCCTGCAGCGGCAGATCCACCGCCGCCTTGATGGCCTCAGCACTTTCACACAGCACCTTGGCGCCGCGATCCTTGCCCGCAGGTGTACCGGTGGTGAGCACCATATGCGTCACGCCATCGAGTTCGACTGCAGCCTTTGCGACCTCGGCCAGTTGCTGAGGCGTCTTATGCGCGATGGTGCGCCCGGCGGCGAGGCTCTGGCCGATGGAGCAGAACTGACAGGTCTTCTTGCGGCTCTCGTAGCGAATACAGGTCTGCAGGACGGTGGTGGCAAGCACATCCTTGGAATGCAGCGTTGCGATATGGCTATAGGGAATGCCGTCCGCTGTTTTCAGCTGGTAGAACTTTGCGGCCGTCGGAAAACGGACCTTTGCGATTTCAGTCCCGGCGCGGGTGACGCGGGCGGCGCCAGTGGGGTCTGGCGCCTCGACGAGGTAGGGGCTGTCGAAGCTGGGTGCGGTATGCACCGGGATCATGACGGTGCGCTCACCGATAGTGATGGCCTTGTGATCCGATGGCCCTGCGCCGCCGCGGCGGCTTTCCTGTCCGGCGCTGGGGTCGACCAGTCGCATTCCGTGAGTCTGCAACTCGGTGATGAGTTCGGCGTGATCAAGCATCCTGACAATCCTCCTGCAGGTCCGGTGTGGGTTCGGTGACGTGGCGCGTCTGGGCAGCGCTTGCGTTGTGGTTCAGCGACAAAAGCTCGGGGCGGGCGTAATGGCCAACGCTGTCCATCATCCGCTTGCGCTTGGCGACGAGCTTCATGTCGAGATCCGCGATCAGGATGCCTTCACCAGAGGTCAGAGGTTCGGCCAGATGGCGCCCTTCGGGAGAGATGATGCAGGTCATGCAGCCGCTGTGCATGGCCTTTTGCAGCGCCGGATCCGGGTGAATTTGGCTGATCTGTTCTTCGCTGAGCCAGCCGGTGGAGTGGACAACAAAGCATCCCGATTCCAGCGCGTGATGGCGCATCGTCACTTCGATCTGATCGCGGAAGATATCTCCGACCAGAGAGCCGGGATAATGGCCGGCGTGAATTTCCTCGTGCTGGGTCATCAGCGCATAGCGCGCCAGCGGGTTGTAATGTTCCCAGCAAGCCAGAGCGCCGACACGGCCGACCTTCGTCTCCACCACCTTCAGACCAGCGCCGTCGCCCTGCCCCCAGACCATGCGTTCATGGTAGGTCGGCGTGATCTTGCGGCGCTTCAGGGCAAGCGTGCCGTCGGCGTCAAAAATGAGCTGTGTATTATAAAGCGAGCCGTGATCGCGCTCGTTTACGCCAAGCACCACCACGACCCCGCGCTTGCGGGCGGCATCTGCCACCGCCTCGGTTTCCGGTGAGGGCACGACGACCGCTTCCTGCATCAGGTCCAGGTGCGGGGCACCCTGCTGGACCGGTGGCAGCACAAAGCTGAAATAGGGGTAATAGGGCACGAAGGTTTCGGGAAAGACGATGAACTGCGCGCCCTTGTCGGCGGCGTCGGCAAGGGCGTTGAGCACGCGTTCTATGGTGCCTGCGCGACCGGACAGGTCCGGTGCGATTTGGACGGCGGCGGCGCGGATGGTGTCGGTTCGCATGGCTGTGCCTCTGGTTTCGGGAGGAGCCGAGCCGCCGGAATAGACGGCTCGGGGCAGGGGACCGAACAAGGCCCCCGTGGTGTCGTGGATTAAACCGTCCAGGTGTCGAGGATGACCGCGTCGGCGTTCTTGTGCAGCAGGATGCAGTCGAGCACGTCCTGCGGAGCGATCGGGGTAATGCCGGGCAGCAGCGAGGGTTCGCCGTGGCCGTAGAGCGCTTGCAGAGCAAACCGGCAGGCATAGACCTTGCCGCCTTCGCTCATGAATTTCTTCATGTTCGCGGCATAGTTCTGATGGCCCGGGAAGGCCTCGTCACCCAGCGTCGGGAAACCGCGCTGAATCCCCAGGGTCACGCCGGGACCGTAAAGCAGGATCGAGGTCTCGTAGCCTTTGCGGTTCAAGCGGATGGCATTGAGAATGTTGACCAGGCCGATGGAGCCTTCGAAGGCGACGGTGTGGAAGGTGACAAGGGCCTTCTCGCCTTCTTTTGCTTTGACGTCTTCAAAGACTTTTTCTTCGTAGTTGACGAAGAAATCTCCGTCCTTGTGCGCTTCCTTGGTGACTTCAGGCATTTTGGCCTCCTTGTTGATGGTGTCTACAGGGATGGCGCGGCCAAATTGATTGCATCAATAGACAGTGTAATCTGCATACAATAAAAGACGCAAAGCGGGTACATCTTCAGGCATTATGCTGGAATTTTGAGCGATTACGCTCCAGGAATCCACGAATTTGACCGAAATAAGGTTCAAACGCAGCGCGGGAGTTGCGCTCATCCGGTCAATGATTCCATGAAGGCATACAATTGTCCCATCAATTTTGCAGGGGCATCGCATATGACCTCATACCCCTAATGGCAGGACACAGATGATCGACTGGATTCCCGACGCTCTCGAAAGCGGCAAACCCCGTTACCAGGCCATTGCAGACGCGATCGCAGAGGACATCCGGAGCGGGCGGCTGGGGGATGGCAAGCGGCTGCCGCCGCAGCGACGGCTGGCGGCGGCGCTGGGGATCGACTTTACCACGGTGTCGCGCGCTTATGCCGAGGCCCAGGCGCGTGGACTGGTGGAAAGCCATGTTGGACGCGGTACCTTCGTCAAAAACCATGTGATCACCGACCGCCCTGATCCGTCCCGCGCCGGTGAGGCGGATCTGCTGATGAACATGCCGCCCGAACCCGACGATCCCGGCCTGCGCCGCCGGATGCAGGAGGGGCTGGGATATGTATCGGCCAATCTCATCGATCTGCTGCGCTATCAAAGCGCGACCGGGTCGGAGCGCGACCGGGTGGCTGCCTCAAGCTGGCTCAGCATGCGGGGCATGGTGCCAGCGCTGGAACGTGTTGCGGTCACTCCTGGCGCCCATGCAACAATGGCTGCAATCCTGTCGATTAATACCCAGCCCGGCGATACGGTGTTGTGCGAGGCCATTACCTATCCGGGTTTCCGCAGCGTAGCGGGGCGGTTCGGGTTGCGTCTGGTCGGGATCGAGATGGATGAGGACGGCATTCTGCCGGATGCGCTGGATGCGGCCATCCGCGAACATGGGCCCAAAATGCTGTACCTCAACCCGACGCTTCAGAACCCCACTACGCTGACCATGCCCGAGACCCGGCGCCTGGATGTGGCCGCGGTCTTGCGGCGGCACCAGCTTATGCTGATCGAAGATGATGCCTACGGCTTTATCCCGGCCAAAGGGCCTGCGCCCATCGCGCTGTCAGCGCCGGAGCTGACCTGGCATATCGGAGGGCTTGCGAAATGCATCGGGGCAGGTTTGCGCCTCGCATTTACGATCGCGCCGACGCCGCGCTGTGCCTACCATCTGGCGCAGGCGATCCGCGCGCTGTCGGTGATGCCCTCACCCCTGTCTATGGCGCTGGTGACCCAGTGGATCGAGGACGGTACCGCAGATGGCATTCGCCGCTTTATCCGGTACGAAAGCGCTGCGCGGCAGGCGATTGCGGCCGAGGTTCTGACAAGTGTCCAATATCGCAGTGCTGACAATGCCTTCAATCTGTGGCTTGAACTGCCTGAGGGCCTGAACCGCGCCGAAGTGGTCGCTCGAATGGCCCGGCGCCAGATCGGGGTGATGCCCTCGGATGCCTTTACCGTTTTGGGCAGTCCGGGCGAACAGCTGCGTGTTTCTCTTGGTGGGCCTGCATCGCGTGACAGCCTGCGGGAGAACCTGCACTTTCTGGCAAATGCTCTCTCTCCCAATAGCTTTATGGGATGAGCGGGGCGCCCATCAGGAATAATCAGCCCGTTCGTGTTGTTGCTGGCGCGACTGGGGGCGTCGAACTCTGGCTGTCGGCGGGCGTTGTTGCATTACCCACGCGTGAGAGGTGACTTCTCCTTACTCCGTTGTCGTTATGACACGCGTTGGACCTCGGCGGTGCCGAGGGCCGAGAAGCGGTTCATAAGGGCAATGCGGATGTGGACTTTGGCGGTCTGGCAGTCGGGGTCTCTGGCGTCGATGCGTTCTCCGAAGGCTTTCAGGCAGCGCATCTTCGCTTCGACCCGACTTCGGGCGTGATAGCCCGTCCAGCGCTTCCAGAAGTCCCGGCCATAGTATCGGATGGCGCGCAGGGTTTCGTTGCGGACGCATGCTGCCGGGCAGTCTTCCTTCCACAATCGACCATTCTTGCGGATCGGAATGATCGGCACCGCGTCGCGCGCGAGGATCGCGCTGTGGCACCGGCGCGTGTCTGAGCTCCCCCCCGAAATTCGGACACTGACATAAGCTACGACTTGCAGTCTGCAGATCTTCGACGAGAAAGAGATCAGAGATGTCGAAACTGAAACAGCACGCACCCAAGTTCAAGGCGAAGGTCGCGCTGAACAAGGCCATCCACAAGTTCGGCCCGCTCGAGATAATGAATACCGATCAAGGATCTCAGTTTGCCTCCTTTGCTTGGACGGACCGGCTTCGCCGATCCGGCGTGCGGATCTCAATGGGCGGAAAGGGGGGGGGCTCCCCTCTCGGGACATTGCTGCGCAATGCCCTGCCGGGCAGCGGACCAACATCTTCATCAAGAGATTATGGCGGACACTGGAATACGAATGCGTCTACCTGCACGCTTGGGAGACCGGTTCGGAAACGAAAGCGGCCATCCGGAAATAGATGACCTTCTACAACCACCAGCGCTCTCATTCAGCCCTTGGCGGCAAGCCTCCGGCGCTGGTCTACTGGCAGAGAAATGATATCTACCAACCCGATCAGCAGGTGCAACGGGTAGCTTAAATTACACCAGATCATGTCCAAGAGATGGGGAGTAGCTCAGCTGCCCGTCAACGTATCCTGCACGACCGTCGGCTAAGCGCTGGTAGCGACCTTTGCAAAGCCGGCGGATCTGGCGACATGGCGAGCGATCCATGCCGCAGGCGCACAAGGAAGAGCTGACCTTCGCCGCAGGCGCAGCCGCCGACCACCTTCGAACGGCGGGAATGCGGGAAAAGCGGTGATTTGAACTCAAGGCCCTTACTCCAGTTCGTTGGCTAGATACTGGATTTCCTCGCTTGAGCAAACAGAACCGCTGGCGAGGCGAATGACTGCTTCCGAAACAAGTTTAGGATCAACGTTTAGGGCTCTTTCGGAATTGGCTATTACGGAGAAGTCCTTTGGTTCACAGGAAAAAATACTCCTTCGCCCAAAGTCATCAATAAATTCTGTGAAGCCCGCAAGGTTCAGAACTGTCGCAGATTTTTCAAGGTCGCCACTGCACATATTGTCAAAGACCTTCATCGGCCCGCTTTCGCGTGGGTTTTCTATGCAGAAGTGCATGTCAAAGATGCAGCGGGCGATCGCAAGAATTCTGCCTGCGTGTGTGTTTTCCGGGGCTGGCAACCAAGGCGGATATTCCATGTTTCAAACTATGACGACGCAATTTCTGGGAGGCAAGCACCGCTCCGGGCTCGACACCGGACCTGCGGCGCTGCGGCAAGGGGCGCGTAGCAATATCGCACCTGGTCCCCGCCATCAAATGCCAGCCAGCCCTTATGTATGTGCAAGGTCACAAAGCCCTTGAGGGATTTCACATAAGCTTGGCCTCCCATTTAGCACTTCCTTAGCAAACCTCACGGTAATGTTCCCTCGCGCCTTGGGAAACGGGGGGGCGCGGAAGCCGGATGGCTTAACGCATCGTCAGAAAGACGTCAGAGACGCCCTTCGGGGCATCAAACACGCGAGACGAAACGTCTCATATTGCTAAAGGAATGAAAGCTATGACCAGCATTCTGACGAACAACGGCGCAATGGTCGCTCTGCAGACTCTGAACTCCATCAACATGAACCTGGAGAGCACCCAGAACGCGATTTCCACCGGTAAGGATGTCGCAACGGCCAAGGACAACTCGGCCATCTGGGCGATCTCGAAAGTCATGGAGTCGGATGTTGCCGGCTTCAACGCCGTGGGCGACTCGCTGGCTCTGGGGGAATCCACGGTGGCGGTTGCAACGGCCGGGGCCGAACAGATCACCGACCTTCTGAAGGAAATGAAGGAAAAAGTGGTCAATGCAACTGGGGAGAACGTGGACAACGGGAAACTCGAAGCTGAAGTCACCGAGCTGAAAAACCAGATCACCTCGATCATCACAGGGTCGCAGTTTAATGGTGCGAACCTGCTGAACACCGCTGGCGGCGATCTGACCGTTCTGTCCTCGCTGGACCGCGATTCCACGGGTACAGTCACCGCGTCGAACATCACCGTAAGCTCGGTCGATTTTGAAGCCAGCCTGGACCTGACAACCGTAGTGGTCGACACTGCCGCAAACGCTGAAGCTTCCATCGACGACATTGAGGCTCTGATTCAGACTGCGGTTGACGGCGCCGCCGCCCTGGGGGCTTCGGCAGCCCGCATCGAGAAGCAGTCCGAATTCGTCTCAAAGGTGTCCGACGCGATGAAGAGCGGCATCGGTGCGCTGGTGGATACTGATATGGAAGAAGCATCCGCCCGATTGAAGGCGTTGCAAACCCAGCAACAGCTGGGTGTACAGGCGCTCTCGATTGCCAACTCGGCGCCACAGACCCTACAGCAGCTGTTCCGTTAAACGGCCTGATCCGGGGCGCGCCAAGCGCGTCCCGGTCTTTACCCCAACCCCTCCCCGATGACTTGGGCTGTTCATAGCAGCCCTTATCAGAGTTTAGGCGCTGGAATAGTTTCTGCCAGTCTCGTGGGGCGGCCCTCCAGCCCCAATCACGGCATTCATGCGAGGCGCAGCGAAGGCACTGTTGCGTGCGCGAAAGGCTTCCTGAAAGCGGGTCTTCAAGTCTGCTCAGTTGACCCAGGGGATGCTGCGCCCGGCATCAAGGTCAGCGAAGCGCAGGAAGCGGATTTGCAAAGTATGTAATGAGTGCCATGCAGTAGGCATAGCGACCGAAAGCTACCGTTCAGCCAGAGGTCTACGCATCGGCTGACTCGACCGACGTGGTCGCTTGAATTGACCACTTTAGACCGTCGTTTCAGATACCGGGCACGACCTATTCAGTGATCCATCGCTCACTGCCCGGCGCGAATTGCCTCCCCGGGATGAACATCCGCGTTCAATTCTCCATCACGGATCACCGGATGTTCGTTGACGATAACATGTACGAAGCCTTTGGAGGCGAGGCTGTTCGTCCCAGCATCGTACCCTGCCATTCCATTCACTTCGTCTGGATCGAAGATAGTGATATCAGCGAATGTTCCCGCTTGAAGCCGACCACGTTTTGCCATTGACGGGGCGAAAGGCTCAAGGAATTCAGCTTGCAAATAGGCTGTTTTGGCGATGATCTGCGGCATGGTCAGGGTGCCATCGTCGATCGCGATCCTGAGGTATTTGCCAAACGTGCCTGCGCTGCGTGGGTGGCCAAGACCAGCTCCGAATGGTGCGTCAAAAGGCAATGAATGCCCGTCATCATCAACCAGCGGCATACCATCGCTGCCGATGATGATGTCCGGGTGCAAGATGGCGGCCATCATGTCGGGTTCTTTTATGTGCTCCATCACGAAGAAGCCATCGGGACGTTCGGCGCGATATTTGTTGAAAGTCTCCTCGGTCAGCGTTTCCCCGGTTTCGACCCAAATCAAGTCCGAATAGTCCATGCCGGTCCGTTCCTGCCACCCCGGAGAGAGGATCTCGGCGGCGATGAAGCTTGAACCTTTCACATAGGGAAAGGCTTCTCCCAGGATCGTCGCGCCATTCGCGTTGCCCCGGTCAACCATGGCAAGCGCGGCTTTTGTATCGGATAGGGCGTTTGTCGGAATGTGGTGCAATACCAGTGGCACGTCATATGCCATCGACAAGGCAATGAATTCTTGCTGCCCTAACACTCCACTAGGGGCAATGTTGCTAAGGTAGCGGGGATGAGTGGTTAGGAAACTGTGGTTGTCAGACGCAACGCGCGCCATCCGAGCGATGCCTTCACTGCGGGCGGATGGATAGTATCCGACCATGACGCCAATCCCGAGTCCACCATTATGAATTCCGTCTGTAACCAAATCATCGATCTGATCCAGTTGTTCATCCGTGGCTTGGTTGACGGACCATTGATTGCCAGTCTTACCCGCCTTTTGCAGAGCGTGGGTCATCATTGGGCTGCCGTGGGACTCTACGCCATCCATCAACAATAGACGGGCAGAAGCATGGCCAACCGACGCTCCATAATTCGCCAGCGAGATTCCGGCCTTGGCTTCATAGTAGTCCGAAAGCGGCAGGGCGCCCGCTTCAAGGTCCATTTGTGTCGTGCGACCGTCGAAGATGGAAACCTTCTCGCTGTAGGGGTCCTGGCCATGGGCATGAAAATCGATGAAACCCGGAGCGGCGATCAACCCGCTGGCGTCAATCACGTCAGCACCGCTGATCGCTTCTGGTGTGACGATGGCGATCTCTTCGCCAGAAATGCCGATATTGCGAACTTGGTCCAGCATCGTTTCGGGATCGACGACGCGCGCGCCGGTGATGACCAGATCGTAACGTTCCTCTGCTGAAACAATATTGGACATCAATCCGATGGCGACGGCCATGGTGATCGTACGTATCATATCAAATCTCCAAGCTTGTAGAAAAATGGGCGGACTACCGACAGGCGAAGTCCAGCAAATCTGTATGCGAACGAGCAGCAGCCACCGTGCAGAATCCAAACACTGGACCGCACCCCAAAAGGGCGATGTGAGTTTTGTTCGCTTCAACATTAGACTGTGGTACTGAGGCGGGACTTTGACCGAGATCAAACCGCTTGATCAGCAACAGGACCGATGTGGGATCCAGTCAGCTCGGCGCGCCATGTTCACTGCCACGCATGATCTCGCTTCGTTCCACCTTTCTTGACCCTTTTGCCTCAACAAGGATGCTAAACACCAGCTGCGTAAGGGCGCTGGCTGAATGGTTGCTTTGGGCTGTTCCCCGCAGCCCACAATGCTCATGTGCTTGCTGCAGCCTGTCCTAAAGGCAGCGTACGAAGCAGTTCGAACTTCACGCGATTAGCGCTGACCTGGCGATAAAAGGCGATCAGAAATGCCGTCGGCGCTTGCAGTCGACTCAATCCTAGGGTCGCGGCCACGACCGTGCCGACATCCGTTCTACCCTCAAGAACAAGCACTCCGCCCAGCATGAAGACAAAGACCGTGCCTGCACCGTTGATGGCGCTCAGAATAAACTTCGTCGACAGCTTCCAGTGAAACATGGTGCGTCTGGTTTCATAGATACGGTCGAAGTCTTCCTTCACCGAAGTCACGGCAGCGCGCAGCTCAGTCTCTGTCAGCTGGTCAGCCGCGCGCCGCAGAATCTTCACCCGCTTGGCTAGCAACATGTTCATCTTGCTCTGAGAGAAGACCACGATCCCGATCTGCGGAACCAGCATCGAAAGCGCTACGACACCCAGCACGGGTTGCGTTGATGCGATGAAGCCGATCACGCTGATCAAGGTCCCCAACTGCATCACCGGTTCCGAGATGGCGGACCCGGTGAACTTGCCAAGCTCTTCGGCTTCGGCCGAAATCGCGGTCGACAGTGCGCCGGTGCGAACACGACCGTTTATTCCTTGTTCACTGACGGCCCCATCCAGCAGTCTGCTGCGAAGTAGACGAATGACGTCCTCCCCAAGGATCTGAGATCGGTATCCCATAAGCCACTTCAGGCCAAGGCTGAGCAGGACCACGCCCATCATGCCGCCCCCGAGAATGAAGAGCTCCGACGTGTCAAAAGAGCCTTCGGTCAGAAGGTTCACGATGTCCTGCTGAAACTTGAGCGGCGCGGCCGCGAGTGCGGCTATGGACAGAGAAAGCAGGATCAGTACAATTTGGCGCGGACCGCTTACGCGCCAAATCGCGGAATAAAGCTGAAGCATCTTGCCCCCCTTTGCGTGGTCGGCCAGAGACACAGTCGCGCCAAGGTCGGCATAGCACAACGGCCTTGTTGCGCAAATCGGGTGAGGGATTCACTGCGTGAATCCAGCGTGATAGCTGGAAGGTATGAGCAGTTGGGCCCCTACGAAGTATAAGACCACGAACTGGTCGGCTTACAATGAAG